>JAIUOM010000131.1 GCA_020161215.1 Pseudomonadota bacterium
GTGCGCGAAATCGTCGTACACCGTGATGTCCCCGCCCGGCCGCGCCACCCGCCCGCGCACTTCCATGCGCCGGCGCACGTTCTGAAAGCCGCCCAGGTGGCGCGCCGCGTCCGCCGGCGCCACGCCCACATGCTCGGCCGCGGCGATGGCGGCCAGGGCGTTGAGCTGGTTGTGCGTTCCCGACAAGGCCCAGCGCACCCGCCCGATCGGCTGGCCACGCAGGTGCACCTCGAAGTCCGACGGATCGCCGTGCGCCGTGAAGTCGCTCACCGCGGCGCCAAAGCCGCGCCGCTCGCTCCAGAGCCCCAAGGCCAGCACGCGCACCAGGCTTTCCTCCAGATCGTTCACCACGAGCCGACCGGTGGACGGCACGGTGCGCACCAAATGATGAAATTGCCGTTCGATGGCACCCAGATCGTCAAAGATGTCGGCGTGATCGAACTCCAGGTTGTTCAGCACTGCGGTGCGCGGGCGGTAATGCACGAACTTGCTGCGCTTGTCGAAAAAGGCGGTGTCGTATTCGTCGGCCTCGATGACGAAACAGGACCCCGCGCTGCCCCGCTGCGAGGGGTCCGGCGGCTTGGCCGCTGAGCTGACCCCGCCGAGCCGGGCCGAGACCCCAAAATTCAGCGGCACCCCGCCGACCAGAAAGCCGGGTGCCAGGCCCGCCGCCTCCAGAATCCAGGCCAGCATCGAGGTGGTGGTGGTCTTGCCGTGCGTGCCCGCCACGGCCAGCACATGGCGGCCTTGCAGCACGTGCTCGGCCAGCCATTGCGGGCCGCTGGTGTAGGGCGCGCCGGCGTCGAGGATGGCCTCCATCAACGGGAACTTGGGTGAACCATCCACCTGCCGCGCGCGGCTGACCACGTTGCCGACTACGAACATGTCGGGCTTCAGCCCCAACTGCTCGGCGCCATAGCCTTCGATCAACTCGATGCCCAGCGCGCGCAACTGATCGCTCATGGGGGGGTAGACCGCCGCGTCGCAGCCGGTGACGCGGTGGCCGGCCTCGCGCGCCAGCGCCGCCAGCCCGCCCATGAAGGTGCCGGCGATGCCCAGGATGTGAATATGCATGCGCCGGATTGTAGGTCGCCCGGGGCACCATTCTGGGCTCCAGCCGGCGTCGGATCACCCAGGAATGCTCGGAAATTGGTAGCGAACCGGGCGGTGTGGGGGGGCGGGTGCCCTCCCGCGCGGCCCGGTCGATGGATTCCAAGCAAAAACCGCCGGATGTCGGCGTCAATACTTCCTGAGTAGCTATAAAAATACTAGCTTGAAAAGCGTTCGCGCAGTTTCAGTTTCCAGAATTTTCCGGTCGAGGTGCGGGGCACGGCGTCGATGAACTCGTAGCGCTCGGGCAGCTGCCACTTGGCGAAGCCCTTGCTCAGCAACAGCTGGTTCAATGCCTCGGGTGTGGCCTGCTCCCCGGGCTTGGGCACCACGCAGGCCAGCGGGCGCTCGCCCCATTTGTCGTCGGGGATGGCGATGACGGCGGCTTCGGCCACGGCGGAATGGGCCATCAGGGCGTTTTCCAGATCGACCGAGCTGATCCATTCGCCGCCGGACTTGATCAAATCCTTGGTGCGGTCGGCGATGCGCATGAAGCCCAGTTCGTCCACCGTGGCCACGTCGCCGGTGCGCAGCCAGCCGTCGGGGGTGAATTTGTCGTCGGGCGAGCCGACCTGAAAATAGCTGCCGGTGATGAACGGCCCGCGCACCTGCAGCTCGCCCACGCTCTGGCCGTCCCAGGGCTGGTCCTGGCCGGCGTCGCCGCGCAGGCGCAGCTCGACCAGCGGCGCCGGCACGCCGGCCATGGCGGCGCGGCGAAAGCGCTCGTCCTCGCTGGCGCCGCGCAGCGCGGCCGTGGGGTAGCTCAGCGTGCCGACCGGGCTGGTCTCGGTCATGCCCCAGCCCTGGAGGATCCAGATGCCGTGCGCGGCAAAGGCGCGGATCAGAGATTCGGGCACCGCCGCGCCACCGACCATCGAGCGCATGCCTTCGGGCAGCTTCCAGCGGCCATGGTTCGGCGAGCCGGCTTTCAGCGAGGCGTCGTAGGCCTGGATCAGTGTCATCCAGATGGTGGGCACGCCCAGCGACAGGGTCGGGGGCTCGGCGGTGATCAGGTCCAGCAGGTCGTCCGGGTGCAGGTGCGGGCCGGGGAACACCAGCTTGGCGCCCATCATCACCGCGATGTAGGGCATGCCCCAGCTGTTGGCGTGGAACATGGGGGTGACCGGCAGCACCACGTCGATGCCGCGCACGGCGGTGAAATCCGGCAGGCAACCGACCAGCGAGTGCAGCACGGTGGAGCGGTGGGAGTACACCACCCCTTTCGGGCGCCCGGTGGTGCCCGAGGTGTAGCACATGGCCACCGGATCGTCCTCCTGGTGCGGGGCGTAGACGAAGGCGTCCGCGTCGGCGCCGGCCAGCAAGGCCTCGTAGTCGGTGAAACCGGGTGGCACCGGCGCGCCCGAAAAAGGCACCACGATCACCTGTTCGAAGGCGTGCAGGTGCTTGAACTTCTCGTACAGCGGCAGCAGCACGTCGTCCACCAGCAAAAAGCGGTCCTGGGCGTCGGCGGCGATCCAGCCGATTTCCTCCGGCGACAGGCGCAGGTTCAGCGTGTGCATCACGCCGCCGGCGGCCGGAATACCGAAGTAGCCCTCCAGGTGCGCGTGGTGGTTCCAGCACAGCGTGGCCACGCGCTCGCCCTGGCGCAGGCCCAGGGCCTGCAGCGCCGCGCCCAGGGCGCGCGTGCGGCGGTAGAACTCGGCGTAGCTGTGGCGCTTGAGCGATTTGTCGGGTAGGCGCGAAACGATCTGGCTGCCGTGAAACAGCCGGCCGGCCCGCTCCAGCAGGTGGTTGAGCGAGAGCGGCACCTTCATCATCGTGGTCTGCATGGCAAGCCTCCAGGGGAAACGGCACTTTACGGCAAGGGCCAAGCCCGGCAAGGCAGAATGCACGCATGGAAACCCTGACCCAGGAAATCGCCGCGGTCGCCGCCCGGCTGGTGGTCGAGGACGGGCTGGACTACGGCAGCGCCAAGCGCCACGCCGGCCGTCAGCTGGGCGTGCCGCCGCGCACCGCCCTGCCCGACAACACGCTGGTGGAAGCGGCCGTGCGCGAGCATCTGGCGCTGTTTCACGCCGACACCCAGCCCGGTGAGCTGGTGGCGCTGCGCCGACTGGCCCTGCAATGGATGGAGCGCCTGGCCGAATTCCGCCCGCACCTGAGTGGCGCGGTGTGGCACGGCACCGCCACGCGCTTATCCGACATTTACCTGCAGTTGTTTTGCGATGACCCCAAATCGGCGGAAATTACGCTCATTGACCACGGCGTGGACTACCAGGCCCGCGCCACCACCGGCTTCAACGGCGCCTCGGTGGACGCGCTCAGCCTGTCCGCGCCCTGCCCGGAGCTGGGCGAGCCGGTGGGCGTGCACCTGATGATCCACGACCACGACGAGTTGCGCGGCGCGCTGAGAGCCGGCGCCGATGGCCGCGCCCCGCGCGGCGACCGACAGGCCCTGCTGCGGCGCATGGCCGCCGAGGCGCCGGTGCCATGAGCGAGCCAACCCAGCGGCCCGAGATGGCCGCACCCGCCCACGGGCGCCGCGCGCTGCTGGCCGCCGGCGCGCTGGCGGCGGCCGCGGGCGCGGGCCTGGCCTGGTGGCGCCTGGAGCCGGGCGAGGCCGACCTGTCCGGCTTCTGGGAACGCAGCTTTCCCACGCCCGAAGGGGGCCAATTGAGCCTGGCCGCGCTTCAGGGCCGACCCCTGCTGATCAATTTCTGGGCCACCTGGTGTCCACCCTGTGTCGAGGAGCTGCCGTTGCTGAGCCGCTTCTACACCGAAAACCGCGCCAACGGCTGGCAACTGCTGGGCTTGGCGGTCGACAAGCTGGAGCCGGTCCAGCGTTTCCTGACCCGGGCGCCGATCAGCTTTCCGGTCGGCCTGGCCGGCATGGAAGGCGTGGAGCTGACACGCCAACTCGGCAACGCCGCCGGTGGCCTGCCCTTCACGGTGGTGTTCGATGGGGAGGGGCGCTTGCGCCAGCGTAAGATCGGACAAGTCCAGCCGGCCGATCTGGCCGCCTGGCGCGCTTGACCGGTGCGGACCGAAGCACGCAGAACTGGAAAATTCAAAGAAGTTAAAACCAAATCAACCCAGATGAACTCAATTTAGGTTAAATTCCTTGGGTTTCATCGATATTTTCCTCCAGTTCCATGGATTTGCGCAAACTCAAGACCCTGATCGACCTCGTGTCGGAGTCCAACGTCTCTGAACTCGAGATCACCGAAGCCGAAGGCAAGGTGCGCATCGTCAAGGGCGGTGTTCCGCTGGCCACGGCCGTCTACGCCCCGGTGGCCGCGGCCGCTCCGGCGCCCGGCGCCATGCCGGCCCAGGGGCCGGCCACGCCAGCCGCCGGTTCCGCCCCTGCCGCCGCGCCGGCCGAGCCGACGGGTTTCGTCGTCAAATCCCCCATGGTCGGCACGTTCTACCGTGCCGCCAGCCCGGGCGCCAAGCCGTTCATCGAAGTGGGGCAAAAGGTCAATGAGGGCGACACCTTGTGCATCATCGAGGCGATGAAGATCCTCAACGAGATCGACGCCGAGAAGTCCGGCACGGTGGTCCAGGTCCTGGGCGAGAACGGGCAGGCGGTCGAGTACGGCCAGCCGCTGTTCGTCATCGAGTAAGCCACAAGAAGTCGCGCGGATGTTCAAGAAGATTCTGGTCGCCAACCGAGGTGAGATTGCCCTACGCATCCAGCGCGCCTGCCGCGAGCTGGGCATCCAGGCCGTGATGGTCTATTCCGAGGCCGACAAGGACGCCAAGTACGTGCGCCTGGCCGACGAAGCGGTGTGCATCGGCCCGCCGCCCTCGGGGCAGAGCTACCTCAATATGCCGGCCATCATCTCGGCCGCCGAGGTGACCGACGCCGAGGCCATTCACCCCGGCTATGGCTTTCTGAGCGAGAACGCCGACTTCGCCGAGCGGGTCGAGAAAAGCGGCTTTCAGTTCATTGGCCCCACGCCGGAGTCGATCCGCATCATGGGCGACAAGGTGTCGGCCAAGCAAGCGATGATCAAGGCCGGCGTGCCTTGCGTGCCCGGCTCGGAGGGCGAGTTGCCCGACGACCCGGCCGCCATCCGCCGCATCGCCAAGGCCATCGGCTACCCGGTCATCATCAAGGCCGCCGGCGGTGGCGGTGGGCGCGGCATGCGCGTGGTGCACACCGAGGCGGCCCTGGTCGGCGCGGTGCAGATGACCAAGGCCGAAGCCGCCGCGGCTTTCAACAACCCGGCCGTGTACATGGAGAAATACCTCCAGAACCCGCGCCACATCGAGATTCAGGTGCTGGCCGACAAGCACCGTAACGCCGTCTACCTGGGCGAGCGCGACTGCTCCATGCAGCGCCGCCACCAGAAGGTCATCGAGGAGGCGCCGGCGCCGGGCATTCCGCGCCGCCTGATCGAACGCATTGGTGAGCGCTGCGTGACGGCCTGCAAGAAAATCGGCTACCGGGGCGCCGGCACTTTCGAATTCTTGTACGAAAACGGCGAGTTCTATTTCATCGAGATGAACACGCGCGTGCAGGTCGAGCACCCGGTGACCGAGTGGATCACCGGCATCGACATCGTGCGCACCCAGATCATGGTCGCGGCCGGTGAGAAGCTGCCGTTCACCCAACGCCAGATCCAGCTCAAGGGCCACGCCATCGAGTGCCGCGTCAACGCCGAGGACCCGTTCAAGTTCACCCCGTCGCCGGGCCGCATCACCACCTGGCACGCGCCGGGCGGACCGGGCGTGCGCGTCGACTCGCACGTCTACAACAATTACTTCGTGCCGCCCAACTACGATTCGATGATCGGCAAGATCGTGGTCTACGGCGACACGCGCGAGCAGGCCATCGCCCGCATGCGCACGGCCTTGGCCGAAACCGTGATCGAGGGCATCAGCAGCAACATCGCCCTGCACCGCGAACTGATGGTGGACGCCAAGTTCATCGAGGGCGGCACCAACATCCATTACCTGGAGAAGTGGCTCAGCGAGCACAAACGCTGACGCCCGGGCCGGCCCGACTCCGGCCCCTTCCAAGCAGCCGCCACGCCACGGGCCTGAGGGTCTTTGTTTTTTGGGCGTGAGGCTTGTCCAGTGCCGACGGGTTGCTCTTTATTGAGTAGCAAATATCGAAGGCACTGACTGTTCCTCGCCAGGGTCACACCCTCGCCGAAGCGGGTGCCGGGAAAACGCCAACCCCTGTCCGGTGGGGGGCGGGGGTTTTTCGTCGCGCTCATGGTCATGCGCTCTGCATCCACAGGTTCTGACCCCTTGATTGTTTCCAAATCAAAAATAGTTCTATTCATCGTGCCTGGTTTTTTCAATCGATGAACTGGGGCAAAGTAGAGCACATGGGGCAAGCCAAGGCAGGCGCTGCGAAGCCCCACCCAGAAGGCTCGCCTTCTTGACCCGACCATCGCCTGGTGCCGAACCCACCGAAGGAAACCCTCATGAAAACCACCCAACACCTTGCCCTGGCCGCCCTGCTGGCCCTGTCCACCCTGTCTGGCGCCGCCCTGGCCGGCCCGATGCCGGTCGGCGGCGAAGGCCCGCTGGTGCTCGACCAGCCGCTCGTCTCCACCACCAGCCGTGCCGAGGTGCGCGCCGAGGCCCTGGCGCACCCGCCCGTGCACGGCGGTCAGTCCATGTTCGCCGACGCTCCGGTCGCCAAGGACCATCTGCCGACCCGTGCCGAGGTGCGGGCCCAGACCCGTGACGCCGTCGCCCACGGCAACTTCCCGGCCATCGGCGAGATGAGCTGATCCCGCCCGCTGGCCCATGTCGGCCAGCCTCAGGCCCGCGACATCTGCCGGATGTCGCGGGTTTTTTGCTTTTGTGGGCAAAAACCGGTGTAGGTCGGCGCGGAAACTTCCTGAGATGCTATAAAAAAAGAAGTTCCAACAAGGTCTTGCGGGCCACTGACGGGTGTGGGGCTGGGTATGATCGCGACGTCGTCCGGCCGATCGTCGGCCGGGCCGGGGGCGCACGCAGCCCCTCCCGTGGCTCGTTCTGATTCTTCCCTGCGCGGACCGCCCGGAGCCACGGGCTGCCGCGAATGTTCTCTTCCTGCCATGCATGAACTGCGCCTGATTTGTCCGCAAGAGCGGGTGGACCTGTTGTCCGACGCACTGGAGGCGCTGGAGGCGCTCAGCGTATCCGTCGAGGACGCCGATGCCGACACCCAGGCCGAGCACGCCCTGTTCGGCGAGCCCGGCCTGCCGCCGCCGGCGCACAGCTGGGAGCGCTCGCGCGTGCTGGGCCTGTTTCCCGACGCCGAGGCCGCGCGCGAGGCGGCGCGGCTGCTGGCGCTGCAGGATTTCTTTGACGGCTGCGAGGTGCAGGCCATCGCGCCGGTGGCCGACCAGGACTGGGTGCGCCTGACCCAGTCGCAGTTCGAGCCGGTACCGATCACCCCCGAGTTCTGGATCGTGCCCACCTGGCACCAGGTCCCGGCGCAGGCCCGCCAGGTTATCCGGCTCGACCCGGGCCTGGCCTTCGGCACCGGCACCCATCCGACTACGCGCATGTGCCTGCGCTGGATCGCCGCCCACCCGCCGGCCGGCCAGCGCGTGCTGGACTACGGCTGCGGCTCCGGCATCCTGGCTATCGGCGCGGCGCTGCACGGCGCGGCCCAGGTCGATGCCGTGGACATCGACGAAGCCGCCGTGCAGTCCACCCAGGACAACGCCGCGGCCAACGGTGTGCAACTGGTCGCCGGCCTGCCGGACCGCGCGCAGGGCGCCTACGAGACCGTGCTGGCCAACATCCTGGCCACGCCACTGAAAGTGCTGGCGCCGCTGCTCGCCGGCCATGTCGGCGCGGGCGGCGCCTTGGTGCTGGCCGGCGTGCTGGAACGCCAGACCGAGGAGCTGCAAGCGGCCTACCGGCCCTACCTGGCGCTGCGGGTGGCCGACGCCGAGGACGGCTGGGTGCTGCTGGAAGGGCGGCGCGCCTGAGCTGGCCGGCCCCGGCGCTGCCTACAATCGTCGCCACACCGTTTCGCGCACCATGAGTCTCGTCACACGCTGCCCGGTCTGCTCGACCCTGTTCAAGGTCGTGCCGGATCAACTGCGCCTGTCTGAAGGCTGGGTGCGTTGCGGACAGTGCGGCGACGTGTTCGACGCGATGGCGCAGATGCTGCCCCAGGCGCAGAGCACCGGCCTGCAGCCGGTGGTGGGCGGTGCGCCCGTGGCCGCGCCGCGTGCGGCCCTGGCGCCACCGCCAGAGGCCCACGCCGAGACCGTGCCGGTGCCGCTGCAAGCGTCCGCACCGCCGCCGGCGCCCGATGAGTCCGTGTTCGCCTCCGCGGACGAACCCATCGGGGAAGAGCCGAGCGGGTCCAGCTGGCCCGAGCGGTCGGCCGGCGACGACGAGGCGTCGGTCTCGTCCGCCGTGGCACCGCCTGTGGCCGCCCAGGTGCCGGCGCCACCTGCCGCGCCAATCCTGCCGATGGCCCGGACCGAGGCGCCGCCCACCGCCCCGCTGCCGCCGCCCCAACCGGCCTGGCCGGCGCTGGAGTTGGACAGCCCGGCCGAGCCCGAACCGGAGCCCGAGCCGCCTGCAATGATCAGGATCGCCGAGGCGGCGCCCGCCGCCGCCGAGCCGTCTGCATCGGAGGCCACCCCTTCCTTCGTGGCGGCCGCCGAGCGGCGAGCGTTCTGGGCCTCGACCCCGATGCGCTTGCTGCTGGGCCTGCTGGCGCTGCTGCTGCTGGCTGGCCTGGCCGCGCAGGTGGTCATTGGCCAGCGCGACTGGCTGGCCGCGCGCGAGCCCCGCACCATTCCCTGGCTGCAGGCCCTGTGCCAGCCGCTCGGCTGCACCCTTCGGCCCTATCGCCGCATCGAGGCCCTGATCATCGACAGCTCCAGCTTCAACCGCACTGGCCCGAGCAGCTTTCGGCTCAGTGCCACCGTGCGCAACACCGCGCCATTGCCGGTGGCCAGCCCAGCCCTGGAGTTGACCCTGACCGATGCCCAGGACCAGGCCCTGATCCGACGCGTGCTAAGCGCCGAGGAGTTGGGCATGCCGCCCGCGCTGGCGGCGCGTGGCGAATTCACGGGCGCCCTCGGGCTGTCGGTGGATGCGGGGGGCAGCGGCCCGGCCGTGGTGGGCTACCGGTTGCTCGCCTTCTATCCTTGACGCGGCGCGTGGGGTCCGCCCGCACGCCGTTTGCCTTTTACTTGTTGTGTACCGACCATGGCCACCTTGATTTGCGGTTCCCTTGCCTTTGACGTCATCATGGATTTCGAGGGCCGCTTTGCCGCCCAGATCCTGCCCGAGCAGCTGCACATCCTGAACGTGTCCTTCCTGGTGCCGACCTTGCGGCGCGATTTCGGCGGTTGCGCCGGTAACATCGCCTACGCCATGCGCCAGTTGGGCGGCACGCCGCTGCCCATGGCCACCGTCGGCAGCGACGGCCAGGGCTACCTGAGGCGCCTGCGCGAGCTGGGCATCGGCACCGAGTTCGTGCGCGAGCTGGCCGACACCTACACCGCCCAGGCCATGATCATGACCGACCGCGACAACAACCAGATCACGGCCTTTCACCCCGGCGCCATGGCCCAGGCCCACGTCAACCAGGTGCCGGCACGCCCGGACATCCGCCTGGGCATCATCTCGCCCGACGGGCGCGACGCCATGCAGCAGCACGCCGAGCAGTTCCGGGCCGCCGGTATTCCTTTTGTGTTCGACCCTGGCCAGGGTTTGCCCATGTTCGACGGCGCCGAGCTGCGGCATTTCGTGGACCTGGCGAGCTGGGTCACCGTCAACGACTACGAGGGGCGCATGCTGTGCGACCGCACCGGCGCTACCTTGGCCGAGTTGTCACGCCGCGTGCGCGGGCTGGTCGTGACCCTGGGGGGTGAAGGCTGCGACATTTGGCAGGACGGCGAATGCCTGCACGTACCGGCCGTGACGCCGACCCAAATCGTCGATCCTACAGGTTGTGGCGACGCCTGGCGCGGCGCGCTGCTGCACGGTCTGGAACTGGGTTGGGAGCTGCCGCGCTGCGCCGCGCTGGGCAACCGACTGGGCGCGCTGAAGATCGCCGGGCGCGGGCCGCAGAACTACCAGGTGGACGACAGCGTACGCGCCAACGCCTGATACCGATTGGCGTTCAAACTACAAAAACCGTTCAGGCTGAGCTTGTCGAAGCCCGGCGCGGCGTTTCGACAAGCCTGTCCTGAGCCCGTCGAAGGGCTCAACGCGAACGGTTGGATGTTTTTGAACGCCTTTTGGTATGAGTGGCAGCCGGCCAGACGGTGGCCACCGCCGCGTGACGCGGCCAAAAAAAAGAGCCCAAACACGCGGCGCGTGTCGGGCTCTTGGGGGGTAAGCTTCAGCCGTGACCGGCCCACACCCGCGTCTCAGGGCTTGGGCGTGGTCGGAAACGGCCAAGCCGCCTGAGGGTTCAACGTCGTCTGCGCCGCCGGGGCTGCCGCCTTCTTGGGGGCGGCTGCCTTCTTCGTCGCGGCTTTCTTGGCCGGTGCCGCCTTCTTGGCGGGCGCCGCGGCTTTCTTGGTGGCTACCTTTTTGGTGGCGGCCTTCTTGGCGGGTGCCGCGGCCTTCTTGGCCGGCGCCGCTTTCTTGGTGGCTACCTTTTTGGTGGCGGCCTTCTTGGCGGGCGCCGCGGCTTTCTTGGCCGGTGCCGCTTTCTTGGTGGCTACCTTCTTGGCGGGTGCCGCGGCTTTCTTGGCGGGTGCCGCTTTCTTGGTGGCTACCTTTTTGGTGGCGGCCTTCTTGGCGGGTGCCGCGGCTTTCTTAGCCGGCACCGCTTTCTTGGCCGGTGCCGCGGCTTTCTTGGTGGCCGCCTTCTTGGCCGGTGCCGCAGCTTTCTTCGCCGGAGCCTTCTTGGTCGCCGCCTTCTTGGTGGCGGCTTTCTTCGCAGTTGCCATGTTTTACTCCTTGATCAAGTTGAACGTTCAACAGCAGGAAACACTTCGCGCCTTGCGGAGCGCACGAAGCGATTCATGGCGCTGAAGCTGAACTTCAGCGCCATGAATGGGGACGCAACCAAGCCGCGACGCCAACACGTCGGGCGGGAGTTGCAAGATCGGTGGTTGCACGGTCTGGTCGCGGCTTTCAATCCCAGGACAAGGCGCCCCCGGACTGGTACTCGATGACCCGGGTCTCGAAGAAGTTGCGTTCCTTCTTCAGGTCGATCATCTCGCTCATCCAGGGGAAAGGGTTCTCTTCGTTGGGGAACAGCGCCTCCAGGCCAATCTGCGTGGCGCGCCGGTTGGCGATGTAGCGCAGGTAGCCCTTGAACATGGAGGCGTTCAGGCCCAGCACGCCGCGCGGCATGGTGTCCTCGGCGTAGCGGTATTCCAGCTCGACGGCTTTCTCGAACAGCGCCTTGATCTCGGCCTTGAAGGCTGGGGTCCACAGCTGTGGATTTTCGAGCTTGATCTGGTTGATCAGGTCGATGCCGAAGTTGCAGTGCATCGACTCGTCGCGCAGGATGTACTGGTACTGCTCGGCGGCGCCGGTCATCTTGTTCTGCCGGCCCATCGCCAGAATCTGGGTGAAGCCGACGTAGAAGAACAGACCTTCCATCAGGCAGGCGAAGACGATCAGGCTTTTCAGCAGGGTCTGGTCGG
Organism: Pseudomonadota bacterium; assembly: GCA_020161215.1. Taxonomy (GTDB): domain Bacteria; phylum Pseudomonadota; class Gammaproteobacteria; order Burkholderiales; family Burkholderiaceae_C; genus Ottowia. The sequence continues at coordinate 11,658 of JAIUOM010000131.1, forward strand.
CTTCGGGGGTGCCGGTGTGGAAGTGGGGGTCCATGATCGCGTCGATGAACGGGATCAGGAACTCGTCCTTGTCGCGGATGGACGCGACCTCGTGGTAGGCGTTGAAGATCTCCGACTCGTCCAGACCCAGCGACTCGACGATGTACTGGTAGGCGTGGGTGTGGATCGCTTCCTCGAAGGCCTGGCGCAGCAGGAACTGGCGGCATTCGGGCGCCGTGATGTGGCGGTAGGTGCCCAGCACGATGTTGTTGGCGGCCAGCGAGTCGGCCGTGACGAAAAAGCCCAGGTTGCGCTTGATGATGCGCCGCTCGTCTTCGCTCAACCCGTTTGGGGATTTCCAGAGCGCGATGTCGCGGTTCATGTTGACTTCCTGCGGCATCCAGTGGTTGGCGCAGGTGGCCAGGTATTTTTCCCAGGCCCACTTGTACTTGAACGGCACCAGCTGGTTGACGTCGGTCTGGCCGTTGATGATGCGCTTGTCGGCCACATTGACGCGGCGTGCACTCTGGTCGGCGGCGTGACCAGGGGCACGCGGCACGGCGGAAGAAATTTTGTTAAGAGCGGCCGAATCTTTCGCGACGAAAGGCGGCGTAGGATGGCCCGGCTGCGCATGCGTTTGCAGACGCGGCTGCAGCGCGGTGAGGGTGGCGTCGTCGTCCCAGGTCAACATGGTTTTTCCAATGCTCCGATTATGGGAGCAACGCTATCAAATGAAAAGTCTTCCTTCGCGTTGCTCACCAGTTTTTGTTGTTGCAAGGCATCGCGTGACGTGCCTTGGGCGGACTTTTTACTGGCAGGCTTCGCAGCCCGGATCGTCGATGGCGCAGAACTTGATGTCGGTCGCGGGCTCGGCGGCCATCTGCGCGCGCGCCGACGCGGCGGCCGCGTCGAGCCCGCTCATGCGCGCGCCACCGCTGACGTCGTCGCTGGGCACGGCATTCAGACGCCCCGATTGCACGGTGGATTTCTCGGCGTGCGTGGCGCTGCTGGTGCGCAGGTAGTAGGTGGTCTTCAGGCCGCGCAGCCAGGCCAATTTGTAGGTGTCGTCGAGCTTCTTGCCCGAGGCGCC
>JAIUOM010000132.1 GCA_020161215.1 Pseudomonadota bacterium
CGATCTGCTCAACAACAGACCCAGGCAGACGCTGGGCTGGTTCACGCCCTACGAGAGGTTCAAGCAACTCATGCAGGCCATCGAACAACAGCAAACAGCTACCATTCACTGATCAGTATTCGCTGATTCTCAATATCAATCAGCGGTGTTGCACTTCGGAGTTGAGACCGCCAAGCGTTGTCCCTTACCACGCCATATCGATCCACAGCTGAAGGCGTCTTTCTGGCCCCTGCCATACGTTGTCCGGCCCGGTCAACGCGCGGACGTAGCGGCGGTCGGTCAGGTTGGTGATTTGCAGGCCCCAGTGCAGTTTTTGCTGGCCGGGCCACTGGCCTTGCAGGCCGGCGTCGATCACGCCCCAGCCGGGGGCACGAAAACTGGCCCGGGCATCGCCCGGCCGGCTGCTGCTGCCGGTCAGGCGCAACCAGGCCTGGGTTGAGGGCAGGCCCAGGGCGGCGGGGACCGGCGCCTGCACGCGCAAGCTGGCAAAGCGGTCGGCCACGCCCGCCAGGTAATCGCCTGGCGTGCCGGGGCTGGCCGTTTGCGTGATGCGTGGGCGCATCCAGGTGCCAGAGATCGTCCAGCGCAGTGGGCCGGTGCCAAAGCTGGTGTGCGCCTCGACCCCGCGCGAGCGCTGGGTGCCGCGCAGCAGGTAGGCGTCGGCATGCTGGGGGTCGGGCACGGCCAGGTTGCTGCGCTGCAGATCGAAAGCGGTGACGGCGATGGTGGGGGGCACCACCGCGCTTGCCGCCACGGAAGTCGGCTGCGCGGTGGGCGCGGCGGGCCAGGCCCAGCCGGCTTCCCACTGGCGGGCCTGACTGGCGGGCAACCAGGCGCCGTCGGCAAATTGGCCGCGGTTGGGCAGGTAAGACTGCGTGCGTGCCAGCCACACGCGTCCGGCCGGCCCCAGGGTGTAGCCCAGGCCGAAGGCGTGGGTGAGCGGGTTGGCCTGGGCGGTGGGCAGCAGTTCAGCATCGGGGCGTGAGGCACCCCGAATGCGCAGGCGTGACTGGCGCACGCCGACGCGGAAATCCCATGCGCCCACCTGGCCGCGCCAGGCCGCGCCGAGGCCACTGTCGCTCAGGTGCTCGAAGCTGTAGCGGTTGGCCAGGGTGAAGGCGGACAGGTCGGGTGGGTAGACCGGATGGCGGGTATCCAGAACGAAGCCGCCGATGTTCTGCGGGCCGGCAAAGTCGCGTCGCTCGCGGTGTGTGCCCAGGGCCAGGCTCCAGTCGTGGCGCCAGTCGCCGGCCTGCCAGTGGCCGTCCAGTTGCAGGCCGGCATCGCGCTGGCGATAGCGCTCGTCGATGTCGCGCAGGTAGCTGTTGAGCTGGGTGGCGTTCTTGACGTTGAAAAAACCGACCAGGGTTTCCTCGCGCTGGGTGTGCGCGGCCTGCCAGTGGCCGCTCAGGGTGAGGTGCTCGCCCAACGGCTTTTTAAGGTACAGCGCCTGGCGCCAGGCCTGGCGGTCGGCACGCGCCCGTGTGGTGTCGACGTAGGCGTGGTCAAGCCAGAACTGGCCGCCCGCGTAGGCGGTGCCAAAGGGGAAGGGCATGCGGTTGACGTGTTTTTCCAGATCCCACTGCAGATGCCCACCGCCGCTGAGCGGCAAGCGGGTGGACAGCAGCAGCGCATGGCGGTCGTCGCGAACGCCTTCGGTCGTGCGGTCGTGCCACTGGCCGGCCAGCACGGCGCGGATCTGCAACGGCCCGAGTTGTCTTTCGGCGTCCAACGTGCCGCGCCAGCCGACCTGGTCGCTGGCGCGCAGGGATGCTCGGGTAAAGGGTTGCCCAGTGGGGGCCTTGGTGCCCAGCATCAGCGTGCCACCGGGCGAGCCGGCGCCGAGCAGGGTGGCGTCGTGGCCGCCCAGCAGCCGGGCATATTCCAGCGTGGCTGGGTCGCGCGCGAAGCGCCACGCGATGTCGGCGTGGCCATTGAGCAGGTTGCGCGTGGCCTGCAGTTGCGAGCTGCCCTGGTTGCTGAGCGTGAAGCCGCGCACCTGCAGGCCTTGGGCCAGCCCGAGGGAGTTGGCGGCGTCCCAGGTCGCCCAGCCTTGCTCAACGAGCAACTGATCCAGTGCTTGCGGGGCCCCCGGTGCCTCCAGATCCAGAAGCCGTGCCGGTGCCAAGGTGCCCGGTGTAGGCGTTGATTCCATCGTCGACGCGGGTGCATGTACCGCGATCTCGGGAAGATCGTTGGGAAAGGCGCTTCCGGCGGCGCAGAGCAGCACCACGCCGCCCAACGCGCCGATCACCGATCTTTGCCTCTCCATGAATAACGCGTTGTTCGTCAAATCGAGATTTGTAATCAATTGTTTTTGAGTGTGGGCATTCTGGCTTCTGGGGGGCTTGATCTCGGTCAAAAAGAGGAAGCCGGTGCGGCTGCGTACCTCGTTGGAGGGATGCCGCGTGGCGCGCTGGGCCTGTCATTCGTCCCTAGGTTCGGTCGGTTTGGCGCTCATGTGCACTCTCAAAATGAAAGCGCGGATGGGTTTGCTGGCACCGGTTGATAGCCAGAATTTCCGGCCTCTGAAGGTCCTGCCCCGATAATCCCGCCCATGTCCTCGCCCAAAGTGTTGTTCGGCTTTCACGCCGTGGGGGTGCGCCTGAAGACGGCGCCGACCTCGATCATTGAGTTGTACGTCGACCCGAGCCGGCGCGACGCACGCATGAAGCAGTTTCTGAGCCGCGCCGCCGAGGCGGGGGCGCGGGTGATCGAGGCAGATGGGCTGCGCCTGACGCGCCTGGCCGGCAGCGCCGGACACCAGGGCGTGGCGGCGCGCGTGCAGGCGCTCGACCAGGCGCGCTCGCTCGATGACCTGCTGGACGAATTGAGCGGGCCGCCGCTGCTGCTGGTGCTGGACGGCGTGACCGACCCGCACAACCTGGGCGCCTGTCTGCGCGTGGCCGACGGCGCGGGGGCGCACGCCGTCATCGCCCCCAAGGACCACGCCGCCGGCATCAACGCCACCGTGGCCAAGGTGGCCAGTGGCGCGGCCGAGACGGTGCCCTATTTCATGGTCACCAACCTGGCGCGCACCCTGGGCGAGCTGAAGGAGCGCAACATCTGGGTGGTGGGCACGGCGGGCGAAGCCGACAAATCGCTCTACCAGGCCGATCTGAAAGGCCCGCTGGCCCTGGTGCTGGGCGCCGAGGGGCCGGGCATGCGCCAGCTCACGCGCAAGACCTGCGACGAGCTGGTGCACATCCCCATGCGCGGGGCGGTGGAAAGCCTGAACGTGTCGGTGGCCAGCGGCGTCTGCCTGTTCGAGGCGGCGCGCCAGCGCGGCTGATCCGGCGACGGGGCGCGGCTTACAGCCGGGCGACCAGCTCGGCCAGTTGGTCGGCGCACACGCCCCAGCCCTGGTGAAAGCCCATCTGCTCGTGCTGGGCCTTGGCCTCGGCCGTCCAGTGGCGCACCACGGCGGTGTAGCGGGTGCCGCCAGCCTCGGGGTCGAAGCTGATGATGCCGGTCATGAAGGGCTTTTCGGACGGCACCCAGCCGGCGGTGAAGGCGTCGGTAAAGACCAGGCGGCGGTTCGGCACCACCTCCAGATAGACGCCGGGGTTGGGCATCTCCTGGCCCTCGGGACTGCGCATGACGATCAGGCATTGGCCACCGGGGCGCAGGTCGTTCTCGGCGCGGGCGATGGTCCAGGGCTTGGGCACGAACCATTGCTTGATCAGCTCGGGCTCGGTCCAGGCGCGGAACAGCTTGTCGGGCGTGGACGGGATCAGGCGCGTCAGCGTCAGGTCGTGGACGTGCGGGGGCAGGGCGGTGGTGGCTTGGGTCATGCGTTGGGCGCGGTTGGGGTTCAGGGTGAGCGGCCGGCCAGCACGGCGGCCAGCCGGTCGAGATTCTGCTCGTTGCAGGGCGCGCACATCGGCGCCAGGCGGGCGCAGGTCTCGGCGTCTTCAAACGCCTGATGCCAGTGGACGCGCGTGCCGCCGTCCTGCGGCGCCAGCGTGATCGTCAGCTGGAACCGCGGCGCGCTGAGGTGCGCGATCACCACGCGCTGGTGGGGCACGATCTGCGCGAAGCGGCACTCGTTGGCGTAGTCGCTGCCGTCGGGGCCGTGCATCGTGTGCGCCCAATGCCCGCCCTCACGGAACTCGAAGCGGTGGAAGGTAGTGCGAAAGCCCGCCGGCCCCCACCAGCGCGCCAGACTCGTCGGGTCGGCGATGGCCTGAAACACCGCCTCGGGCGCGGCCTGAAGCACACGCGCCGTGCTGACGGCGCGCAGATTGTCCTCAGAGCTTGGGGTCATGGTCGCAGCCTCATGGCAGTGGTTTATAGCGCCGCAGACGCATCGGAGAGCGGCATCAATTAAGTTACGATAATTGCTATAAGTATGATAGCTATAAACGATTTATCCACGCCGACATCTGGCCATTAATTTGCCCAAACCGGCCACGCGCCCCGCCGAGAGGCCGCAGAGCAGGCCAAACCAGGAGCCGCTGCGCACGGCCGCTCCGAAGCGGCCCGTCGGTCCCCCAGCGGGGGCGTCGCCGCTGGCGCCTCGGGGGGGCGTCCTATGCCATCGAATGCAAGCCAATCATGTTGCTTTCGGTATCAACGACCAGCGCGCAAAAGCCGTAAGGGCCGATCGAGAACTTGGGCTTGGAGATTTGGCCGCCTGCGGCCACCACGCGGCCTTGCTCGACCGCGCAGTCTTCGCACCCAAAGTAGATCAGCGTGCCGCCACCACCCGGCGCCACACCGTCCATGCGGACCAGGGTTCCGCCGGAGCCTGGACTGTTCATCTCCATGGGAAAGGCCAGCATCTCGACGCCGCCGGCATCGCCCTCGGGTGAGGGCAGCGGCTCCAGCTTGGTCTGGAAAACGGCCTCATAAAAGCGCCGGGCGCGGGCCAGATCGGCGGTGTAGATCTCGAACCAGTGGACGGGGTTGGGGGACATGGGCTTCTCCTTTTTTCAGGCCTCGGCGGCCACGTTGACCATCCACGGCGTGCCGAAGCGGTCGGTCACCATGCCAAAGCCGGCCGACCAGAAGGTCTTGTCAAACGGCATGCTCACGGCGCCGCCGTTGGCCAAGGCGGCGAACACACGTTGGCCCTCGGCCACGCTGTCCACGCCGATCGACACCCACAGGCCCTGCGGCTTGACGTAGCCGCCGCCGCAGGCTTCAGCCCCCGCAGGCATGGTGTCCGAGGCCATCAAGGCCTGCGTGCCGACCTGCAGTTGGGCGTGCATGACGCGGTCCTTGGCAGCTTCGGGCAGGTTGGGGATGCCGGGGGTTTCGCCAAAGGTGCTCAGGTGCACCACCTGGCCCTTGAAGATCTGGGCATAGGTTTCAATGGCCTGGCGGCAGTTGCCGTCGAAGTTGAGGTAAGGGATGAATTGCACGTGCAGCTCCGGTGAGGTCGCGGGGGTTGGGGGAAAGGTTCAGCGCCCGTCAAAGGCGCGTTGCAGGGCGGCGATGTCGAGCTTCTTCATCTTGAACATCGCCTGCATGGCGCGCTGAGCGGCCGCGCGGTCGGGTGATTCGGCCATGGCCTGCCAGGCGCTGGGCACGATCTGCCACGACAGGCCAAAGCGGTCCTTCAGCCAGCCGCACTGCTGCGCGGCCGGGTCGCCGCCGTCGGACAAGGCGTGCCAGTAATGGTCCAGTTCGGCCTGGTCGGCCACGTGGACGACCAGGGAGATCGCCTCGTTGAAGCGAAAGTGCGGGCCGCCGTTCAGCGCCATGAAGCGCTGGCCGTCCAGCTCGAAATGCACCAGCATGGGGGCGCCCGGCGCGTGGCCATGGTGCTCGCGCCCGGCCTCGGTGTAGTGCGCGGTGTCGCCCAGGCGCGAGTTGGGGAAGATGGCGCAGTAAAAGCGTGCGGCTTCTTCCGCCTGGTCGTTGAACCACAGGCAGGGCTGGATGCGGGCGGCGATCTGGGGCATGGCGGGAGGTGGTCGCGCCCGGTCAGGACGCCACCAGCGGACGAAAGCCGCCGAAGATCATGCGCTTGGCGTCAAAGGGCATGTTCTTTGGACCAGGCGCGTCCGGGTCTTCCATCACCGCCTTCATGCCGGCGTCGCGCACCTCGCGCGAAGGCCAGACGATCCACGCGAACACCACGGTCTCGTCAGCTTGGCACTGCACCGCCATGGGCATGGACGTCAGCTTGCCCTCGGGCACGTCGTCGCCCCAGCATTCGATCAACTCCAGGGCGCCATGCTTCTTGAACGAGCGCACCGATTGCAGCACGAGCTGGCGATACGCCTCCTTGTTGGCGGTGGGAACGGCCAACAGAAAACCGTCGACGTAAGCATCGGATTGCATGGCGGGCCTCTCTTGTGGACGATGTACACTTATCCTAATGAGCAAAATGGACGATGTCCACATAAAAGCCCCGTGAGCAAGTCGGGCAAACCGGCGGCGCCCCGGCGCAGCACCTACCGGCACGGCGACCTGCAGCGCGCCTTGCTGGAGGCGGGGGTGGCGCTGGCCCAGGAGGGTGGGCCCGCGGCCGTGGTGCTGCGCGAGGCCACGCGCCGCGTCGGCGTGGTGCCCAACGCCGCCTACCGGCACTTCAAGGGCCATGCGGCCTTGTTCGAGGCCGTGCGGGCCGAGGGGCTGGCGCGCTTGGCCGAGGCCATGCAGCGTGAGATGGCGCTGGTGCGCGGCGCTGATGCCGCCAGCCACGCACGCGGCCTGCTGTCGGCCGTGGGGCGCGGCTACCTGGGCTTTGCGCAGCAGGAGACCGGCTTGTTCCGCACCGCGTTTGCCTCCGGCCCCTACGACGTGGGCCGCGCGGCCGGCCTGGGGGGCGCGGCCCAGCCCAATGCCATCGACGCCGCCACGCCAGCCGTCCCGCGTGCCACCGCCGACTCGGTGCGTGCCAACCCCTTCCTGCTGCTGAAGTCGGCCCTGGACGCGATGGCCGAGGCCGGCGTGCTCTCGCCCGCGCAGCGCGCAGGGGCGGAGTTTCTGGCCTGGTCGGCGGTGCACGGCATGGCTTTTTTGCTGATCGAGGGGCCGCTGCGCCACGCCGGCCAGGCCGAGCGCACGGGGTTGGCCGAGCGCCTGCTCGGCATGGTCGATCTGGGGCTGGCCAAGCCCGCCTGAGCGCGCGGCGCCACAATGGCGTCAGCCTGTTCACCCCGCCGTGCCATGCCCGCCACCGCCCCACCCGTCGATCCTTCTTCCGCCGCGTTCGCGCAGGCCCGCGCCTGGGTGCGGGCGGCCGGGCACATCGCCGTGCTGACCGGCGCCGGGGTCAGCGCCGAATCGGGCGTGCCCACCTTCCGCGACGCGCACACCGGTTTGTGGGCGCGCTTCAAGCCCGAGGACCTGGCGACAGAGGAGGCGTTCCGCCGCGACCCCCAGCGCGTCTGGGACTGGTACGCCGAACGGCGCGAGCGCCTGAAGGACGTGCAGCCCAACGCCGGGCACCGGGCGCTGGCGGCGTTTCAGCGGCGCCACCCTGGGCGCCTGACCTTGATCACGCAGAACGTCGATGGCCTGCACCAGAAGGCCGGCGCCGAGGGCGTGCTGGCGCTGCACGGCAATCTGTTCGCCGACCGCTGGCTGGACCCCTGCCCGCTGGCCAGCCGGCCGAGCCAGGCCTGCGTGACGCAGGTGGCCGAACCTGGCCGGCCGCCACGCTGCGCCGCGTGCGGCAACCGGCTGCGCCCCGGCGTGGTGTGGTTCGGCGAGATGCTGCCGGCCGAGGTGCTGGAAGCCGCCGAGCGCGCCGCGCTGCGCTGCCAACTGATGCTGGTGGTGGGCACCGCCGGCGCGGTGTACCCGGCCTCGGGCCTGGCGCACATGGCGCGGCAGGCCGGTGCCCGGGTGGTGGTGCTCAACCCCGAGCCGACCGAGCTCGACGACGTGGCCGAACTGTGCCTGCGCACCACCTCGGCCCAGGGGCTGCCGGCGCTGCTGGACGTGGCGGGCGATTGAGCCGCCCTGGCCGGCCGGGCTTCGCTGCGCTCTGCCCTACAACAGGGGGCCGCACCCAGAGAGTCTGCCTATCGCCTGGGTGACGTTCATGGCGTGGAAGCTTCCAGCTCGGAGAAGTTGAGGATTTTCACCGCGCCGTCTGGAAACCTGGCGATCACCTCCAACTCTCCCCCCATGGCTTCGATGTGGCTGCGCAGCGTGGAGATGTACATGTCCGTGCGCCGCTCCAGCTTGGCCACGGAGGGTTGCTGGACATGCAGCGCTTCGGCGAGCATCTTCTGCGACAGGCCACGGGCGCGGCGCAATTCGTGCAGAGGCATTTCCGCGAGCATGGCTTGGCTTTGCCGCTCGGCCTCGGCGCGCGCGGCGGGCGTCAGGGCCGCGCGGAGTTCGGAAAATTTCTTGGCCATCACTCTTCTCCTTCGCGTTTGAGTTGCGCCACGTGCTCGTCGTACAGCCTGTCGGCGATGGGTATATGCACCTCGTACCACCGTTCGTTCCCTGTCTTGTCGCCACCGATGAGCAAGATCGCCATTCGGCGCGGATCGAACGCGTACAGCGTGCGCAGTGGTCGCCCGGCGTGCTGCGTGCGCAATTCGCGCAGATGTCCGTGGCGTGAGCCGTGGATGCCGCTGCTGTGCGGATGCCCCAGGCTCGGCCCACGGGCTTCGAGCAGACCGACGGAGGCCGCCACCGAGATTTGTTCGGCTTCCGTGAGGGATGCCCACCAACCCTCGAACTCGTCCGTGTACTCAACTTCCCAGGCCATGTGTAAATATAGCCTGTATAGAATATTCCATCAACGGAATTTTATACCCACCCCACCATCCCCAGCACCGCCCCGGCGCCGATCATCCACAGCAGGTGCAACTTGGTGCGCCAGACGATCAGGGCCACGGCGGCGGTGAGCAGCCACAGCCGCCAGTCGTTCGCCGGATCGCCGCCCGCGGACGACAGCAGCCAGCCGGTGGCGATCAGCAGGGCCACCACCAGGGGCGCCATGCCGGCCTTGAAGGCGCGCACGGCGCGCAGCTGGCGGTTGCGGTGCGCCCAGCGCGTGGCGCTGAGGGTCAGCAGGCTGGAGGGCAGCAGCACACCCGACATCGCCACCACCACGCCGAGCAGGCCCAGGCCGTGGGCGAACCAGCCGCCGCCGGTGCCGCCGCCGGCGTTCAGGCCCACGTTCCAACCCAGCAGGCCGACGAACAGCACGTTCGGCCCCGGCGCGGCCTGGGCAATGGCGATGGACGAGCTGAACTGCGGATCGCTCAGCCAGTGGCGGGTGTCTACCAGGTAGCGGTGCATGTCGGGCGCGGTGGCGATGGCGCCGCCCACGCTGAGCAGCGACAACACCAGGAAGTGGCCGAACAGCGCCAGCCAGTCGGACAAGGCAAGGGTAAAGGGTGTCATGGCTGGGGCGTCTGACCGGAATCCGGATCGGTCAGGGCGGCGGGGACCGCCGGGCGCACATCGGGCGCCAGGCGGCGCCAGGCCCACAGGCAGCCGACGCCGCCCACCGCCAGCAGCACCCACAGCAGCGGCACGCGCAGCAAGGCCACGCCGGCAAAGGTGAACAGCGCCAGCAAGGCGCAGGCCGGCAGGCCCATGGGGTTGCCGCGCAGCGCCGCCATCAGCTTGATGCCGGTGCCCACCACCAGGCCGGCGGCCACGGCGCCCATGCCGCGCAGCGCGCGCTGCGCCATCTCGACGTCGGCCACGCTGGCGAACAGCAGGGCCAGGGCCAGCACCACCATCAAGGGCAAGGCCAGCATGCCGGCCAGGGCGATGGCCGCGCCCGACAGGCCGAAATGCCGGTCGCCGATCATCAGCGAGAGATTCACCACGTTGGGGCCGGGCAGCACCTGCGCCACGGCCCAGTCCTCGACGAACTGCTCGCGCGTCATCCAGCGCTTTTTTTCGACCAGCTCGCGCTGCACCACGGCCAGCACGCCGCCAAAGCCTTGCAGCGCCAGCCAGGTGAAGGACCAGAACAGATCGGCGCGCGAGCGCGGCGCGTTCAGGGGGGCGGCATCGAGGGCGGGCGGCGGCGCGGGCATGCGCCATTATCCACGTCGCTTGCCTCGGGTGCCGAGCTGAAAAAATATGAAAATGATAGCTGTTCAGGATTTGTTGACGCCGGACAACGCCGGTTTTGACCTTGAATCCGGAAGGCTCAGCCGAGCAGCTCGCGCACGGTTTCCACCGGCCGGCACAGGCGCGCGCCGCGCGGGGTGACGACGATGGGGCGGTTGATCAGCACGGGCGTGTCCAGCAGCGCGTCGAGCAACTGCGCGTCGCTCAGGGCCGGGTTGTCCAAGCCCTGCGCCAGGTACTCGGGCTGCTTGGTGCGGATCAGCGCGCGCAGCGGCTGGCCGCTGGCCTGGGCGATGGCGCGCAGCTCGTCGCGGCTGGGTGGGGTTTTCAGGTACTCGACGATGCGCGGCTCGACGCCGGCGGCGCGGATCATCTCCAGCACCTGGCGCGAGGTGCTGCAGCGTGGGTTGTGGTAGATCGTGACGTCGCTCATGGGGGGCTCCAGGGATGCGGGCAGGCCAGGAATTGCTCTCGAAAACCTAGCTGGTGAGGAAGATGGGGCGCCGGCCAAAGCCCTAAAAGGCTTGCAACCGGGTCCCGAAACCGTCAACGGTACAGCAGATGGGCGGCGCGGGCCTCGGTCCAGGCGGCTTCATCGGCGCGCGCCAGCGCGTCCAGCGCGGCCGGGGGGGCGCTGGGGTCGTCCACCCATTCGCGCAGCAGCGGGCTGCCGTTGATCAGGTCGATGGCCAGGCGGCCGTGCTCGTACTCGTAGGCAAAGTCGCGCCACAGCGGGTAGTCCGGCCGCTGGCGGCGCAGCGCCTTGAAGGCCAGCGCCTGCAGGCGCCAGGGCTTGAAGGCGGCGTGGTCGTAGTGGGCAGGGTCCTCGGTGTGGATCTGCACGCCGGCGCACAGCTGGCCCACGTGCTTGTGGAAGGTGGGCTCGAACCAGCACTCGCGCAGCTGGCAGCCGGCCAGCCAGTCGGGCGCCAGGGCGTGCATGTCGGCCAGCAGGCGGGCGGTGTCGATGCCCGGGGCGCCAAACAGCTCCAGCGGGCGGGTGGTGCCGCGGCCTTCGGACAAGGTCGTGCCCTCCAGCATCACGGTGCCGGCGTAGGCGCGCGCCATCCACAGGTTGGCGGCGTTGGGGCTGGGGTTGACCCAGTTTCGTTCGGTCGGCCAGCCAAAGCCGGGGCCGGCATCGGGCTGCCAGCCCTGCAGGGTGATGACGCGGTATTCCAGCTGCAGCCCCAGTTGGGCGATGAACCAGTGGCCCAGCTCGCCCAGGGTCATGCCGTGGCGCATGGGCATGGGGCCGGCGCCGACAAAGCTCTCCCAGCCCTCGCGCAGCGTCAGCCCCTCGACCGGGCGGCCGGCGGGGTTGGGGCGGTCCAGCACCCACACGGCCTTGCCGTGGGCGGCGGCGGCCTCCAGCACGTAGCGCAGGGTGGTGATGAAGGTGTAGATGCGGCAGCCCAGGTCCTGCAGGTCGACCAGCAGCACGTCCCAGGGGGCCATCATGGCGTCGGTTGGGCGGCGCACCTCGCCGTACAGGCTGTAGACCGGAATGCCCAGCCGCGGGTCGGTGAAGTCGGGCGACTCGACCATGTTGTCCTGCTTGTCGCCGCGCAGACCGTGCTGCGGGCCAAAGGCGGCCGTCAGCCGCACATCGGGCAGGGCCGCCAGGGCGTCGAGCGCGTGCGTCAGATCGCGCGTGACCGAGGCGGGGTGCGCCAGCAGCGCGACACGCCGACCCACCAGCGGCGCGCGCAGGGCGGGGTCGGCCAGAAAGCGTTCAAGACCGAATTGCAGGGGGGGTGCTGCTGTTTTCATAGCTTCTCTGGCTGTATTCATCAGCCTCAAGGCGTGATTGGGGTTGAATTTTCGGCGGCGGGCAGCGTGGCTGTCCAGCCGGCGTGGGCGTGGAAATCGGGCCGCGCCGCCGGGTGGCGCAGCGCCCAGTAGCCGAGGCCACCGTCGCGCGTTTCCAGCACGGCCGACAGGCCCAGCAGCAGCGGGCCCGGCTCGGCGGGCAGGGCGGCGGCGGGCAGCCAGGCGTCCAGGGTCAGGCCCTGGGCGCCGGCCGTGCAGGCGATGCGCGGCGCGGGCAGCGGGTCGGCGGCCGGGTCGCGCAGGCGTTCGGCGCTGAACGCGTAGGCGGCCCAGTCGCCCGAGGGTGAAAAATTGAATTCGCGGTAGCGCGGCGTGCCCGGCGCGCCGACGAAGGCCTCGAAGCAGGTGTGCTGCCACAGGCCGTCGCGCGCCTGCGGCGCCGAGCTGGGCGGCGGCAGGCGCAGGGCTTTTAGCGCGGTCTGCAGCACATAGCGCAGGCGCAGGGCCGTGCGCTCACGCCACACCTGGGCGCCGAGCCGCACGGCCGTGGCCAGGGGCGTGGCCGGGTGCGGCACCAGGGGCAGCAACAGGGCGTCGGGTGGGGCGTGGGGTGGGGCGGCCATGACGGCGGCTATTGTGTCAGCCGGCCGTGCCTGAACGGGGGTGAGATATTCCAAGAGGGAACGGCGAGATATTTGTGGGATTTGATGGGCTAGTGTCCTGTCCCGCTGATACGTGAGCAAAGTCGATGCAACTTTTCAAGGATTGAATCTGCGGTGGCCGTCCATTGGAACGGCTGGGAGTTGGCGTTGTGGTGAG
>JAIUOM010000133.1 GCA_020161215.1 Pseudomonadota bacterium
CAAAAGCATCAAACCGTTCGCGTTGAGCTTGTCGAAATGCCGCGCCGGGCTTCGACAGGCTCAGCCTGAACGGTTCTTGTAGTTTGAACGCCAATCGGTGTCAACCGCTCAAATCAGCTGTTGTGCACGGCATGCCGAGATCCATCTCAAACCGATTGAACACCACGCCACCCAGCCGTACTGGGCTGTGCCGCCTGAAGCCGAATTTTTCGTACACCGCACTCAGCGAGGGGCGGCCGCCCATGCAGTCCAGGCGCAGGAACTGGCGCCCGCCCCGTCGTGCCAGTTGGCACGCATGGTTGAGCAGCGCTTGCGCCACCCCGCTGCCTTGCCGGGCAGGCAGCACCGCCAGCTTGTGCAGGTAGGCGGAGCTGCCTTCGGCCACCTCGGGCCAAAAATCTGGGTCCTCCCACTGCAACCGGAACACGCCCACCGGCTCGCCGTCCACCCAGCCCAGGTGGTACAGGCCTTGCTCGACCGATGGCAGGATCGCCGCCTCGCTCACCTCCCGCGCCGACCACAGCGCCTGGCCGCGCCGCCGCAGCGCATCCGCCGCCGCGCCCAGCACGGCGGCCACGTCGGGCACGTCCGATGGCCGGGCCGGGCGCACCCGCACGGCAACGTCAGGCGCCGCCAGGCCCAGCACGCGGGTCTTGCGCAGCGCCTGCACTTCCACCAACAGCCAGCGCGGCGCCTCGGGCTTGGCGACCTGGTCGTGGTAGGGCGAACCGGGCTCGAACTGCGTCGGGTCCGGCTTGGCGCCCGAAGCCACGCGGGCAATGCCCACGATGCCCGGTTCGGCGCAACTGGAGTGGTAGAACAGCACACCGTCGCCCACCCGCATGGCGTCGCGCATGAAGTTGCGCGCCTGGTAGTTGCGCACGCCGGTCCAGGGCACGGTGGCGGCCGGCGCGGCCAGGGCGTCGTCGATGGAGCACTCCTCGGGCTCGGACTTCATCAGCCAGTACTGGGGCAAAGCGGTCATGGCGCCCGATTGTGCCCGGCGGCGCCCCAAGGCGGAGACAATGCCGGCCATGCCCGACGCCCTCCATTCCTTTGCCCAGCTCACCCCCGACTTCGTCCAGGACGCCCTGTCCGACCTGGGCCTGATGGGCGATGGCCGCCTGACACCGCTCAACTCCTACGAAAACCGCGTCTACCTGGCGCACCTGGAGCCGGGCACGCCGCTGGCCGAGCCGCACCCGGCGGTGGTGCTCAAGTTCTACCGGCCCGGGCGCTGGTCGCGCGCGCAGATCGAGGAAGAGCACGCCTTTGCCGCCGAGCTGGCGGCGGACGAGGTGCCGATGGTGGCGCCGCTGGCCATCGACGGGCGCACGCTGCACGAGTTTGGCGGTTTCTGGTTCAGTGTGTCGCCGCGCCGCGGCGGGCGCTCGCCCGAGTTGGACGACGGCGAGGCACTGGAATGGATCGGTCGCTTCATCGCCCGTCTGCACCAGGTGGGCGCGCGCCAGCCGTTTGCGCACCGCCCGGCGGTGGACGTGGCCAGCTACGGCCAGGATTCGCGCAACTGGCTGCTGGCGCAGGGGGCGCTGCCGCTGGAGGTGGAACGCGCCTGGGCCGATCTCTGCCAGGAAGCTATTAATTTAGTAGCGTCTACGGCTTTATCCACGCCGACAAACGCCCAAAAACACCCAAAATCGGAAGGCGTGAGCTCCCTGCGCCTGCACGCCGACTGCCACCCGGGCAACATCCTGTGGACGCCGACCGACCGGCCCGGCGGCGGCCCGCATTTTGTCGACCTGGACGACTGCCGCACCGGCCCCGCGGTGCAGGACTTGTGGATGCTGCTGCCCGGCGAGCGCGCCGAGCGCCAGCGCGCCCTGGGCGCCCTGCTGGACGGCTACGAGCAGATGCGCGAGTTCGACCGCCGGGAGCTGGCGCTGATCGAGCCGCTGCGCACGCTGCGCCTGATCCACTACAGCGCCTGGCTGGCGCGCCGCTGGGACGACCCGGCGTTTCCGGCCGCCTTCCCCGGCTTTGGCACACCGGACTACTGGCGCGGCCAGATCGACATGCTGCACGAGCAGATCGAGGCGATGCAGGAGCCGCCCCTGGTGGCCTGATACCAAAAAACATCCAAAAACATCAATCCGTTCGCGTTGAGCCTGTCGAAACGCTGCACCGGGCTTCGACAAGCTCAGCCTGAACGGTTCTTGTAGATTGAACGCCAATCGGTATGAGCAGGCCCCTCACGTCCCAAGGCACAGGCTGCGCTACGCCCCGCGGTACCGGACCGCCTCGACAAAGGCCTGGAACGCGGGCGAGGACTGCCGGCGGTTCGGGTAGTACAGGTGAAAGCCCTCAAACGACGGGCACCACGGCTGAAGCACCCGCACCAGCCGCCCATCCGCGAGGTAGGGCGCGGCCAGCAGCTCAGGCACGTAGCCCAGGCCCAGGCCGTCCAGCGCGCTGTTCAGCACATGCAGGATGCTGTTGAAGACCAGCGGGCCTTCGCCCTTGACGGTGAAGATCTGGCCGTCTTTCTCGAACTCCCAGGCGTAGATGGTGCCTGAGGGGCGGTGCCGGATGTTGATGCAGGTGTGCTCCGTCAGCTCATACGGGGTGGCAGGCGGTGGGTGGCGCGCAAAGTACGACGGCGCACCGACCACGGCCAGGCGCCAATCGGGGCCGATGCGCACCGAAATCATGTCCTTGCTGACCGCCTCGCCCAGGCGCACGCCGGCGTCGAAGCGCTCTTCGACCACGTTGGTGAAGCCGTAGTCGACAAAGATCTCCAGCGTGATGTCCGGGTAGGTGCCCAGGAACTCGGCCAGCATCGGCCGAAAGCACTGCTCGATGGAATCGTCCGTGCAGGTGATGCGGATGGTGCCGGCGGGTTTGTCGCGCAGCTCGCCCAGCGCCTCCACCTCGGCGGCAATCTGCTCGAACAGGGGCGCGATGGCGCGCATCAGGCGGTCACCGGCCTCGGTGGTGGACACGTTGCGGGTGGTGCGCGCCAACAGGCGAATGCCCAGGCGCTGCTCCAAAGCCCGCATGGCGTGGCTCAGGGCCGATGGCGTCACGCCCAGCCGGGCCGCGGCCTTGGTGAAGCTCTGCTCCCGCGCCACGGCCAGAAAGGCCTGGAGGTCGTCGATCTTGCTGCTCTTCATTACTGAAATTTTTTCACAAGTTCATAAAGATTGCACCCACTTATCGAAACCTGCGCCCGGCGGCACCATTCGTGGCATGGCGTTTTCGCATCACCCACCCACCACAGGAGCATGACCATGAGCACTACAGATTTCACCCCCACCCTGCCCGGCCACGCGCTGAAGCGGCGCCAGTTGCTGAAGGCGGCCGGCATCGGCGTCGCCGCGCTGGGCGGCCTCACGGGCGGCCCGATCGCCGCTGCGCAGACGCGTGGCTACACCGCGCCAGAGGGCGCCGACAACTTCTACAAAAGCGACCGCGTGCGCATCCGCAAGGTCAAGTTCAAGAACCAGTACAGCATGCAGGTGACCGGCAACCTGGTGTCGCCCAAGGGCCTGAATGCCGGCGTCCGGATGCCGGCCATCGTGGTTGGCCACCCGATGGGCGCCGTGAAGGAGCAAAGCTCGATGCTGTACGCGCAGAAGCTGGCCGAGCAGGGCTTTGTCACCCTGGCCATCGACCTGCCCTTCTGGGGCGAGAGCGAAGGCCAGCCGCGCAACCTGGTCGCGCCCGAGATCTACACGGAGGCCTTCAGCGCCGCCGTCGATTACCTCGGCACGCAAGCCAGCGTCGACCGCGCCCGCATCGGGGTGCTGGGCATCTGCGGCAGCGGCGGCTTTGCCATCAGCGCGGCCAAGATCGATCCGCGCCTGAAGGCCATCGCCACCGTGAGCATGTACGACATGGGCGCCGTCACGCGCCACGGCCTGCGGCACGCTCAAACGGTGGCGCAGCGCAAGGCCTTGCTGGTCAAAGCCGCCGAGCAGCGCGACGCCGAGTTCGCCAGCGGCAAAGGCATCTTCCTGAACTACCTGCCTGCGCAAGCGGGGCCCGAAACCGACGCGGTGACGCGCGAGTTCTGGGAGTTCTACCGCACACCGCGCGGCATCGCCATCCCCCCAGGCCGCAGCCTGGCGCAGACGCAGAACCGCATGCTGAGCAGCGAGGTCCGGTTCATGAACTTTTACCCCTTCAACGACATTGAGACGATTGCGCCCCGCCCGCTGCTGTTCATCGCGGGCGATCAGGCCCATTCGCGTGAGTTCAGCGAAGACGCCTACCGCGTGGCCGCCGGGCCGAAGGAGCTGCTGTGGGTGCCGGGCGCCGGCCACGTCGATCTGTACGACCGCGCGAACCTGATCCCCTGGGACAAGCTGACCGCCTTCTACACGCGCCACCTGGCGGCCTGAGCCCACACGAAAGGAGTTGAACCATGACTTCCCATGTGGCCCATGCCGGCATTGGCGGCGACAGCAAGACCACCGGGGACCGCCCGGCCCACTGGGGCGGCGTGTTCGCCATGACGCTGTGCGTGTTCGCCCTGATCGCGTCCGAATTCATGCCCGTCAGCCTGCTGACGCCCATGGCCCGCGATCTGCGGGTGAGCGAAGGCTGGGTGGGCTATGGCATTGCCATCTCGGGCGCCTTCGCGGTGCTGACCAGCCTCGCCATCTCCCAACTGGCGGGCAGCCTGAACCGCAAGACCTTGCTGCTGGGCTTGACTGGCCTGATGGGCGCCTCTGGCCTGATCGTGGCCCTGGCGCCGAACTACCCGGTCTACATGATCGGCCGCGCTTTGATCGGCGTGGTGGTGGGCGGCTTCTGGTCGCTGTCGGTGGCGGTGGCCATGCGGCTGGTGCCACGCCACCAGGTCCCGAGGGCGCTGGCCATCTTCAACGGCGGCAACGCGCTGGCCACCGTGGTCGCGGCGCCCCTGGGCAGTTACCTGGGCGGCATCATCGGCTGGCGCGGGGCCTTCTTGTGCCTGGTGCCCGTGGCGGTGCTGGCGCTGGTCTGGCAGTGGGTCAGCCTGCCGTCTTTGAAGCCCACGCCGCGTGCGTCAGGTTCAGGCCATGTCCTGCAGTTGCTCAAGAACCCCTTGGTGGCCTTTGGCATGGCGGCGGTGGGTGTGTTCTTCATGGGTCAGTTTGTGCTGTTCACCTACTTGCGTCCGTTTCTGGAGGCCGTCACCCACGTGGACCTGCCGACGCTGTCGATGATGTTGCTGGTGATCGGCGTGGCGGGCTTCGTCGGCACGGCACTCATTGGTGGGTTTATCAAAGTCAGCCTGTACCGCACGCTGGCCGTGATTCCGCTGCTGATGGCGGCCATCGGCATCGCCCTGACGCTGTTTGGCGCCTCGGTGCCGGTCACTTTCGTGCTGCTCGGGCTTTGGGGCCTGGTGGCCACGGCGGCGCCGGTGGGCTGGTGGTCGTGGCTGGCCCAGTCCTTGCCGGACGAGGCCGAAGCCGGCGGCGGCCTGATGGTGGCCGTGGTCCAGCTGAGCATTGCGCTGGGGTCCAGCCAGGGCGGCGCGCTGTTCGACGGCAGCGGCTACCGCGCGACCTTCGAATTCAGTGCGGCGCTGCTGGTCGTTGCCACGGTCATGACCTGGCTGACCGCACGCACGGCCGGGGCCAGGCTGGCCAGGGCCTGAGGCAAAGCCTTTGAAGCCGGGGGGCCGAGGCCCGCCAAGCCCCCAAACCAGCGAACCCCGGCGAGCATCTGCTAACTTGCGGCGATGGACTCCGCCCTCAACATGCTGGTGCTGCCGCTGCTGGTGGGTGCGCTGCTGGTGTTTGGCAGCGTGCTGGCGGGGCTGTTCTCGGCGCGCGCGGGGTTCTCGTTTCTGCTGGTGTTTCTGCTGGCCGGCATTCTGGCGGGCGAGGACGGGCCGGGCGGCATCCACTTTGACGATATCAACCTGAGCTTCTGGGTCGGCAACGTGGCGCTGGCGGTGATCCTGATGGACGGCGGGCTGCGCACCGAATTCCGCACCTTCCGCACCGGCCTGAAACCCGCCCTGCTGCTGGCCAGCGCCGGCGTGGTGCTGAGCGCGGCCATCACCGCCGCTGGCGCGCGCTGGTTGCTGGACATCAGTTGGCCGCTGGCGCTGCTGCTGGGCTCCATCGTTGGCTCGACGGATGCGGCGGCGGTGTTTGCGCTGCTCAAATCCTCCGGTGTGCGGCTGAACGAGCGTGTGGCGGCCACGCTGGAGATCGAATCCGGCATGAACGACCCGATGGCGGTGTACCTGACGATCAGCTTCATCGGTGTGGCGCTGGCGGCGGGCGCGGTCGGTGGCGCCGGCGCCAACATCGACTGGGCCGACGCCGCCACCACGCTGCTGCTGCAGTTTGGCCTGGGCGGCGCCGGCGGGGTGTTGGCCGGCTGGCTGCTGGCGGCGCTGCTGGTGCGCACGCGCGAGCGCTTTGACGCCCGCGAGCAAGCCCGCACCGGACCCGGCGCGGCCAGCGGCGGTGTGCTGGCGCTGCTGGTGCTGTCGTTCGGGCTGGCGGTGTTTGCGCTGCTCAGCTGGGCCGGGGGCTCGGGCTTTCTGGCGGTGTACGTGATGGGGGTGCTGGCGCGCAACCGATCGCGCGGGGCCATTGCGCCAGCGCTGTCGGCGCTGGACGGCTATGCCTGGCTCGGTCAGGCCGGCATGTTCTTGCTGCTGGGTCTGCTGCTGACGCCGCGCGAGCTGCTGCCCCACCTGGGGCCGGCGCTGGGCGTGGCGGCGGTATTGATGCTGCTGGCGCGGCCGCTGGCGGTGGCCTTGTGCCTGCGCCCGTTCCACTTCGAGCCGCGCGAGGTGGCTTTTGTCGCCTGGGTGGGCTTGCGCGGCGCGGTGCCCATCGTGCTGGCGGTGTTCCCGATGATTGCCGGCGTGCCGGGCGCGCGCCTGCTGTTCAACGTGGCCTTCGTGGTGGTGCTGGTGTCGCTGCTGCTGCAGGGCTCGACCATTGCCTGGGCCGCGCGCCGCCTGGGCGTGAACCTGCCGGCCGCCGACGACGTGCCCGGCCAGCGCGCGGTGTTCGGCGACTTTGCGCTGGAGGGCAGCACGCCGCTGGCCGATGTCTGCGCCTTCTACGGCCTGCCCGAGCCCGAGCATGCCGACTGGCCGCTGGAGCGTTGGATCGGTCACGCCGTGCAGCGCCCGCCCGTGGTCGGCGACCGCGTGGCCCTGGGCGGCGCCGAGCTGAGCGTGCGCGCCATGAACGGCGCCCGGGTGCTGATCGTGGGGCTGCGGCTGCCCAGCCAGCCGCCGGACTGAAAAAGACCGGCCATGCGGGCCCGCCTTGCTTCCGTGATGCGCCGGTTTCTCGTATATTACTAACCGGTCAGTCATTAATTAGTCATGAGTCCCGCATCCGTTCCCACCGACACGCCGCCCAAGCGCGAGCGCCGCAAGCAGGCGCGCCCGGGTGAGCTGCTGGAAGCGGCCCTGGCCCTGTTTGTCGAAAAAGGCTTTGCCGCCACCCGGGTGGAGGAAGTGGCGGCGCGCGCCGGGGTGTCCAAGGGCACGCTGTTTCTCTACTTTCCCAGCAAGGAAGAGTTGTTCAAGGCCGTGGTGCGCGAGAACACCGGCCGGGTGCTGGCCGAAGGCTTGCGCGACGTGGCCGGGTACACCGGCAGCAGCGCCGATCTGGTGCGCGAGGCCATGCGCCGCTGGTGGACGCAGTACGGCGGCACGCCGGCCGCCGGCCTGACCAAGCTGATGGTCAGCGAATCGGCCAATTTCCCGGATCTGGCACGCTACTTTCAGCAAGAAGTGATCCAACCCTGCCATGCGCTGATGCGTGGCGTGGTCTCACGCGGCATCGAGCGCCAGGAGTTTCGCCCGGTCGATCTGGCCATGGTGGCGCAGCTGATGGTGGCACCCTTGGTGCAAATGGTCAGTTGGCGCTTCTCGATGGCGCCTTGCACGCCCGATGGGCAGATGCCCGATCCCATGGCGCTGGTGAACCTGCACGCCGAGATGATCGTGCGCGGCCTGCGGCGCGACGACGCCCCTTCCCCGGCGGCGCCATGACCGGCCCCGCCCCCTGCCCGCGCCGCACGGCGCACGTCGAGCCCGCATGAGCGCCGCCACCCCTTCCCGCTGGCTGAAGATCGTCCTGCTGCTGTTGGTGCTGGCCGCCGTGGCGGCCCTGGGCTGGCGCGGCATCAGCACGCGCCAGGCCACGCGCCAGGCCCAGCTGGCGCCGGCCAAGGAGCCGGTGCTGGAAATCACCCCCGGTGATCTGGTCACCGCCGCCGTGCACGAGCTGGGCACCGGCCTGCCCATCACCGGCGCGCTGAAGGCCGCCAACAGCGCCGTGGTCAAGGCCCGCGCGGTCGGCGAGCTGCAAGGCCTGACGGTGCGCGAGGGCGACACGGTGCAGGCCGGCCAGGTGCTGGCGCGCGTCGAGCCGACCGAATACCTGGAGCGCCTGCGCCAGGCCCGGCAACAGGCCGACGCGGCCAAGGCGCAGGTCGACATCGCCCAGCGCCAGTACGACAACAACACCGCGCTGACCAAGCAGGGCTTCATCTCCGGCACCGCGCTGGAGGCCTCGCTGTCCAGCCTGAACGCCGCGCGCGCCAGCCACCGCGCCGCCCTGGCCGGCGCCGAGGTGCTGCAAAAATCGCTCAACGACACCGTGCTGCGCGCGCCCATCAGTGGCCAGATTTCGCAGCGGCTGGCGCAGCCGGGCGAGCGCGTCGGGCTCGACGCGCGCATCGTCGAAATCGTCGATCTGGGCCGGCTGGAGCTGGAAGCCGCGCTCAGCCCGGCCGATTCCACCGCCGTGCGCGTCGGCCAGCAGGCGCGCCTGGGCATCGAGGGCGTGGCCCAGCCGGTGCAGGCCACGGTGGTGCGCATCAACCCCAGCACCCAACCGGGCAGCCGCAGCGTGCTGGCCTACCTGGCGGTCAGCCCGCAGCCCGGGCTGCGCCAGGGCCTGTTCGCCCAGGGCCTGCTGGAAACCGAACGCCAGCGCCTGCTGGCCGTGCCGCTGGGCGCGGTGCGCACCGACAAGCCGCAGCCCTATGTGCAGGTGGTCGAGGGCCAGCGCATCGTGCACCACAAGGTGCAAGTCGGCGCGCGCGGCGAAGTCGAGGGCGAGCCCTGGGTGGCGGTGCAGGGTCTGGCGGAGGGCGCGCAGGTGTTGCGCGGCTCGGCCGGGGCGCTGCGCGAAGGCACCCTGGTCAAACCGATGGCCGCCGCGGCCCAGCCCGGCGCCAGCGCCGCGCGCGAGCCGGCCCGCCCATGAGCCGCCCCCACGCCGCCCGGCGCACGGCCCGTGTGACACGCTGGTTAACTTCAATTTTGATAGCTAATCAGGCTTTGTGGACGCCGGCCAAGGCCGGTTTTGACGGCTCATCCTGGTTGCCCGGCCGCTGACACCCGCTCTCGGCTCATCCGCTCCCCCGCCCCGCCATGTGGTTCACCAAGGTCAGCCTGAACAACCCGGTCTTCGCCACCATGGTGATGCTGGCCTTCGTGGTGCTGGGGCTGTTCTCGCTGCAGCGCCTGCAGGTCGACCAGTTCCCGAACATCGATTTTCCGGTGGTGGTGGTGACCACCGAATACCCCGGGGCGGCGCCGCCCATCGTCGAGAGCGAGGTCACCAAGAAGATCGAGGAGGCGGTCAATGCCATCGCCGGCATCAACGCGCTGACCTCGCGCAGCTACGAGGGCATGTCGGTCGTCATCATCGAATTCCAGCTGCACATCGACGGGCGCAAGGCCGCCGACGACGTGCGCGAGAAGATCGGCCAGGTGCGCCCGCTGCTGCGCGACGAGGTCAAGGAGCCGCGCGTGCTGCGCTTCGACCCAGCCAGCCGGGCCATCTGGTCGCTGGCGGTGCTTCCCGATCCCCAGCCTGGGCGTCAGGCGCTGTCGCCGGTCGAGCTCACCAACTGGGCCGACCAGGTGCTGAAAAAACGCCTGGAAAACGTGCGCGGCGTGGGCGCCGTGAACCTGGCCGGTGGCGCCAAGCGCGAGATTCACATCGACCTCAAGCCCCAGGCGCTGGAGGCGCTGGGCATCACGCCCGAGCAGGTGATGGCCGCCGTGCGCAGCGAAAACCAGGACCAGCCGCTGGGCCCGGTGCGCAACCGCACCCAGGAGCTGACGGTGCAGCTGGACGGGCGCATGACGCGCCCCGAGGATTTCAACCGCATCATCGTGGCGCGGCGCGGCGGCAGCCCGGTGTACCTGGAGCAGGTCGCGCGCGTGCGGGACGGCGCGCAGGAGCTGGAAAGCCTGGCCCTGTACAACGGCCAGCGCACCCTGCTGGTGTCGGTGCAGAAGGCGCAGGACGAAAACACCATCCAGGTGGTGGACGGCCTGAACCAGGCGCTGCGCGCGCTGACCCCCGAGCTGCCGCCCGGCCTGCGCCTCGTCGTGGTCGGCCGCATCTACGACGAGCGCTACCACGCCCTGCTGCTCGACATGGCGCAGGGCAAGGAGGTGCGCTTCGTCCATGACGCCGACGATGCGCGGCTGGTCGATCTCTATCGCAGCGCGGCCGTGCTGGTGCAGGCCTCCACGGCGCGCGACATCTTCGGCAACGTCATCGAGAAGCCGGAGCTGATGGGCCTGACGACGCTCGAGGCGATGGCCTGCGGCCTGCCGGCGCTGGTGTCCGATGCCGGCTCGCTGCCCGAACTCGTTCCCGATGCGCGCTTCGGGCGCGTCTTCGCCAGCGATGACGAACTCGCCGCCCTGCTGGCGGAGGTCGCCGCGGGCCGCTGGCCGGCGCCGGGGGCCGCGCGGCAGGCGCGCGAGCACGTCGTCGCGACGCATGGCATGGCAGCGATCGGCCAGCGCCTGGCCGCCGCCTACCGTGCCGCGCGCGCCGAACCGCGCTGGAGGGGCTGATGCGCATCCTGCTCGTCAGCAACCTGTTCCCGCCGGTGTATCTCGGCGGCTACGAGCTCGCCTGTGCGAATGTCGCGGAGGGGCTGCGCAGCCGCGGCCACGACATCCGGATCCTGACGAGCTGGAACCCGCTGCCGTCCGCGGCGACGGAAGCGCCGGAGGTCGTGCGCCGGCTCGACATGGCGTCGTACCTGCCGCATCTGCCGGCGGAAGCCGGCGCGCGATCCGCCGCCGCGCATGCCGCCATGTGCTCCAGCTTCGGCAACACCATGGCGCTGCTGCAGGAAATCCGCGGATTCCGGCCCGACCTCGTCTATCTGTGGAACCTGGTCGGCATCGGCGGCGCCGCGCTGATCGACCTGCTGAACACCGCCGGGGTGCCCTGGGTGCAGCATCTGATGGACCGCGGGCCGGCGGACATCGTCACAGCCACGACGGAAGCCGTGCGCGGCCTGTACGGCCATGGCACCGCCGCCTATCGCCCAGGCCGGCTGATCGCGATGAGCGACCATCTGGTGGAGGAGATCGAAACGCTGATCGGCGAGGATTTCGCGCAGCCGCCCGACATCGTGCCGGGCTGGGCCGAAACCGGCGCGACGCTGCCGCACCAGCCCTATCTGCGCGACGGCGTGGCGCGCTTCGTCGCGGCGGGCACCGTCGCCGCCGCCAAGGGCACCGACCTGATCCTCGAGGCGGCCGCGCTGCTGAAGGCGGAAGGGCTGGACTTCATCGTGGACATCTACGGCGCGGGAGAGGTGCCACGCTGCGTCGGGCGGACCCATGCGCTGCAGCTCGATGACCGCGTCCGCTTCCTCGGCCCGCGCGAACAGGCGGAGTTGATCGCGCTCTATGCCGGCTATGACGCCTTCCTGTTCCCGACCGCCGAGCGCGAGCCCTTCGGCTTCGCGCCGATCGAGGCCGCCGCCTGCGCGACGCCGCCGATCATGACGGCGAATTGCGGCGCCAGCGAGCGCCTGGTCGATGAGGTCCATTGCCTCAAGATCTTCCGCACCTCGGAGGACCTGGCCGCCGCGATGCGGCGCGCGGCGTCGGACGGCACGGCGCTGGCGCGGATGGGCCGTGCCGCGCAGCGCCTGGTCTGCTCCGACCTGACCTTCGCGCGATGCCTTGCGCGCATCGAGGCAATCCTGCTGGAAGCGGCCGCCAGGCCAGGGCCGCTGCCGCCCGACGACCGCGGCTTGGCCGCCCTGGCCTTCCTGAAACATAATCTGTCCGTGCGCCTGCGTTTCGGATGAGGGCGCGGGGGGCGTTCGATGGACAATGATGAACTGCGCGCACGCGGGGTGTCACCCACACTTCGCGGGGCGATCACCAATCCGCTGCGCCGGCTGCTCTGGCCGTTGCATGCCCCCTATTTCGCCGCGGTGTTGGACGAGATGGCCGCGTTGCGGCGCAGTGTCGCGCAGGCGAAGCCGCCCGAAGCCACCGTCCCGGCGGTGGTCGACAAGGCCGGCGAGGCGGCGGCGGACGCCCGGCGGCGCTACGATGCGCTGAAGAAGGACCTGACCGCGATCGCGCATCGGCTGGCCTCGCTGGAGGACCAGACGGAAGCCATCGGCGCGCAGGCCGAGGCGGCGCCCAGCGCCACCGCGCCGGCCGGCGCCGAGTC
>JAIUOM010000134.1 GCA_020161215.1 Pseudomonadota bacterium
GTGCGGCCAACGCGGCGGTGGTGATGCGTTCGGCCCCCGGCTGCTCCAGCATGGCGGCCAGGGCCTGCAGGATCTGCACCCGGCGCTCGCCCGGCTTGGGGCGCTTGCGGGTGCTGGGTGCGGGCACGGCGTCCTGGCCCGGGAGGACTTCGGAAAATGCAGGGTTGGTGGACATGGCGCGCGCAAGTGTGACGAAATGATTCTCGCACAGACCCTGGAGATGCGGTGCCGAAAATGCAAACGGCCGGCGCCTGGACTCACTCCACCGCTAGCCATGCGATAGCGCATGACGGTCGGCCGCCGGGGCCGGCCGCGCAGCACCCTCAGTGCGAGCGGATCATGGTGCCGAAGGGCTGATCGGTCAGCACTTCCAGCAGCATGGCGTGCGGCACGCGGCCGTCGATGATGTGCACCGCGTTCACGCCGCTCTTGGCGGCGTCCAGGGCGCCGGCGATCTTGGGCAGCATGCCGCCGGAGATGGTGCCGTCGGCCACCAGTTCGTCGATGCGGCGCGGCGTGAGTTCGGGCATCAACTGGCCGGCCTTGTCGAGCACACCGGGGATGTTGGTCAGCATCAGCAGCTTCTCGGCCTGCAGCACGGTGGCCAGCTTGGCGGCCACCACGTCGGCGTTGATGTTGTAGCTTTCGTTCTGCGCGCCAAAGCCGATCGGGCTGACCACGGGAATGAAACGGTCGTCCTGCAGCGCCTGCACCACCGAGGGGTCGATTTGCTCGATATCGCCGACCTGGCCGACATCGTGCTCGATGCTCGGATCCTTCTGGTCCAGCAGGCGCAGCTTGCGGGCCCGGATCAAGCCGCCGTCGCGCCCCGTCAGGCCCACGGCCTTGCCACCGGCCTGGTTGATCAGGCCCACGATGTCCTGCTGCACCTCGCCACCCAGCACCCATTCGACCACTTCCATGGTCTCGGCGTCGGTCACGCGCATGCCCTGGATGAACTGGCCCTGCTTGCCCAGGCGCTTGAGCGCGGTCTCGATCTGTGGGCCGCCGCCATGCACCACCACCGGGTTGATGCCGACCAGCTTGAGCAGCACCACGTCCTCGGCGAAGGCGGCCTGCAGCAGCGGGTCGGTCATGGCATTGCCGCCGTACTTGATGACCATGGTCTTGCCGTGGAACTTGCGGATGTACGGCAGGGCCTCGGCCAGAATCCGGGCCTTGTCGCGCGGGTTGGTGGTGAGGGGATCATTCATCGGTGGCAGTCCTTGAAAAATGAGGCGCGGCCGACCCACCGGCCGAACGGATCGCCCGATTGTGCCGCAGACCTACGGCCGGGCTAGCGCGGCTCGGGCGGCAACGCGTACAGGTAGGCCGGGCCGTTCTGTCCCAGGCGTTGCAGGTGGGCGTCGTAGTCGGCCACGTCAAAGGGAAAGCGCTCGCTGTTGATCAACAGCAGGGAGGCGTCCAGCGCGCGCATGGCATGCGTCAGCTCGGCGGCGGGGCGCATGCGGCAGCGGCCGCTGTCATTTCCACAGTCGAGGAAATCTCGGTACGGCGCGCGCCCGAACCAGTCGCCGACCAGTTGACCCGAGTAGTCGAAGAAGGCGTTCTCGTAGCCGACCTGCAACAGGCGCGCATCGTGGCGCTTGGCCAGTTGGCTGGCCTGGTGCAGCAGCTGACGCTCGGGCCGCGCCTGGCGCTGCACCGCGATGGGCGGGCGCAGTTGCATGAAGTCGTCCCAGGGCAACATGACCATGGCCGCCAGGGTCGGCGCCAGCAGCCACAGCGGCGACAGCCGGGTCAGCCGCCACACCTGGCTGGCCAGCGTGGCGGTCAGCAGGGCCGCCAGCGGCAACGCCGGCATCAGGTAACGTTCGACCTGACTGACCCAAAACCAGAACAGCACCAGAACCAGCATCACACCCCAAACCATCAACGCCGGGCGGGCGCGATTCTGTCTGGGCATGGGGTACAACAGGGCAGCCCAGACCATTCCGGCCTGGGCCACGCCCAAGCTGTCGATGAAGTTCGACCACGCCTTGGGCAGGCCGTGCGTGGCCTGCTCGGCCACCTGACCGGCCAGATCCGCCGCGGTCCACAGGTAGTAGCCGAACCAGCGCCCTCCAGCGGGGTGGATCGGATCGCCGGTCAGCGCGTAACTGCGCGCATACCAGAATCCACATACCGCCAGAACCACCCCCGCGTACAGCACGGCGTTGCGCACCGCCGCGCGCGCGGACGGCAGCGAGAACAGCAGCACCATCAGGCCAATGGCCGCCCCGCAAACCAGCCCCTGGAATTTAATGCCCCCCGCGATGCCCATGCACCCGGCACTCAGCAGCAGCCAGCGCGTGCGCCAGGCGGGACCGATGTGTCCGGCCCACATCGCCGCCGCCAGCACCGCGGCCATGCAAAACAGAGCCAGGCCGGCGTCCACGTAGGCAAAGCCCAGGGTCGACTCGACAAACGGCGTGTGGGCGTAGACCAGCCAGGCCAGCACGCCCCAGAACGCATGGCGCGCGCTGAGCGCGGCGGCCCCCATCAGGCCGATCAGGGTCAGTACCGCCGGCCAGGTGGCCAACCACTGCGCCAGGGTGGCGCCCTGGAGCAGTCCGCCCGCGAACAGCAGTTGCAGATAGGCCGGAAAGTACGGAAAGCGCAGCCATTCGTTGGCCACCAGGCTCTGTTGCTCCAGCACCGTGCGCGCCAGCGGCAGGTGGTAGGCGGTGTCGTCCCAGTAGCCCGGATAGCGCCAGGACGCCAACCCCATGACCAGCGTGGCGGCCAGCAGCACCAACACCTCCCAGGGGGCCAGCCGCGTCCGCGGGATGGCCCCGGCCCGATCGCGTCCATGCCAGGCCACGGCGCCCAGCACGGCAAGCGCCGCCAGCCCCAGGCCCAGCACACCGGGCAGGCTGAACAGGCCCAGCAGCGCGGCCAGCAGCAGCAGCAGCATGCTGCCACCGAGGCCCAGCACCTGCTGAAAGAACAGCACCAGCGTGGCCGGCAGCGCGGCGTGGCGCGGCGCCCCGGCCGACGCACCGGGCCAGCGCCACAGCAGCCCCCAACACAGCACGCCCAGGGCCTGGAAATACGCCACCCAGGCCAGGCCCGCCAGGGCCCAGCGCCAGGCCGGCACACCGTAGCCGTCGTGCGAGGCCGCCGCCGCCAGCCACTGCAGGGCCAGCTGTGTCACAGATCGGGCGCGCCGTCGG
The DNA here is from genome assembly GCA_020161215.1 of Pseudomonadota bacterium. Classification (GTDB taxonomy): domain Bacteria; phylum Pseudomonadota; class Gammaproteobacteria; order Burkholderiales; family Burkholderiaceae_C; genus Ottowia. Next base: position 3,177 of record JAIUOM010000134.1, read on the forward strand.
CCGGCCGCCGCGCCTCACGCGGATTCGGCAGTTGCCGGCTCAGGGGTTCGGTCGGCACGTTGCTCACGTCCTGGTGCAAGAACGCGATCAAAAACTGCACGCCGACCAGGATCGGCAGCGCCGCCAGCATCACCGTGCCGCTGGTCGAGGCATGCCCGAGCCGCACACTCTCCAGCCAGTGCCAGGCGCCAAACACCAGGCCGAACAGCAGCAGCGCCGCGCCGGCGATGCTGTACAGGGTGCCGGTGTTGAAGTCGCGCAGCCAATAGCAGTACACATAGCGCCGCCACAGGCGCGACAGGTGCTTGCGCAGGAATTCCGGCAGCACCCGCCCCACGCGCAGATTGGATTGCTCGTCGGCGTACACCGCGTCCATGGGCACGTCACGGACCACGGCACGCAAGGTGTTGAGGCGGAACAGCATGTCGGTCTCGAAGAAGTAGCGCTTCTCCAGCTTGTCCAGCGGCAGCTCGCGCAGCGCGACGGCACCAATCGCGGTGTAGCCGTTGGTTGGGTCCATGAGGTTCCAGTACCCGCAGCTGAGCTTGGTCAGGAACGACAAGGCGGCATTACCGAGCAGTCGAATTTTCGGCATGCCGCGAACCGACTCGGGCCGAAAGAAACGGTTGCCCTTGGCGTAGTCGGCCAACCCGGCGCGGATCGGCTGAACAAAGCGGGGCAGCAGGGCCGGATCCATCTGGCCATCACCGTCGATCTTTACCACCACGTCGCAGCCATCGGCCAGCGCCTGGCGGTAGGCGGTGACGATGGCCCCTCCCACGCCCTGGTTCTGTTCGTGGAACAGCACCCGCACACGCGGATCGTGGCACTGCGCGCGAACCCAGTCGCCGCTGCCCTCCGGGCAGGCGTCGTCGACCACGTAGATGTCGCTCACCTCGGCCGGCACGGCGGCCAGCACGTCCAGCACATGCCGCTTGACCTTGAAGCAAGGTATGGCGACCGCGATGCGCCAGGGTGTCATCGGTCGGCCTGGGCGGCCAGCGCCACCCCGCACAGAATCAGCGCGCCGCCAATCAGCGTCTGCCAGCGCATGGGCTCGCCCAGCAAGACGTAGGCCAGCACCGGCACGATGAGGAAGGCCAGGCCCATGAACGGATAGGCCAGGTGCAACGGCGCGCTGCGCAAAATCCAGACCCACAACAAGGTCGTGACGCCGTACAGTGCCAGCGCCGTGACCAGCCAACCATTGAAAACCCAGTCCATCCAGCCGGCCTGCGCCGGCAGCGCCAGCGCGGCCTTGCGAAACAGCAGCTGGCCCAGGGAAATACCCAGCACGCAGGTCACGGTCCAGGTCATCATTTGAAAAGACACTTCCTACTCCTTCAGCCCACGCGGCTCAGCTGTCGTCGCGCAACCATCCCGGCAGCTTGAACCGAATCATGGCCAGATAGGCCAGGACGTAGGTGATGACGAACAACAAGGTGAACACCATCAGCACCCAGGTTGAGCGCCAAAACAGCAGCGCCGGCAGCACCGTCAGCAGCGTGAAGCCCCACAGGTACGGGGCGGTCCGGTTATTGCGCCGCAACAATTTGCGGGCGTCGGCCTCGTCGACCACGCCGCGCACGATGCGCCGGTAGACCAACTGGTGAAAATGCAGGGCATCGGCGACGCCCGGCGAAACCCCGCGCGCCAGCTTGCGGTAGATGGAAAACAGCGTCTCCCAGACCGGGTAGATCAGCAACAACACCGGAAACCAGGGCGACACCTGGGGATGGCGCTGCACCAGGGCGATGGCGCCGAAGGCAATCACGCTGCCCCACAGGTAGGCTCCGCCGTCGCCGGCGAACAGCAAGCCGCGCGGGTAGTTCCAGACCAGGAATCCCGCCGACGAGGCCGCCATCACCACCATCAGGGTCGCCAGGCCGCGATCACCCAGCTGCAATGCCACGTGCGCAATGGCCAAGGCCGTGATCAAGGCCACCATGCCGGCCAGGCCATTGCAGCCGTCAATGATGTTGAAGGCGTGCGGCAAGCCGGCCAAGGCCAGGGCGGCCAGCGCCATGCCGATCCACGGCAGCTCCAGCATCCACTGGTCCAACCAGGGCAAACCCACGCGGGGCACGTACAGGCCAGCCAGCGTGATCCCCAACGCGGCAGTCAGTAAAGTCAGCAACAGCCGGTAACGCACGGTCAGGCGTTGCGTGCAGTCCTCATGCAGGCCGCCAATCACCGCCGGCAGCAGGGCCACGCACCAACTCAACGTCCAGGGTTCGAGTCGCAACGAGGACGGATCCCCGCCCCACTGACTGTTGACCAGCCCCACCAGCCAGCCCATCAACAAGCCGGCCAACAGGCCCACGCCGCCCAGACGCGGCACCTCCCCAGCGTGCAAACGCTGGGGTTTGTCCTGACCATAAGCCGTGCTGCGCCGACGCGCCCCGCGCAGCACCCACCCGCCGATCACCATCGACACCAGAAAAGTCAGTACCGACAGCCAGACCATTCCGGCATCCTACCGCGCCGGCGCAGCAGCGTCCGTGCTGGCCGCAGCCCGCCGCGCGGCCCGGTACGGCGCGGAAAACCATAGACGTAACAGGCTGCGCACATGCCAAGCCAGGTGGCGACTGTCGTGGTGGCTGGCGCGCTGCCCAGCGTGCACCACCCGCACCGGCGCACGCTCCAGACGCAGACCCAGCGCGCGCAGGCGCAGGCACAGGTCGACGTCCTCGCAGTACATGAAATACCCTTCGTCGAAACCGCCCAGGCGCGCCCACACCGCCGCCGGCAGCACCATGCAAGCGCCGTTGATCCAATCCACCCGACGCTGCGGCCGGCCCAGCACGCGCCGACGCCACAGGGCCAGGGGCGTGGGCAGTTCGCGTTCGGACGCCTCGACACGCCCCTGGGCATCGAGCTGAACGGGATAGGCACAGCCGACGCCGGGCTCGGCGGCCACATCCCGCAGCGCGGCCAGCGGATCCGGCCCCTCCAGCAGTGCCACGTCCGGGTTGATGACGCAGACGAAGGGCTCTTCGGCCCCTGCCAGCGCGTGATTGTGGTTGGCGCCAAAGCCCCGGGGCGTCGTGTTGCGCACCACGTCCAGAGCAAACGGCCAACCACCCTCAGGCGCCCGTGGCTCGGTCTCCGGCAAATTCTGCGTCAGCACCACGCGAGTCACCGAGCCCGCGCATTCGCGCGCCATCTGAAGCAACAGCTCCTGAGCCAGCGCCGCATGTCCGTGACTGACGACCGAGACCCGCAGCCCATGCGAAGGCTGCCGAACGGTCATGGCGAGGGTGTGGTCAGCGCCGTATTGGCCTGCCCGATGCTCACCAAACGATCCATACCCGCCAGCGATTGCAGGCGCAAGCGGGACAACAGGTACAGGTAGCGCGCCTGCGCCAGATCGCGCCGCGTCAGCGTCAGTTGCTGCTCGGCGTTCAGCACGTCGAGCGTGGTGCGCACGCCGGCGGCCTGCGACATGCGGCTGGAAGTCAGCGCCGCCTCGGCCGAACGCACGGCCTGCTCCAGCGCCGCGATGCGCGCCACGCCCTCGGTCATGCCGCGGAACTCCTTGTGCACGCGCACGCCCAAATCCAAGCGGGTCGCCTCCAACCCTTCGCGCGCGCGCTCATGGCTTGCCACCGCCTGACGCACCTGCGAACTGACATAGCCACCAGAATACAGCGGCACCGACAGCTGCAAGCCGATCAGTTTCTGGTCGTAACGGGTGTTGATAGCGGTCACGCTGTCGCTGTTGGTGCGCGACCACTGCGCCACCGCATCCAGGGTCGGCTTGTGGCCGGCCTTGGCCTTGTCGATTTCGGCGCGCGCGACCTCGATCTGGGCACGTAATGCGCGCAGTTCGGGGCTGGCGGCCTCGGCCATGGTCTGCCATTCGTCCATCGAAGTCGGTGCGGGCGGTTCGGCGCGAAAACGCTGGATATCCAGTGTCGCCAGATTCCCCAGCGGAATGGCCACCATGGCCTCCAGGCGGCGCCGGGTGAAGTCGAGGTTCTGCAGCACCTCCAGCTCCTGGGCACGGGTCATGTCCAGACGGGATTGCGCTTCGTCGATGTCGGTGCGGGTGCCGGTGCCGCCCGCGAAGCTCTTGCGCGCCGCCATCACCTGGGTTTCGTAGTTGGTTTTTTGCGCGGCGATCAAGCGCAGCTGATCGCGCGCCAACAAGGCATCGAAGTAGGCCTCGCCCACGCGCACCACCAGGGACTGCTCGTCCTTTTCCAGGCTGGCATTGGCGCTTTCCACTTGCGCCTCGGCTTGATCCACTAGGGCGCTGATGTACGGCCGATAGATCGGCTGACGCACCGACAACCCGACGTTGCTGCTGTAGTAATTGTGGTGCTGCGAGACGGAATTACCGAGTATGGTATTGGTGGTTGCCGTCAGGTCGTTGTAGTTCCGACCGGCATTGAACGACACATTGGGCAGGCGCTGCGCCTGGGCTTGCGGCAGGCGCTCGCGCTCGGCTTGCGCGCCGGCGCGCGAGGCACGGATATTGGCGTCGCGTTCGACTGCGGCCTCATAGGCCTGACGCAGATCCAGCGCCAGGGCCGCGTTGGCGCACAGATACGCGACCATGCCCACGCAAGCACGCGACATGCGCCGCCGATCAGCTCGGCCAGGCAGGGCCATGGACATGCGCCAGGCAGTACCGAACATCGCCATCACTCCTCGGTCATCGACGCCGCGATCCGCTTGGTCAGCGGGTGCAACAAGTAGGTCAACATCGAGCGCTCGCCGCCCTTGAAAACCACCTCCACCGGCATACCCGGATGCAATTGGCGCTTCCCCAGCACCTTCATGCCCTCTGGCGTCACCTCGACGCGCGCCAGGTAGTAGCTGGCTCCGCCAGGCGCCCCAGCGGAGGGCGGATCGGTGATCAAGTCCCCGGACACCGATTCCAGCTTGCCCTGCACCACCAACTGCGGCGAATGGGCAAACGAAGAGAAGCGCACATCCACGGGCATCCCGGCCTGGACCCGATCAATCATGTGTGGTGGCACGCGCACCTCCAGCAGCACCGGCGCACCTGTGGGGACAACGTCCATCAACTTCTGGCCCGACTGAATCACCGCACCCACGGTTTGGACCGCCAAGCCGACCACCTGGCCGTCGGCGGGTGACTTGATCTCGACGCGCTCCAGATCATTGCGTACCGCCCGGTATCTCTCGCCTTCGGCCAACGTCTGCCGGCTCACATCGGCCAGTTGCGACTCAACCTCCTTGCGGTACTCCTGCTGGCGCGAGATGGCACGCTGACGCAACTCAGCGATGGTGCTGCGCGCACGCAGACTATTGCCCTGCAGATCGGCGATGGCCGAGCGGATGTCGGCCGCCTGACGCTCACGTTCGAGCTGCTGGTTGCGCGGTGCGTAACCCTCGGACACCAACCCACGCAGGTGGCTCAACTCTTCACTCAACAGAGCTTGCTGACTCTTACGCTGGGTCAGCATGCCGGCATAGGCTTGCAGCAAGGCTTCCTGCCCTTGAATGCTTTGCTCGATGGATTGCAGGTCTGAACGCAAAAGACTGCGCCGAGTATTGAACAGTTGCTCCTGATTCAACACTTGCTGCTGAATCTGTGGATCGGACGCGGCTTCCTGCAGATCTTTCGGCCAATTGATTTTGGTCTGCCCGATCTGCTCGGCCTGTAGCCGCGCCTGAGTCGCCATCAGGCCCAGGTAGGTCTGGCGCGCGGCCTCATAGTTGGCGCGTGCCACGGCAGAGTCCAGTTTCATCAGAACCTGACCTTCCTTGACCTGATCGCCCTCGCGCACCAGCACGTCCTTCACGATACCGCCCTGCAGGTGCTGCACCGTCTTGCGCTTGGTATCCAAGGCCACTACTCCTTGCCCCGGCACACCCTCATCCAACGGCACCAACGCAGCCCAGACCAGGAAGCCACCAAACCCAATCGCCAGTGCCCAAAGGCCCAGTCGTCCGGCGCGGCCTACGTCCTTCCTGGGCTTCGGCCGTTCGTCACCGCCCGACGGCACGGGACGCAACGCGTTCGCTGGCTTGGTATCCATGGATTGAAGAGAGTTGTTCACATCAGTACCCAAGAAGAAAAGCGATCCCATGCGGCGCGGGCTTCCGGCCGCGGGACTTCAAACCCGTTCATGCCCCAGCCAACCGCCCCGGTCCCTGCGGGTTCGTCCCGGCTGAGCGAGCCTGCGCGTTGCGCAGGGCGGCCAACACTTCATCGCGCGAACCGTCAGCACGCACCACGCCATCGCGCAATACCACCAGCCGATCGGCCACCGCCAATACCCCAGGCCGATGCGTCACCACGATCACCGTGCTGCCACGTGCCCTCAGCAACTGGATGGCCTCCACCAGTGCCGCCTCGCCCATGTCGTCAAGGTTGGCATTGGGCTCATCGAGTACTACCAGGACCGGCTTGCCGTACAAAGCCCGTGCCAGCCCGATGCGCTGGCGTTGGCCACCCGACAACAGTCCTCCGGCCTCCCCCACCGGCGTGTCGTAGCCCTTCGGGAAACGCAAAATCATCTCGTGCAGACCGGCCTCGCGCGCCGCTTCGATCACCTTGACCGCGTCCACCTCGCCGAAACGTGCGATGTTCTCGGCGATGCTGCCCTCGAACAGCTCGATATCCTGCGGCAGATAACCGATGTGTGGGCCCAGCTCATCACGGTTCCATCCCGAAATGGGTCTTTCGTCAAGCAGAACCTCCCCTTGCATGTGCGGCCAGATGCCGATCATGCAGCGCGCCAAAGTTGATTTGCCGGAGCCGGATGGCCCCAGCACCACCGTCACAGCCCCTGGCGTCGCGCGCAGATCCACGCCCTTCAGGATCGGCTCGGCCCGACCCGGCGCCACGGCCACCAGGCCCTGCAGGCGCAGCGCGCCTTCCGGCGGCACGCGGGTCAGGGCCGGATCGCGTTCCGGATTCTCTTGCAGCAAGGTCTCCAAGCGCCGGAACGCCGCGCGCGCGGTGATCAGGCTGCGCCAGGTATTGGCCATCATGTCGATCGGCGCCAGCGCGCGCGTCATCAGCATGTTGGCCGCGATCATGGCCCCCATCGTCAGCTGGCCGTCGATGACCAGCAGCGCACCGGCCCCAAGCGCCAACGACTGTTGCGAGTAACGGATGAACTTGCTGACCGCCGTCACCCGATGGTTCACGTCCATGGCGCGCGCCTGGGCCAGCTCGGCACGCCGGTGCATGGCTTGCCAGCGCGCGCGCAAGTTGTGCACCATGCCCATGGGTTCCAGCACCTCGGTATTACGCAATTTCGCGTGAACGTAGAGGTTTTCCTCCGCCATGGCGTTCTGCGCACGCTCCGTGGGCGCCACCGCCAGCCGGTGCCCAAACCACACCAGGGCCAGCTGTACCAACGCGAAGCCGATCGCCAACCAGCCCAGCATGGGGTGCAGAAAAAACAATACCGCCAGGTAGATCGGTGTCCAGGGGGTATCCAGAATCGCCAGCACGCCCGGGCCGGTCATGAATTGACGCACCTGCATCAAATCGCCAAATGCCTTGCCGGTGGCGGTGCCCTGGCGCAGTGTGCTTTCGTAGGCCGCGTTGAACACGCGCATACCCAGCATGTCGTCCAGCCGCATCCCGGTATGCACCAGCACACGTGAGCGCATCCACTCTGAAAAAGCCCCCACCAAATAGAAAAACAGCGTGACCAAGGACAGCATCAGCAAGGTCAGCTCGCTCTGGCTGATCAGCACGCGGTCGTACACCTGCAACATGTACAGCGTAGAGGTCAGTTGCAGCACATTGGCCACCATGCTGAACGCCGCCACGGTCAGGAAAGCGCCGCGAAAGGCGCGCAACGCCCGCGTCAATTCGCTGCGCTGAAAAAAACCCGAAGTCGTCATGCTTGTTCTCGTTGTCGGCCGATGGCCTGCCCCGTGCCTCAGGCTCCAGCCGGTCTGGCCATCAAACCGCCGGCAGGCGGAGCGGCTTGCGCTGCCTGCTGCAGCGCGGCCAACACTTCGTCGCGCGGCCCAAACGCCTGCTGCTGTCCGTCGCGCAGCACCAACATCTTGTGCGCCCCCCCCAGGATGCTGGTGCGGTGCGTGATCACCACCACTGTCGCGCCCCGCGCACTGGCCCCGGCAATGGCGCCAGCCAGCGCGGCATCGCCCTCCTCGTCCAGACTGGAGTTGGGCTCGTCCAACACCACCAACACCGGGTCGCCGTACAGCGCACGCGCCAGCCCGACACGCTGGCGCTGACCACCAGACAGGCGGGTGCCGCTGGGCCCCACTGGGGTGTCGTAGCCTTGCGGCAACGACTGAATGAACTCGTGCAGGCCGACAGTCTCGGCGGCGCCCTGCACCCGCCCCATATCCACCTCGCCAAAGCGGGCGATATTCTCGGCCACCGACCCCTCGAACAGCTCCACGCCCTGGGGCAGATAGCCAAGAAAGGGCCCCAGCTCCGCCTTGTTCCAGGTGTTCACATCCACGCCGTCCAGACGCACCTTGCCGGCCGCCGACGGCCACAGACCGACCAAGGCACGCGCCAGCGTGGTCTTGCCCGCCGCCGAGGGGCCGACTACCGCCAGCACCTCGCCCGCCTCCAGCGCAAAATTCACACCGCGCAAGATGGGCACATGGCTGTTGGGCGCCGTCACCATCAAGGGCTCAACCTGCAAGTCACCTCTGGGAGGAGGCAGCGGCATCGCCTCCGGCTTCCGTGGAACGGCCGACAGCAGGCCGTTCAGGCGCTGCCAGGCATCGCGCACATTCACCACGCCCTGCCACTGCGCCACCACCTGCACCAGCGGAGCCAGCATGCGACCACCCAGGATGGAACTGATGATCAGCATGGCGCCGCCACCGTGTAACTCGTTGTGCAGCAGCAACCAGGCCGACAGACCCAGCAGCGTGGAACTGAGCACTGTCTGCAACAGCTTGCCCAGCGCCCCCATGCCACCGGCCACGTCCGAGGCCTCGGCCTGCAGGTGCAGCATCTCGCGTTGCTTGTCCAGCCAGCGCTTGAGCGTGCTGCGCAGCATGCCCATTGATTCGATCACCTCGGCGTTGCGCAAGGTGTTGTCGGCGTACTGCTGCGCCCCGATGGCCACTTGATTGGCTTGGGTCAGCGGCGGCTTACTGCGCCGCTCG
>JAIUOM010000135.1 GCA_020161215.1 Pseudomonadota bacterium
GTGGTCAAGCGATCGGCAATGGCGGATGCGGAAGCCAGCAGGCGCACTTGCCCCTGCGCGCCCGCAGCGAAGTTGCGCATGTCCTTTTCTATGCGCGCCACGTTGTCGCAGATTGTGCGCGCATGCTCCAGTAGATTCAGGCCCGCTGTTGTGGGAACGACACCGTAGCCCTTACGTACGAGCAGCCGGGTCCCAAGTTGGTCCTCTAGCTGCGCCATGCGTTTGCTAATCGCTGAAGAAACAATGGCCGCGCGCTCGGCGGCCTTGGCTAGGCTGCCGCTCTCACAAACGTAAATGAAGAGTCGAAGCGAGGTGAGGTCCAGATCACGCATACATAATTCCATTTAGGAAAGATTTCGTTCCAAATTAGGGCAATGTTGCTGCACGGGAAATTTTAAACTCAACGCATGATGTTCAACAACGCACTTGCAACGCTTCCCGGCAGTGTGACTATTCGTGAAGTCAGCCTACGCGATGGCCTGCAACTGATTCAGCAACCGGTCTCGACGGCCGATAAATTGGCCTGGGTGCGTAGTGCTTATTGCGCAGGCATCAGGGAAATGGAGGTGGGCGCCTTCGTGCCGCCGCAATCAATGCCTCAACTGGCCGATACGGCCGAGGTCCTGGCGTTCGCGAAGACTTTGCCTGGTTTGACTACGCAGGTGCTCGTCCCCAACCTGCGTGGTGCCGAACGCGCGATAGTCGAGGAGGCGGATGCTATGGTGCTCCCGTTGTCGGCGAGTCACGCGCACAGCCTCGCCAATATGCGCAAGACACCCGACCAAGTGATCGCCGAACTCGGGCGTATCCGGGCTGCGCGCGACGCGGCTGGCGCACGCACTCGCCTGGAGGTCGGCATCAGCACGGCCTTTGGTTGCACGATCCAGGGATTCGTCGACCCACGCGAGGTCGTACGCCTCGTCCAGTGCGCGCTCGATGTCGGTGTCGAGCGCGTTGGTCTTGCAGACACAGTAGGGCATGCCAACCCGGTGAGCGTTGCCAAACTCCTCGAGGCGACGATGAAGGTAGCCGGCCACCGGTTGAACACGGTGCACTTCCATGACACGCGCGGGCTTGGGCTTGCGAACTGCCTGGTAGCGCTTCAGATGGGGATCACTCAATTCGACGCCTGCGTCGGCGGCCTCGGCGGATGCCCTCATGCACCGGGGGCGAGCGGTAACGTTGTGACCGAGGATCTGGCTTACATGTTCGACAGCATGGGGATCGCCACCGCGCTCGACATTGACGCACTTCTCGCGCTTCGCGCTCAGATCGCCATGCATCTGCCCGGCGAGACGCTGTATGGAAGTGTGTGGCGGACCTGCCGCAACAGCGCTGCACCCAGCGGTACCGCATCTACTTCAGCAACAGATTCGACACCCGTCCCACACCAATGAACTCAAGCAAAGACGCTCACCCGGATGGTCCTGGCATGCCCCTCGCCGGACTGAAAGTCCTCGACTTCGGCCACACAGTCATGGGCCCGACCTGCGGGCTGATTCTTGCCGATCTTGGTGCGAGAGTGGTTCGGGTCGAGCGTCCCATCGGCGACCCGACTCGCAACCTTAAAGGCTTCGGTGCCGGCTTCTTCGGCTACTTCAACCGCAACAAGGAAAGCCTAGCGATTGATCTCAAGGATCCAGCCTGCCGGCCAATTATGGACGCAGCCTTCCGCTGGGCAGATGTTGCGATCGAAAACTTCGGGCCGGGCGTGATGGATCGGCTAGGCTATGGCTATGACGCAGTCAAAGCGTCGAATCCGCGCTTGATCTATTGCTCGCTCAAGGGGTTCCTGTCCGGACCCTACGAGAGCCGCCCGGCGCTTGACGAGATCGTCCAGATGATGGGCGGGCTCGCCTTCATGACGGGACCTCGGGGGCGCCCCCTACGGGCGGGCTCCTCCATCGTGGACGTGGGTGGCGGCATGTTCGGCGTGATCGGCATCCTGGCCGCCCTCCGGGCAAGGGAAACTTCGGGGCAGGGCACCTTGGTCACCAGCGCGCTGTATGAGACCACGGCTTTCCTCGTGGGCCAGCACATCGCCATGCACCAGATCGGCGGGATACCGGTGGTACCCATGCCCGAGCGCACGCATGCTTGGGCAGTCTACGACCTGTTCGATTGCGAAGACGGACAGATTTTCGTCGGAGTCACGAGCGATGCGCAATGGCAACGATTTTGCCGGTCTTTCGGACTCAAATCCTTCGAGCTTGACAGCGAACTGGCGACGAACGAGCTGCGCGTCTTGGCCCGCCCTCGGCTGATCCCCCTGCTCGCTGATCGACTTCGATCATGCACAGTCAGCGAGGTGGAGTCCGCCTGCGTCGCTGCCGCAGTGCCGGTTGCTCCAGTCAGAACGCCCCTAGATCTGGTTGAAGACCCGCATCTGAAGTCCAACGGATCACTGCTCGACATCGCTTATGGAGCTGCCAAGGCGACGCTCCCTGCGTTGCCGATCCGGATCGACGACCGAGCACCTGAAGTCCGCATTCAGCCGCAGCCAATTGGCGCGCAAACGACGAGCCTTCTTCATGAGTGGGGTATCGATTCCTCGGCTGCTCTGTCGCTCCTGGAGGCAGGCAAGGTTCGAGCTACCTGATCGGGGCGGATCGGCAACACCGGAACCCTAAAACGCAAGGGCGCATTCAATGACATTCATCCGCTTCGGCCGCCTAGCCGTGCTCACTTCGGCCGCCTGCGTACCGATTTATCCTGCGGCTGCTCAAGGCGAGGGCTATCCGAAAAAGCCCATCCAGATGATCTGTCCTGGGTCGGCGGGACCAGGGCAGAGCGTCATGGCCCGGCGTCTCGCAGAGCGTGTGTCCGGGGATCTGGGGCGTGCCATGGTGATCGACAACGTTCCCGGTGTGGGCGGCGTCATCGCCACCGAGGCGTTGATCAAGGCGCTGGCCGCCGGGTACACGATCTCTTCTCTTAGGCCGAACAACACGGCTTTTGCCAACCTCTATTCGAAGCTGCGATCCGACGCCGTCAAGGACATCACATCGGTCTCCGGCTCCATGCCGACCATGCTCGCTATCTCCGCCAAGTTCCGAGCCAACGACGTCGCCGATCCCGGGACGCTGGCGAAACAGGCGCCCAACAATCTCGCTGTGGGGCCTTTTGCCAATGACACGCTCCTACACCTCCTGGGCAGCTACATGGGGGACAGGGCCGGCATTAACTCCCCACACTTCCCGTTCAAGGGTGCAGCCTCCATCATGGAGCCCGAGGTTGCACGCGGCCCGGACGATATCGGCGTCTTCGCACACACCGCGATAAGGGGCCTCGTCGAATCCGGCAAGCGAAAGGTATCTGCGGTGAGCCAGCGCGTCCCAAACGCGAGTTACTCGATAGACCGAGCGTTTCGGCGCCCCGTTCAGGAGGATTGATTATGGATCTGGGCTTGAAGGGTCGCAGGGCTCTGGTCTGCGGAGCCAGCAAAGGATTGGGTTTCGCGTGCGCTCATGCTTTGATGCGTGAGGAGGCAGACGTAATTCTGGTCGCGCGCAAGGAAGCTGACCTGGTCGCTGCTGCTCAGCGGCTTGAGCGGGGGCTCGGACGGCGACCAGAGATCGTGGCCGCGGACGTGACGAAAGAACAAGGGCGTCAACTCATCCTGGACCGAGCCACAGACTGTGCGGTCCTGGTAAACAACTCGGCAGGACCACCGACCGGCAATACGCGCGAGTTCTGCAGGCAATCCTGGCTTGATGCGCTGGAAGGCAACATGCTGAGCGCGATTGCGCTGACGAACGCGCTGCTTCCGGCAATGATTAGCGCTAAGTTCGGGCGCGTGGTGAACATCAGTTCCGTCAGTATCAAGCATCCACAGCCTCTGCTTTCGCTATCCACCGGTGCGAGACTTGGGCTGACGGGGTACATGGCAGGGCTGGCCCGGGAAGTTGCGGCTGACGGTGTCACCGTCAACAGCATCCTCCCCGGGTACTTTCTTACCGACCGTCTTGCGTCCACTCTTCAAGCATGGGCGGATCGGCAAGCGACGCCTTTGGACGCTGTAATGACCGAAAGAACGCAAAGCGTGCCGGCGCGCAGGTTCGGAAGTCCCAGCGAATTCGGAGAGCTGTGTGCCTACTTGTGCAGTGCGCAGGCAGGGTATCTGACCGGCCAGCACATCGTTCTGGATGGTGGCCTCTATCCCGGAACTTTCTGATGAAAATGAACTTTAGTACTTTGCAGCCATCGGAAGCTGCGAGCGAGCTTGAGGCCGCCCATCAGGCTCGCCAGCCGTTCCAAAGCCTTTTGCTCGCGGGCAGACCGCTGAGCCTTGAGGAGGCCTACCAAGTTCAGGAAGCCTGCGTGCATCGGCTCGTCGATCGTGGTCTTGGGCAGGTGGTGGGATACAAGGTCGGCCTGACATCCGTTGCGATGCAACAGATGTGCGGCATCAGCAGTCCAGTATATGGGGCTGTACTCGAGAAAAGGTTGCAACAGACGCCTAGCACGGTCAACCCAGCCGAATTCGGCCGGCTCGGCATTGAGTGCGAGATCGCGGTGCGTCTCGGGACCAATATCGAAGCGGGCAGTGAACCGCTAACCGCTCGCGAAGTGGCAGACGCGGTGGACGCCATCGCACCAGCATTCGAACTGGTGGACGACAGAAACGCGGACTACAAGTTTCTCGACGCCGGTTCGCTGATCGCTGACAACGCCTGGAATGCGGGCGTTGTTCTAGGGAAAATGTCGCCGCTTACCCAGGGATTGGGTGATCGGCTGGGCACGCTGCACTGCAACGGCGCCCTTGTCGGCGAAGCGTTTGTGCGTGACGCTCTGGGGGACCCTCTTGAATCAGTCCGGTGGCTCGCACAAGAACTGGGTCGGCGCGGCCGATCGCTTCAACCGGGGCAAATCGTGATGACCGGCAGCATTCTGCCAACAAAGTTTCCCGGCGCAGGTGAGCAATGGGTCTATCAGGTTGTTGGCCTGGGTTCCGTGACGGTAGAGACATAAGTCCAATGTTTGACGAGTCGGCAAATTCAGCGCCGACTTAGATGAATCGTGCGCAATCAATTCAAGGAGTCAGCCGTGCCAAATTCTCAAAATATCGCCCGTCGTAATTTTCTCGTCGGAACAACAATGGGTATCGCTTCTGCGTCTATTTTTGCAGCGGAGTATCCGACTCACCCAGTCAAAATCGTAGTGCCGTGGCCGGCTGGCGGGGGAGGGGACGTCGTGGTACGCCTCATAGTACCTGCGGTATCCGAATTGCTCGGACAAAGTATCGTCGTCGAGAATCGTCCCGGGGCCTCGGGATCCATCGGGAGCGCGCTGGTGTCGCGGGCCTCGCCTGACGGGTACACCCTGCTGTTCGCAAATGCTGACTCGCACTCTATCGCTCCACATGTCCTGAAAGGCGCGCGCTATGACCCTGACGGGCAGTTTGTCGCGATTGCTCCCATAGGACAATTCCCTTTTGGGCTGGTGGTAAACCCGAGGTTACCTGCAAACAACTTGAAAGAGTTTATATCGTTCGCCAAATCGTCGAGGCCTCCGATTACCTTCGGAACCTGGGGCATCGGTAGCTCCGGCCACATCTTGTGCGAAATGCTGAAATCCGCAGCTTCCATTGATCTGCTTCACGTTCCGTATCAGGGAACGGCGCCGCTCGTCACAGCACTGCTTTCAGGGGAAGTAGCTGCGTCGCTGTTGCCGTTGCCTCTTGTGGAACAACATGTCCGGAGCGGAGGGTTTAGGCTGCTTGCTGTCACGACTCCACAGAGGATCGATGCATTTGCCTCCACACCCACCTTTAGCGAAGAGGGCCTGCAGTTAGGACTTGCCGCATGGACCGGGATCGTTGGCCCGGCGGGCATACCCCCATCGATTCTTGGGCGCCTGCGTACGGTTTTCGGCGAGGCGATGAAAGGCGAGCAGGTTCAGCAAGCACTCCGGAAGTTATTCGTCGTTCCCGATGCTCGATCAGGTCAGGAGTTCGGTGAGTTCATCCGGGAGTCGAATCACGAGTGGGGCCGGGCGATTGCCAAGGCCAAGATTGCTCCCCAATGATCGTCGAATCCGTGGGTCTCGGGCGAGTGATTCCCGTTGTATCCGGGAAGAGTTGGATAGCACAGCTCTGTCAAAGCCTCTCTACGAGGTCGTAAGGATTTCCATGCCGCAACAACCAGATGATCCGGTCAGATTTGACGCGCAGCCCATCCTGGCTGGGATGTTCGAGGAAAGACGTGATCCAACGATGCCGACGAAGTTTGGCAAGGTATATCGGCCTGATCCAGTGTGGCTGTCGAAGTCCAAGCAAGAGGCCGCGCTTGATCCCGACATCCCTATCGTTGACGCCCACCATCATTTATGGGATTTGCCTGGGTTCCGCTATCTCTTCGACGATTTTCTCCTGGATCTCCAGTCGGGTCACAACGTTGTAGGCACTGTATTCAATGAGTGTCAAGCGATGTACAGGGAGAATGGAGCACAGGCTATGAGGCCGGTGGGCGAAGTCGAATTCTGCGCGGGCATCGCATCGATGAGCGAGAGTGGAAAGTACGGTAAGGCTCGCGTTAATGCCGGAATAGTGGGCTTCGCTGATTTGTTGTTAGGTGACGAACTGGCGGCCGTTCTCGAGGCGCAAATCCGAGTCGGCGGTGGCCGCTTCAAGGGCGTTCGCTACGCGGGGGCTTGGGATATTGACGCGTCGATCGGAAACAGCCACACCTGCCCCGGCCCCGGCTTGTACCGTGACGAGAAATTCCATGCTGGCGTCAAGCGGCTAGGCTTCCATGGGCTCACATTTGATGCGTTCGTCTTTCATCCACAACTTTCGGACTTGGTTCATTTGGCAAACGCCTGTCCTGAAGTACAAATCATCTGCTGTCATATGGGAGGTCCCCTGGGATATGGCCGCTATGCGGGCAAGCGCGACGATGTGTTTGCGAGTTGGCGGGCCGGTATGGCTGAACTTGCCAGGTGCCAGAACGTCGCTGTAAAGCTGGGCGGCGTGATGATGCGCCTCGCCGCCTACGACTACGGCCGCAGCCCAGCACCCATCACTTCAAAGGAATTGGCCCAACTTTGGGCACCCTACGTTCTCACTTGCATCGAACTTTTTGGGGTCCAGCGATGCATGGTTGAAAGCAATTTTCCCGTTGATAAGATCGGCATCGGTTACGGCGGACTCTGGAACGCGTTCAAGCGGATGCTCTCGACCCTGTCGGTCGACGAGAAGGAAGGAGTTTTCAGCAAGACGGCAAAATCAGTTTACCGATTGCAGCTTTGACTCGTTGGGGAATTGAGGAGTATTGGAGTTGATCCACTTCTGCGGACGGGGTCACGTTTGGTTTGCGCGGCCCCCTGCGTGAGGCTGATGCCTGGTTACCGGTCAAGGAGCTATCCGCGATGTGTCGAACTGGCCAGTCTCCGGGCTTCGGCTTTCGGATGGTACCGTCCGGTCAAACCCCCGCCATCCCACTCTCCCGCTTGACCCGCGCAGTCTCAGTCGACGCCATGAACCCCAACACCCCCCGCACAGCCTCGGCCCGTCCCGACCTGACCACCACACCCCCCGCAAACACCGTCTCAATCTGAATCTCTGCTGGCAGCGGCCCCACCACGTCGATGTCTTCCAGGTGCATCAACTCGCTCAATTGCTGAAAGCCCAGAGCCACCTCCCCACTGGCGATGAGCGAGCCCACCGGCACGCCCGGCGGCGGGGTGACGATGCGCGGGGCGATTTGCTCGGCAATGCCCCAGCGCTCGAACAGCTTGGCCAGCGCCACGCCGCTGGGGCCGGTGGAATAGCCCAGGGTGCGGGCGGCCAGCACGGCTTGTTTCACGCTTTCCTCGCGGCTCAGGTCTGGGTTCGGCGCGCCGGCCGGCACGGCCACCGCCACGCCCGACCGCACGATGTCCACGCGGCTGTCGGCCAGCACGTGGCCGCTGGCGATCAGCTTGTCGAGTGCGTCGCTGCCCAGCACCACACCGTCAAAGGGCTCGCCGGCGGCGATGCGCTTGGCGGCGTCCACTCCGCCGACCGAGGTCAGCTCAATCGCGGGTGCCGCCGCACCCAGGGTGTGCCGGTACAGGGCGATCAGTTCGGCCAGCACTTGTTTGGTGGCCATGGACGAAATCAGGGTGAGGGCGGTGGTGGTCATGGTCGGTGGCACTGTGGATTGGGTCAGACGCGGCCTGGGCGCTTGGGCGCTGATTCCATTGTGCCGCCACGGCAACATTGTGCCGCCACGGCAAAAAAGCAGGGCGCCGACGGCGCCCTGGTGAACGGAGGCGCGAACACCTCCGAGGAGACAAACGGTACGCAAGGGGCCGCCGCGCGGAGTGCGCCGCCCCCAAAAGGGGCTCAGCCGCGCGTGGCCAACGGGCCGCGCACGTCGGCCGCCAGCGGGGTGGTGGCGCGGGCGCGGCCGCCTTTCTCGGCCCAGGTGCGGGTCCAACGCAATTGCATGGCGCGCATCATCACCAGCACCAGCCCGGCCAACACGGCAAAGGCGACAAAGCCCCATAGGTAGGTGTCGAAATGCTGTTTGGACAAGCCCATGGCGTTGGGCAGAAAGCCGCCACCCAGCGCGCCGACTTCGCCGATCATCGAACCGGCCACGGCGGTGGTCAGCGGCCAGCGCAGCGGCACCAGCTGAAACAGCGCGCCATTGCCGGCGCCCAGCGCGGCAAAGCACAGCATGAAGAGCAGGGTGGTGCCGACCAGCGAGCCGCCGGCCAGGCCGCAGCCCACCAGGGTGATGGCCACCGCCACCAGCACGCCGCTGAGGGTGTTCACGCCGCCAAAGCGGTCGCCTAGGTAGCCGCCCACCACGCGGATGGCCGAGCCCATCAGCGTGGCCAGCATGGTCAGCTGGCCGGCCTCGACCTTGGTCACCTTGAACTGGTCGTAAAAGTAGGTCGGCAGAAAGCTGGCCAGGCCGATGAAGCCGCCAAAGGTCACGACGTAGATCAGGCTGAAGGCCCAGCCGTCCTTCTCGAACAGGCAGGCGGTGTGCTCGCGCAGGCTGTTGTGCGCCTCGCGGTCGGGCGGCTCCTTGGCCATGAACCACATCACCACCATAGGCAGCAGCATGGTCGCGGCGGCAATGCCGTAGACCGCCGTCCAGCCGTAGGCCTGCGCCAGCGGCGGCGCGAACAGCACGGCCAGCACCGTGCCCGAGTTGCCGGCGCCCGCAATGCCCATCGCCAGGCCCTTGTAGCGCGCCGGGAACCAGCCCGAGCCCAGCGACAGCGCAATGCCGAAGCTGCCACCGGCAATGCCCAGCAGCACGCCCATGGCCAGCACCTCGCTGTGCGAGTCGACGGCCATGAAGCCGTAGAGCAGGGCCAGCACGATCAAGCCCATCTCCACCAGCGCGGCGCTTTTGCGGCCGATGTACTGCGACAAAAGGCCCAGCGGAAAGCGCATCAACGCCCCGGCAATGATGGGCACGCTGACCATGAAGCCCTTTTGCGCCGGGCTCAGGTTGAAGCTCTCGCTGATGAAGGGGGCCATGGCGCCGTTCAGCACCCAGATGGCGAAGGTGAAATCAAAGTACAGGAAGGCGGCAAACAGCGTGGGGCCGTGCCCGGATCGGAGAAAGGTCTTGAAGTGGGCCATGGCGTGCGGCGGGCGTGGTGTTGCGGTGCAGCACGCCATGCAAATCCGGTGCCAGCCGCCAGGCCGGGCCTGTTCGGGCCGGCGGTGCCCTGTTGGCGGTGGCCCTGCACCAGCGGCGTGCCGGTGCGGGCCCGGGACGTGGACATTCTGGTGCGGTGCACCATGGGTGTGCCTGATCCGGGCGAGGGTGCTGTTTACATGCAATGACGATCCGGCGGTGGCGCCGGGCGCGGCCTTCTGGCACGATATCGGCGCAGACCACCCAGATTTCCCGGAGGAGTACCGCATGACGACCGTTGCCGACATTCTGAAAAATCGCAAAGGTGGCCAGTTGGCCGCGCTGCCGCCCACGGCCACCGTGCGCGAGGCCCTGCAAATGATGGCCGAGCGCGAGATCGGCTCCGTGCTGTTGATGCAGGGCGACGCGCTGCTGGGCATCTTCACCGAGCGCGATTACGCCCGCAAGATCGCGCTCAAGGGTCTGTCGTCGGTGGATACCTTGCTGACCGACGTGATGACTTCGCGCCTGTACGTGGTCGGCCCGCGCCAGACGGTGCGCGAATGCCTGGCCATCATGACCCAGGGCAAGCTGCGCCATCTGCCGGTGGTGGACGGTGGTCAGCTGATCGGCCTGGTATCGATTGGCGACTTGGTCAATGCCCAACTGGCGGAGCAGAGTTTTTTGATCCAGCAGATGGAGAGTTACATCGCAGGGAACCTGACGTAACCCCCAGGCTTCACTCGCTGCGCGATGTTGCGCCTCCCCCCAAGGGGGCGGCGCCAGCGGGCGGGCACAGCCCTTCCGCGGCGCCTGCTCCACGGTCATTTGTTGGCTGCGGCGTGGCGAGCGCCTTCGCGCCATGTGGGTTTCGCGGGTGGGCGGCGATTTAGGCCGCGGGGCGGGCGGATAATTGCCGCTTATGTCCACCCTCGTTCTCGGTATCGAATCCTCCTGCGACGAAACCGGCGTGGCGCTGGTGCGCACGCGCGAAGGGCAGGTGCCGGAGCTGCTGGCGCATGCCCTGCACACCCAGATCGCCATGCACGCCGACTACGGTGGCGTGGTGCCGGAGCTGGCCAGCCGCGACCACATTCGGCGCGTGTTACCGCTGATAAATCAGGTGCTGGAGGAGGCCGGGCAAACCCAAGGTGCTATTGATGTCGTCGCTTACACGAGAGGTCCGGGGCTGGCCGGCGCCTTGTTGGTGGGGGCTGGCGTGGCCTGCGCGCTGGGCGCTGCCCTGGGGCGGCCGGTGTTGGGCGTGCACCACCTGGAAGGGCATCTGCTGTCGCCTTTTCTCAGCGCCGATCCGCCCGAATTTCCCTTCGTGGCCCTGCTGGTGAGCGGCGGCCACACGCAGCTGATGCAGGTCGAGGGCGTGGGGCGCTACACCTTACTGGGTGAAACCATCGACGACGCGGCGGGCGAGGCCTTCGACAAGTCGGCCAAGCTGCTGGGCCTGGGCTACCCCGGTGGGCCGGCGTTGGCGCGGCTGGCCGAGTTTGGCGATGCCACGGCCTACACCTTGCCGCGCCCGCTGCTGCACAGCGGCGATCTGGATTTTTCGTTTGCCGGCCTCAAAACCGCCGTGCTGACCCAGGCGCGCAGGTTCGAGGGTTCGCCCTGCGAGCAGCAGCGCGCCGACCTGGCGGCCAGCACGCAGGCGGCCATCGTAGAGGTGCTGGTCAAAAAATCGCTCAAGGCGCTGGCGGCCACCGGTCTCAAGCGCCTGGTGGTGGCGGGTGGCGTGGGCGCCAACCAGGCCCTGCGCGAGCAGCTCGACGGCGCGTGTGCCCAGCGCGGCGTGCGCGTGCACTACCCCGAGCTGCACCTGTGCACCGACAACGGCGCCATGATTGCCCTGGCGGCGGCCATGCGCATCCAGTCTGGGGCAGCCACGCCGCGTACCGATTACGGTTTCGACGTCAAGCCGCGCTGGCCGCTGGAGGCACTGGCGACGGCGTGACGCGTGGGCGCGTGAAACCCACGAACAAAAAAGGACGCCGAGGCGTCCTTTTTTGCGTGCCGGCTTGGGCCAGCCTTCAGGCGATGGCCAGCGTGGCGGCCTTGCTTTCGGGCACCAGCTTGGCCAGGTTCAGGGTCAGCACACCGTTTTCCAGCTTGGCGCTGCTGGCGGTGCTGTCGACGTCCTGGGCGAACTCGTAGACCTTCTTGTACTGGCGCGGCGCGCCTTCGACGGTCTCGATTTTCACGGTCTGGCCTTCGATGGCGATGGCCAGCTGCTCACGGCTGACGCCCGGCACGTCGATGCTGAGCGACCAGGTGGTGTCGTTCTGGCTGAACTGCACGCCGGTTTGGCGCGTGGCCGACAGGGTGTCTTCCAGGAAGCGGTCAAGCGAGCGCAGCGCCGGGGTGTAGGTCGAACGGCGGATGGTGGGGGTGGCGGCGAAGAACATGGTGGTTTCCTTTCAATCGGTTGGCGCGGTGCCGGCCGGTTCGGTCCTGCTCCCGCTTGAGGTGTAAGTGCGCGCCCCACACCGGATTTCAAGCGCCTCGCGTGCAAAAAGTGGGGCCCGTTCACGTCTTGAAATTGATCTGCTCACCCCCAGGGCGGCGCTGCCCGCGCGCTACCATTGCGCCCTGCCCGAGAGTCGCCCTCTGTAATGTTGTTGTCCACGCGCCTGCCCCGAACCTTGATCGCC
>JAIUOM010000136.1 GCA_020161215.1 Pseudomonadota bacterium
CACTCGTTGTTGTGCTCCTTGCCCAGACACCCGGTCTGGGCGGCGTCGCACGCCTAGATTGACGCGTTTTTAAGCAGGTTCGCACGCCGGAAAATAGCGTTAACAGACCCTAGGGCTGCAGGTACAGCTGGGCCAGCCGCTGGCGCTCGGCGGCGCCCACGCCCAGCTCGCGCGCCAGGTAGGTTCGCACGTCGCCGTGGTCGCGCTCCACGGTCTCCAGGGCCGCGTCCAGAAAGGCCGGTTGCACGCGCCAGAGCACTTCCAGCACGTCGCGCGGGGCGCGGGCGTCGGCCAAGGCCGGCATCTTGTAACACTGGTTGGTGAGCAGGTAGTCCTGCATCACCACCTCGCGCTCCACGCCCAGGGACAGCAGGATCAGCGCGGCGGCAAAGCCGGTGCGGTCCTTGCCAGCGGTGCAATGGAACACCAGCGGCGTGTCGCTGTCGAGCAGGTGGGTGAACAACTGGCCGAAGCGCTGGGCGTTGTCGCGCACGAAGGCGCGGTAGGTGTGCTGCATCAGCTCCACGGTCAGCGCCGGCGTGACGTGCTGGCCGGCGTCGAGCAAGTCCTTCATGCCCTGCACCACGGTGGGTTCGACCGGCAACGGGTACTGGGTCACCCCGGGCAGCTCGTAGGGCGCGGCGGCGCGCTCGGCCACGCCGCGGAAATCGAAGGCCCGGCACACGCCGATGGACTGCAGGGCCTGGGTGTCGCGCGCGGTCAGGCCGGCCAGGTGGTCGGAGCGAAACAGCCGGCGCCAGCGCAGCCGGCGCCCGTCGCCCGCCCGGTAACCGCCCAGGTCGCGGAAGTTGCTGGCGCCCTCGAAGGGTACGGATCGGACGGGTTCGGTGGTGGTGGCGCGGTCGGTTGGAAGCATGCCCCATTGTCCGCCATGCGTTCCGCGCTCTGGCGCCGCACGTCACCCCGGGGACGCACGTGCATTCTGGCCCCCGTCCTACAGGTCGGCCCCCGGCAGGCCGCCCAGAATCAAGGCGCCAGCGCCCCCGGCCCGTCGCCCACGGCGCGCCGGCCCGAAACCCGTGACCTCACCCATCCCCCGCCCCCCCGCCGCGCCGCTGCTGGACGAATCCTCGATCGGCCAGGACGGCGCGCCCGAGCGGGCCGGCCCGCGCGTGCCGCTGATGAACGGCCTGGTCAGCGCGGCCGTGATCGTCGCCGCGCTGTACTTCGGACGCGATCTGCTGATGCCGCTGGCCCTGGCGGTGCTGTTCGGCTTCGTGCTCGATCCGATGGTGTCGTGGCTCAAGCGCCGCGGCGTGCCGCGCGCGGCGGCGGTGATCGCGGTGGTGCTGACGGCGCTGACCCTGCTGGGCGCGGCCGGCCTGCTGGTGTACGGCCAGCTGCGCCAGATCGGCGGCGACCTGCCGCGCTACGAGATCAACATGACTCGCAAGCTGCGCACGGTCGGCGACGTGCTGCGCCAGCCCGGCATGCTGGCCCAGTATTCGCGCGTGGTCGAGAAGGTGGAAAAGGAAATCGACAGCGCCCAGCAGGCCAGTCAGGCCCAGCGCCCGCGCGCCGAACGCCCGTCGCGGGTGGAGATCGTCGGCCAGTCACTGACCCCGGCGCAAAAGCTCTCGCAATGGGCCGACCGCTTCACCACCCCGCTGGCGATGGCCGGCACGGTGCTGATCTTCGCCATTCTGATCCTGCTCGACCGGGGCGATTTGCGCGACCGCCTGCTGCGGCTGCTGGGCGGCAACCTGCACCGCACCACCGAGGCCCTGGGCGAGGCCGGCCGGCGCGTGAGCAAGTACCTGACCATGCAGCTGCTGGTGAACACGCTGTACGGCCTGCCCATGGCCATCGGTTTGCTGCTGATCGGCGTGCCCGGCGCGCTGATGTGGGGCCTGCTGGCGGCGGTGCTGCGCTTTCTGCCCTACGTCGGGCCGGTGATCGCGGCCATCTTCCCGCTGACCCTGGCCTTTGCCGCCGACCCGGGCTGGCAGATGGTGCTGTGGACGCTGGCGCTGGTGCTGAGCCTGGAGCTGATCAGCAACAACTTGATCGAGCCCTGGCTGTACGGCGGCAGCACCGGGCTGTCCACCCTGTCGCTGATTCTGGCGGCGATGTTCTGGACCGCTCTCTGGGGGCCGATCGGCCTGGTGCTGTCCACTCCCATCACGGTGCTGCTGCTGGTGCTGGGGCGCCACCTGCCGCAGCTGCGTTTTCTGGAAGTGCTGCTGGGCAGCGCCCGGGCGCTGGACGAACCGACCCGGCTGCACCAGCGCCTGCTGGCCGGCGACGTCGAGGAAGCCATCGAGCTGGCCACCCGCCACGCCGAGCAGGATTCGCTCCAGGCTTTCTACGGCGGCGTCGGGCTGGGCGCGCTGCGCCGCGCCGCCAGCGCCGAGGGCGACATGAGCACGGCCGAGCAAAGGCACCGCGTGGTCTCCGGCATGCAGCGCGTGCTGGACGAGCTGCGCGAGCTGCATCCGGTCGACCCGGCCTTGCCGGCGCGCGTGGTCTGCATCGGCGCGCGCGGCGCGGTGGACGCGCTGGGCGCCGAAATGGCCGCCCACCTGCTGGCCCTGCAGGGCCTGGGCAGCCGGGTACTGCGGGTCGGCACCCTGACCTCCGAGCACCTGGCCCAGCTGGAGCTGCGCGACGTGCAGTTGGTGTGCCTGTGCCACTTCTCGTCCGAGCCGGGCACGCTGGCGCGCTACTTCGTGCGGCGCCTGCGCCGCCGCTGGCCCCAGTTGCCGGTGCTGCTGGCGGCCTGGGGCCACCCGGCCCTGCCGCCCGGCGCCAACCCGTTCGCCGAGGCCGGCGTGGACGCCACGGTGACCACGGTGGAAGACCTGGTGGTGCGCGCCCGCTCGCTGCTGGAAACCGACACCGACGAGTTCTACACCCCGGCCCCCCTGCCACCGCGCGAGGATGAGCGCCTGCAGGCCCTGCAGGCCAGCGGCCTGCTGGCGCCCGAGCTGCGCGGGCCGCTGGACGCCACCGCGCGGCGCGTGGCCGACGCCTTCGATTGCCCGATCGCCCTGGTCTCGCTGGTCGACGACGACTGGCAGCTGGCGCACGGCAGCGCCAGCGCCGTCGGCCGGCCCGGCAGCGGCACGCCGGAACCCATCGCGCCACGCGCGCTGTCGATGTGCGGCCACGTGGTGGCGCGCGGCAACACCCTGGTGGTGCCGGACGTGCTGCGCGATGCGCGCTTTGCCGCCAACCCGCGCCTGCGCCAGGACGGGCTGCGCTTTTACGCCGGCGCCCCGGTGTGCGACCGCGACGGCTTCGTGCTGGGCACCCTGTGCCTGTTCGACCACCAGCCGCGCCAGCTCACGCCGCGCGACATCCTGCTGCTGGAAAGCATGGCCGCGCGCGTGATCGAGCTGGCGCAAAAGCACGCGCGCCAACCGGCCAGCGGCGCCGATCTGCCCGCCGGCGCGGCCCCGGCTTAGGGTCCGTCCCCACGCAGGCTTTCGGCCCGCTGCTGCAGGTGCTCCAGCACCTCCTCCAGTTGCCGCAGCTGCGCCGCCGACAAACCGGCCAGCAAGGCCCGGTTCAGCCGCGTCACCTCGGGCAGCAGGGCGGCGTGGAGGGCGCGGCCGGCGTCGGTCAGGGCCAGTTCGACCAGGCGCCGGTCGCCCGGCCTGGGCGCGCGCCGCACCAGACCCTTGTCGACCAGGATGCTCAGGGCGCGGGAGGTGCGCACGCGGTCCAGCTGCGCCAGGTCGGCCAGCTCGGACGACAGGCAACCCTCGGCCTGCGCCAGATGCGCCAGCACCCGCCACTCGCGCCGGGTGATGCCGTGCACCTGCTCGCATTCGCGCAACACGGGCACGCTGGCCGTGCTCAGCAGGCGGCTGATGCGGTACAGGAACATGTCCTGCAGTTGCCGTGGCGCGTCGAGGTGGGTGGCGGACATGCTCGCTTCGGGGTTTCCCCGGGGTAGAGTTGACTTTGTCAATTGTGCCAATCCTGACACCATAGGCGTTTGCCCAGCAGCACCGGCCCATTTCTCACGCCTTTTCGGGAACCCACCATGACCCCTTCCAGCCTCCTTCGCCGCAGCTTCCTGGGCCTGGCCCTCGGCGCGGCCTGCCTCGTGTCGCCCGCGCAGGCCCAGGACAACAGCGTGCGCATCGTCGTGCCCTACGCCCCTGGCGGCTCCAGCGACCGGGCGGCGCGCATCATCGGCGAAAAACTCGGCGCCAAGCTGGGCCAGACCGTGATCGTGGAGAACAAGACCGGCGCCGGCGGGCGCCTGGCGGCCCAGCAACTGCGCGGCGCGCCGGCCAGCCAGAACGTGATGCTGTTGGCCAACCCGGCCATCATGGTGGTGGCGCCGCTGGTGTTCAAGGATAACGGCTACGACCCGGACAAGGATTTTCAGCCGCTCAGCCAGGTCAGCAGCTACGAGTTCGGCCTGGCGGTGGCCAGCGCCGTGCCGGTCAAGCAGCTCACGCACCTGCTGGCTTGGCTGCGCGCCAACCCCGAGAAAGCCAACTTCGGCGTGCCGGCCACCGGCAGCCTGCCGCATTTCTTCGCGCTGATGACGGGTGAAAAAGCCCAGGTCAAGGCCCAGGTGGTGGGCTACCGCGGCTCGGGCCCGCTGATCACCGACCTGATCGGCGGCCAGATTCCGGTGGCCTTCGACACGCTGGACACCCTGCTGCCCCAGTACGAAGGCGGCAAGCTGCGCATTCTGGCCAGCTCCGGCGCCGCGCGCTCGGGTTTCGCGCCCGACATTCCGACCTACAAGGAAGCCGGCCTGGACCTGGTGGCCACCGGCTGGAACGCCTTGTTCGTGCCGGCCAGCATGCCCAAGGACCGGCTGGAGCGCCTGGCCAGCGCCGTGCGCGAAGTGATGAACGACCCCGACACCCAGCGCAAGTTCCGCGACGCCAAGATGACCCCCGTGGCCAGCACGCCGGCACAGACCTCCGCCATGCTCAAGGCCTACCGCACGCAGTGGGCGCCAGTGGTGCAAAAATCCGGCTACCAACCCTGAACCGAGCCCAAAGAGGACCTCGGCATGCGCCCAAGTTACTCATTTTTTCGTAGCACACTCAGCTTGATTTGCGCCGGCCTATGGGCAATTTCGGCCCAAGCCCAGGATTACCCCACGAAACCGGTGAAGCTGATCAACAGCTTTCCACCGGGGGGACCCTCGGACATCATCGCGCGCTCGATCTCCGACGTGCTGCAGCAGCGCTTCAAGCAGCCCTTCATCGTCGAGAACAAACCCGGCGCGGCGGGCAACATCGGCACCGATCTGGTGGCCAAGGCCGCGCCCGACGGCTACACGGTGTTGATCAGCATCGACACGGTGTTCACCGTCAACCCGCACATCTACAAGGGCCTGCCGTTCAAGCCGACCGACTTCAAGCCGCTGATGGTGATGGCCTCCTCCGGTCTGCTGGTGGGGGCGCACCCCTCCACCGGCTTCAAGACCCTGGCCGATCTGATCCAGGCTGGCAAAACCCGGGGCGTTACCTTCAGCTCGGCCGGCTCGGGCAGCCCAGGCCATCTGGCCGCCGAGGTGTTCCACGAAGCCACCGGCATGCGCATCACCCACGTGCCGTACAAGGGCAACACGCCGGCGGTGCTGGCCGTGCTTTCGGGCGAAGTCAATGGCGGGGTACTCGCCACGCCGGGCATGCTGCCGCACGTGCGCACCGGCAAGATCACGGCCCTGGCCGTCACCAGCCGCCAACGCTCGAATCTGGCGCCCGAAGTGCCCACCGTGGCCGAGGCCGGTCACCAAAAGCTGGAGCAAGAGGTGCTGTACGTGGCCATGGTGCCCGCGGCCACCCCCGACGCCGTGGTGCAGACGCTGCAAAAGGCCTTTGCCGAGGCCTTGGCCCGCGCCGATGTCAAGCAACGCCTGGTCAACCTGGACCTGTTCTACGAAGGCCTGACCGGCGCCGACGCCGCCAAGCGCCTGGCCGATCTGTCGCAGCGCTATGGCAAGGTGATCCAGGCCACGGGCATGAAGGTCGAGTAGTTTTCTCCCCATACCCTTTCCCCAGAAGAAATAATGGCCTCGAAACCCAACTTCATTTTCATCGTCGCCGACGATCTCGGCTTCGCCGACCTGGGGTGCTACGGCGGGCGTGACGCCGAGTTCGGCCCGGTGTCCCCGGTGCTGGACCAATTGGCCGCCGACGGGCTGAAGTTCACCCAGGGCTACAGCAACTCGCCGGTCTGCTCGCCCACGCGCTTTGGCATGATCACCGCGCGCTACCAGTACCGCCTGCGCGGCGCCGCCGAGGAGCCGATCAACAGCCGCAGCAAGGGCAGCACCACGCTTGGCCTGCCGCCCGAGCACCCCACTTTCGCTTCGCTGCTGCGCGACGCCGGCTACCGCACGGCGCTGATGGGCAAGTGGCACCTGGGCTACCCGCCGGTGTTCGGTCCGCTGAAGTCGGGCTACGAAGAGTTCTTCGGCCCGCTTTCGGGCGGGGTCGATTACTTCACGCACTGCAGCAGCAACGGCACGCACGATTTGTACCTCGGCGAGACCGAGCACCACCAGGAAGGCTACCTCACCGACCTCATCACCGACCGCTCGGTGGACTACATCCAGCGCATGGCCGAAGGCGCGCGCGGCGGCACGCCGTTCATGCTGAGCGTGCACTACACCGCCCCGCACTGGCCCTGGGAAACGCGCGACGACTCGGCGCTGGCCCAGGAGGTGAAGCACAACCTGTTCCACCTGGACGGCGGCAACATCCACACCTACCGCCGCATGATCCACCACATGGACGAAGGCATCGGCGCGATGGTGCAGGCGTTGCGCCAGCAAGGCCTGCTGGACAACACCCTGATCATCTTCACCAGCGACAACGGCGGCGAGCGTTTTTCCGACAACTGGCCGCTGGTGGGTGGCAAGATGGACCTGACCGAGGGCGGCATCCGCGTGCCCTGGATCGCGCATTGGCCGGCGGTGATTGGCCCTGGCGGCGTCACGCCCCAGCCGTGCATGACCATGGACTGGTCGGCCACCCTGCTGGACGCCGCCGGCGTGGCCGCGCACCCCGACTACCCGCTGGACGGCGTGTCGCTGCTGCCGGTGCTGCGCGACGCGCGCCAGACTTTCGCCCGCCCACTGCACTGGCGCATGAACCACCGCGGCCAGCGCGCCCTGCGCGACGGCGACTGGAAATACCTGCGCGTGGACGGCCACGACTACCTGTTCAACATCCCGCAGGACGAGCGTGAACGCGCCAACCTGGGCCCGCGCCACCCCGAGCGCCTGGCCGCCATGCGCGCCAATTGGGAAGCCTGGGACGCCTCCATGCCGCCAATCCCGGCCGATGCCACCGTCAGCCTGGGCTACTCCTACAAGGACATGCCGCAACGCTGAGGCCGGTCTTCAGTGCAATCGCGCGGAGGGGCAAGGCGGCACCAGACGTGCAGGCGCGATGTCATGGGCAGGTTATGGGCGGGACAGCACCCTAGTAGCGCACACCGTCGTAGGGTGAACGCACGGTGGCGCGCGGAGGTTCGGGTGCCGGGCCGATGCGAAAGCCCGGCTGCGGCCCCGCGTGGGCCTGCGGTGGCGGCGTTCGAGGCGGGATGTACGGCGCCACCGGCGACACCGGTCGGGGCGAAACCATGGGATGGCGCGGCGGCACCGGGTAGGCGGCGCCCCAGGGCTGCGGCTGCACCACCACCACGTCGGACGGCGGCTGCTGGCCACAGGCCAGCGCGGCGTTGTAGCGCGCGGTGCGGATCTGCTCCTCGTTGGCCGCGAAGCTGCCGGCACGGAAACTGGCCTCGGCGCGCGCCGCGCGACAAGCGTCCGACTCGGCCAGCGGACGCTGGGCCTGCACGGCCTGGGCAGCGCGCTCGGCGTCCAGCCGCTCCCGCTCGCGCCGCAGGGCGGCCTCGCGCTGCTGCAAACTGCGTTCGCGGGCCTGGGCGGCGTTGTCGGCGTCCTGGCGCTGTTGCTCGGGGCTGCGCGGGGGCACCACCAGGGCGCCGCCCTGGCAGGGTTGGTCGGTGTACAGGGTGCGGCCGGTAGCCGGATCGGTGCAACGGATGGCCTGGGCACCGGCCAGCGCCGGCCAGGCCAGCACGGCCAGGAGCAGCGCGCGACGGGTCATGGGGTTCTCCTGGGCGGCATGCCTGCGAGGTTTTCGGAGCCTGGGATGGCCTTAGGGTACATCTTTTACCCAACGCGGTGCGCGGCCCGATGGCCGACGTGTCGCGGCCGCGGCGTCCCGAAGCTTGATCGACGTCATAACATCGGGCCATGCCACCTCGTCTTCGCGCCTCCCTGCCCTTTCTCCAATGGCCGCGTCCCAGCGGCGCCCTGCTGCGCAGCGAGGCGCTGGCCGGCCTGACGGTGGGCCTGATGGTCATCCCGCAGGGCGTGGCCTACGCCGCGTTGGCCGGCATGCCGGTGGTGACCGGCATCTACGCCTCGATGCTGCCGGCGCTGGTGGCGGCGCTGTTCTCGGCCTCGCCGCGGTTGTCGGTCGGGCCGACGGCGCTGTCCTCGCTGCTGGTGGCCGCCTCGCTGACCGGCATGGCGGCGCCAGGCAGCGCGGAATGGGTCAACCTGGCGGTGTGGCTGTCCCTGCTCACCGGCCTGTTGCAGATCGTGCTGGGGCTGGTGCGCGCCGGCTGGCTGCTGAACGTGGTCACCGCGCCGGTGCTGATGGCTTTCACCCAGGGCGCGGCGGTGCTGATCATCACCTCGCAGCTGCCAGCCCTGCTGGGTTTGCCCAAGGGCGGCGGTGCCCTGGCCGACTGGTCCGCGCCGCACCTGGCCTCGGCCGTGTTCGGCCTGGTCACGTTGGTGCTGCTGGTGCTGGCCAAGCGCGTCAAGCCGACTTTTCCCAGCGTGCTGGTGGTGGTGTTGGTCACGGCCGCGATCAGCGCCTTCACGCCCTACGCCGCGCACGGCGGCCAGGTCGTGGGGCCGCTGCCGCAGGGGCTGCCGGGGTTGTTCGTGCCGCATTGGCCGGGTTGGGCGGCGCTGGGCCAGTTGATCATGCCGATGCTGATCATCACCCTGGTCAGCTTCCTGGAGACCGCCTCCAGCGCCAAGGTGGACAACGCCGGCCGCGGCACGCGCTGGAACCAGAACCAGGACCTGATCGGTCAGGGCCTGGCCAAGCTGGCCTCGGGCATCTCGGGGGCGTTTCCGACCAGCTCGTCGTTTTCACGCTCGGCACTCAATCTGTACGCCGGAGCCAAGACCGGCTGGGCCAGCATTTTCTCGGCCGTCGTGGTCGGCCTGGCCTTGCTGGTGTTCACGCCGGTGCTGCGCCACGTGCCCCAGGCGGTACTGGCGGCCATCGTGGTGGCCACCGTCTACGGGCTGCTCAAGCCGCGCGAGTTCGCCCGGCTGTGGCGCGTGTCGCGTCTGGAGGCGGTGATCGCCGGCGTGACCTTCGTGGTGACCATCGCCACCGCACCCACGCTGTACTGGGGCGTGCTGGCCGGCGTGCTGATGTCGCTGTCGAATTTCTTGTACCAACGCCTGCACCCGCGCATTCTGGAAGTGAGCGAACACCCCGATGGCAGCCTGCGCAGCAGCACGCTGTGGAGCCTGCCGCCGATCGCGCCCCAGGTGCTGGGGCTGCGCATGGACGCGGCGCTGGATTTCGCGGCCGCCGCCAGTTTCGAGAACGCGGTCAGCGCGGCGCTGGCCCTGCACCCCGGGATTCGGCACCTGGCGCTGTTCGCGCAACCCATCAACCGCATCGACGCCACGGGGGTGGAGGTGTTCGGTCGCATCGCGCAGACGCTCATCGTGCAAGGGGTGGAATTGCACCTGGTCGGGCTGAAGCTGCCGGTGGAACAACCGCTGGCCCGCGCCGGTCTGCTGGAGCCGCGCCCCGGTTTGCACCTGTACCGCACCGACGCCGAGGCGCTGCCGGCCCTGCGCGCCACCCACGTCGGGCCACCGGACCTGATGGCGGCGATGATCTGAAGGGCGCGCCGCGCCCCGGGTCTTCAGGTGTGGCCGACGATGCTGGCCGTGGCCATCAACTCCTCCAGCAGGGCCATCGAGACCCGGCCGGAGACGGTGTAGGGGTCGAGCACGGCGCGCTCCGAGTACTTCAGCAGCACGCTGGCGTTGATCCGGCCAACGTCGACCAGGCCCATGGTCCAGCCGCCGAAGCGGCGCTCGGTGATTTCCTCGAAGTGCAGCAGCGCCACGTCCTTGTGGCGCGCATCGCGCTGGATGGTGCCGTACAGGTCGCTGATGGCCTGGCGGCCGCCTTCGATGGCCTGCATGAACACGCCGCCGCCGTACACCAGGATGCCGGTGACGCCGGACTCGTGGTTGTGCAGGCGCGCCGAGTTGAGAATGCTTTGGATGGCCGCCGGCGAGGCGTCGACGGCACGGCTGGCGTAGAGCAGGCGCACGAGCATGGTCAGGTCTTTCGCGGAATGAGGGCCAGGAATTCGCGGCGCAGGTTCATGTCTTTCAGGAACACGCCGCGCATGACGGAGTTGATCATCTTGCTGTCCATGTCCTTCACACCGCGCCAGGCCATGCAGTAGTGCGTGGCCTGCATGACGATGGCCAGGCCGTCGGGCTTGGTCTTGTGCTGGATCAAATCGGCCAGCTGCACCACCGCTTCCTCCTGGATCTGCGGGCGGCCCATGATCCATTCGGCCAGACGCGCGTACTTGGACAGGCCGATGACGTTGGTGTGCTCGTTGGGCATGACGCCGATCCACACCTGGCCGATCACCGGGCAGAAATGGTGGCTGCAGGCCGAGCGCACGGTGATCGGGCCGACGATCATCAGCTCGTTCAGGCGTTCGGCGTTGGGAAACTCGGTGATCGCGGGCGCCTTGACGTAGCGGCCCTTGAACACCTCGCTCACGTACATCTTGGCCACGCGGCGCGCGGTGTTCGAGGTGTTGTGGTCGCGCTCGGTGTCGATGACCAGGCTGTCGAGCACGCCTTCCATCTTTTGCGCCACTTCGTCGAGCAAGCGCTCCAACTCGCCCGGCTCGATGAAGTCGGCGATGTTGTCGTTGGCGTTGAAGCGTTGGCGCGCGGCCTGGATCCGTTCGCGGATCTTGACCGAGACGGGCGTGCCCTCGTCGTCGGCGACGGTGGCGGGGGGAAGATCGGGTTGCGGCTTCATGGTGTGGCTACGATGGTAGCAGCAAAAAACAGATCGAAAAGTGCTGGATGCGCTAGTCCATCCAACGCTTACAGCTACTAATTAAATAGCGATACAGCACCAGCCCTCAAACGCCAGCACCGCGCAGCAGGCGCCCCAGAAGGTCGCGGAGCAGGCCGGTCGGGGAGCCGCTGCGCACGGCCGCTCCGAAGCGGCCGGCTCGTCCCCCGCCCGCAGGAAGCGGGGGAAGGCGCGTCAGCGCCTCAGGGGGTCATCCGAAATTCAGCGATCAGCGGCAAATGGTCGGACATGCGGCTCCACACGCGCCCGCTCGGCGCCGCCAGGCTGAGCGGGCGCAGGCCCCGGGCGTAGATGTGGTCCAGCTGGGCGACCGGAAAGCGCGACGGATAGGTCAGCGTGCGCGGCCCCTCGAAGGCCTGCAGCGCATCCACGTGCAGCAGCCGGCGCACGCGCGTGCCCCAGTCGTTGAAATCACCCGCCACCACCACCGGCTCGCCGAGGGGGATCTCGCGCGCGATGTAGCGGCTGAGCTGTTGCGTCTGGCGCAGGCGGCTGGAGGGAATCAGGCCGAAGTGCACCACGATCACGTGCAGCCGGGTGGACGCCACTTGAACCTCCACGTGCAGCAGGCCACGTTGCTCGAAGCGGTGATCCGACATGTCCTCATGCCGCTGCCCCAGGATCGGCCAGCGCGAGAGCAGCGCGTTGCCGTGCTCACCATGCCGGGTGACGGCGTTGGTGCAGTAGGCCGAGTCGTAGCCCTCGGGCGCCAGGAACTCGGCCTGCGGTTGCTCCGGCCAGGCCGTGAAATGGCGTTTGCCGCGCCGGTACACCGCCCGCACCTCCTGCAGGCACACGATGTCGGCGTCCAGGGTCTCGACGGCCAGCGCCAGGTTGTGGATCTCCAGCCGCCGCCCCGGCCCCAGCCCCTGCACCCCCTTGTGGATGTTGTAGGTGGCCACGCGCAGCACGGCGGGCGCGTCGGTGTCGTGAAGGGTGTGCGGGGTGGTCATGACAAGGAAACCTCGGTCCAAAGCGTCGGGTACCGCGCGCCGGCCGTCAAGCCCCGGCGAACGAGGGCAACAACAGGCAGGCTTCGGCGTTGGAGGGCGAGAAACAGCGCTCGGCCGCCTCGCGC
>JAIUOM010000137.1 GCA_020161215.1 Pseudomonadota bacterium
CCACGGCGCGGCCAGCGTGACGCAGTTCGAGGTCATGCCCATGCCGCCCGAGCAGGAAAACAAGCCCCTGGTCTGGCCCTACTGGCCGATCAAGCTGCGCACCAGCTCCAGCCACGAGGAAGGCGCGGCGCGCGAGTTCGCCATTTCCACCAAGGAGTTCGTCGGCGACGCAAAGGCCGGCAAGCGCGGCAAGGTGAAGGCGCTCAAGACCGTGCAGATCGAGTTCAAGGACGGCAAGCTGACCGAGGTGGCCGGCACCGAGAAGGAATGGCCGGCCGACCTGGTGCTGCTGGCCATGGGCTTCACCAACCCGCTGGCCAGCGTGCTCGACGCCTTTGGCATCGACAAGGACGCCCGTGGCAACGCCAAGGCCACGACCGACGGCGCCGGCTGCTACGCCACCAACGTCGACAAGGTGTTTGCGGCCGGCGACATGCGCCGCGGGCAGAGCCTGGTCGTCTGGGCGATCCGAGAGGGTCGCCAAGCCGCGCGTGCCGTGGACGAGTTCTTGATGGGGTCGAGCGAGCTGCCTCGTTGAGACCGAACGCTCCCGAAGCGCTTGCGGCGCTGGGGGCGTGCCTGCCGTTGCGCAGCGGTTCTGCGCGGCGGCCTTTGGCTTGGGTGGCGGTGTGGGCGCGAAGCATCTAGGGAAATTGAAGTGAGCACGGAATCGTCCGCGGGTGACGGCGCAGCCACCACACCCTTCGAGGTGATCGGTGGCGAGCCGGCCGTGCGCGCGTTGGTCGAGCGTTTTTACGACCTGATGGATCTGGAGCCCGCCTACGGCGCGGTGCGCGCCACGCACGGCAGCACGCTGGACAGCGCGCGCCAGAAGCTGTTCTGGTTCCTGTGCGGCTGGCTGGGCGGCCCCAGCCTGTACGTCGAGCGTTTCGGGCACCCGCGTCTGCGCATGCGGCACCTGCCGTTCGCCATCGGCGTGCGCGAACGCGACCAGTGGCTGGCCTGCATGGACCAGGCCATGCGCGAGAGCGGGACCGACGAGGCGCTGCGCCTGCGGCTGAACCAGGCCTTCTTCCAGACCGCCGACTGGATGCGCAACCAGCGTGGCTGAGCGTCCACCGGCCACCCCGCCCAGCCCCAGCGAGCCCGGTGGCGCCTGGGGCGGTCTGGTCGTCACCACCGCCATCCAGGCCATGGTGTCCATGACCTTGCTCACCTTGCCGACCATGGCGCCGGTGGTGGCCCAGGCGCTGGGCGTGTCCTCGACCCGGATCGGTCTGTACATGGCCTTGTGCTACCTGGCGGCCATGATCTCCAGCCTGGTCGGCGGCACCCTGGTGCGGCGCCTGGGCGCGATCCGCGTCAGCCAGCTGGGCTTGCTGCTGTGTGCCGTCGGGGCCGGGCTGTGCGCCGTGCCGGCCCTGCCCGCGGTGGCCCTGGGCGCGCTGTGCATTGGCGCCGGCTATGGGCCGATCACGCCGGCCAGCTCGCACCTGCTGGCGCTGACCACCCCGCCGCAGCGCATGGCCCTGGTGTTTTCCATCAAGCAGACCGGCGTGCCGGCCGGCGGCATGCTGGCCGGGGCCCTGGTGCCCAGTCTCCTTCTGCTGATCGGTTGGCAGGGCACGCTGGGCCTGGTGGCCCTGACTTGCCTGCTGTGCGCGCTGCTGGCCCAGCCGCTGCGCGCGGCGCTGGACGCCGACCGCCAGCCCGACCAGGCGCTGTCCCTGGCCACCTTGCTGCAGCCGATCCGCATGGTGCTGGCGCACCGGCCGCTGGTGGTGCTGGCGGCCTGTTCGTTCCTGTTCTCGGCCGTGCAGGTGGCGTTCATGGCCTACCTGGTGGCCTACCTGCACGAATCGCTGAGCCTGAGCCTGCTGGCCGCCGGCGTGGCGCTGTCGGTGGCACAGCTGGCCGGCGTGATCGGCCGCGTGGCCTGGGGCGCGGTGGCCGACCGGGGCCTGGGGCCGCGCGGCACGCTGATGCTGCTGTCGGGCCTGATGATCGTCGGCAGCAGCCTGACGGCGCTGCTGCAGCCCGGCTGGCCGACGGCCGCGATCTGGGCCGTGGTGGCCTTGCTGGGGGCCTCGGGCATCGGCTGGAACGGCGTGTACCTGGCCACCGTGGCGCGCCAGGCCCCGCCCGGCCAGGCCGGCCTGGCCACCGGCGGCACCCTGCTGTTCACCTACATGGGCGTGGTGTGCGGGGCGCCGGCCTTTGGCGCGCTGGCGGCGGCCACCGGCAGCTACCGCGCCGCCTTTGGTGCCCTGGCGCTGCCGGCCGCGCTGGCCCTGGGCTTGCTGATCTGGCGCGCGGTGCAGGCGGCGCGGGAGGCGGCCGCGCTCCAAAATGCTTCTAAATAGATAGCTGCTCAGGCTTACTGCACGCCGGCCAATGGCCAATTTCTCTGCAAAAACCACCCGCCAGTCGTCCGCCAGCCACCCGCTGACCAGGCCGGCAAAACCTTGGAACCGGAGGTGGTGAAGACCTGGATTTGAAGTCGCCCAACTTCCCCCCTATATTCACGGTAAATAGGTTGGTGGGAGCGGCGATGTATTTCTGGGACCAGAGTGTGGTGCTGACCGGGGCCTGCGGTGGGCTGGGGCAGGCGCTGGCGCGCGAGTTGCTGAGCCAGGGCGCGACGGTGGCCTTGCTGGGCTTGCGGCGTGAGGCGCTGGAGCCGCTGCTGGCCTTCGCCCCGGGGCGGGCCTTCGCGTACACCCTGGACGTCACCGACAGCGCCGCCATGGGCGCCATCGCGCGCGACTGGATGGCCCGGCATGGCGTGCCGGGCATGGTCATCGCCAACGCCGGGGTGGCCGGCGGGTTCGACCCGGCCCAGGCCGGCGACCTGGACGTGCTGCGGCGCATGCTGGAGATCAACGTGCTGGGCGTGGCCACCACGTTCCAGCCCTTCGTCCAGCCGCTGCGCGCGCAGGGCCGGGGCGCGCTGGTCGGCGTGGCCAGCATCGCCGGGTGGCGCGGCATGCCGGGCAACGGGGCCTACTGCGCCAGCAAGGGCGCCACCATCCGCTACCTGGAAAGCCTGCGCGCCGAGCTGCGCGGCAGCGGCGTCGGCGTGCACACCGTCAGCCCGGGCTACCTGCGCACAGCCATGACGGCCGGCAACCACTTCGCCATGCCCTGCCTGATGGAGCCGGCCGACGCCGCCCGCGGGCTGCTGGAGGGCGTGGAGCGGGGGCGCGAACACATCGTGCTGCCGCGCCCCATCGGCTGGCTGTCGCGCGCCCTCTCGCTGCTGCCGACCGGCCTGCACGACCGGGTGCTGTTGCGCCAGCCGCGCAAGGTGCGCCCGGGCGAGCCCGGGGCCAGCCCCATTCCGGGTCTGGCCACGCCGTTCGGGCCCGAGACGCAGCCGCCCCTGCCATGAACGCCCCGGCCAGACCGGATACCCCCACCAGCCAGCGGATCGCCCTGATCGGCGCCGGCCCGAGCGGCTTGGCGGCGGCGCGCAACCTCGACCGCCTGGGCCTGCCGTTCCAGGGTTTCGAGGCGCACAGCGACGTGGGCGGGCTGTGGGACATCGACAACCCGCGCAGCACGGTGTACGCCTCGGCGCACCTGATCTCCAGCAAGCACACCACCGAGTTCAGCGAATTCCCCATGCCGGCGGCCACGGCCGACTACCCCAGCCACGGCGAGCTGCGGCGCTATTTCTCGGAGTTCGCCACGCATTTCGATCTGCGCCGCCATTACCGTTTTGGCGCCCGCGTGCTGCGCGCCGAGCCGGTGGGCGAGGGCGCCGCCCCGCCGTGGCGCGTGCGCTGGCAGGACGCCGAGGGCGAGCACAGCGCCGAGTTCAAGGCCCTGGTCATCGCCAACGGCACGCTGGCCGAGCCGAACCTGCCGCGCCTGGAGGGCACGTTCAGCGGCGAGCTGATGCACACCGCCGGCTACAAGAGCGCCGAGCAGCTGCGCGGCAAGCGCGTGCTGGTGGTCGGCGCCGGCAATTCGGGCTGCGACATCGCTGTGGATGCCGTGCACGCCGCGCGCAGTGTCGACATCTCGGTGCGGCGTGGCTACTACTTCGTGCCCAAGTACGTGTTCGGCCGGCCCGCCGACACCTTGGGCGGCCAGCTGCGCCTGCCGCCCTGGCTCAAGCAGAAGATCGACAGCACGGTGCTGGGCTGGTTCACCGGCGATCCGGCGCGCTTCGGCCTGCCGCGGCCCGACTACAAGATGTACGAGTCGCACCCGGTGGTCAACTCGCTCATCCTGCACCACCTGGGCCATGGCGACATCGGCGTGCGCCCCGACATCGCGCGGCTGGACGGCGATGCCGTGCTGTTCCAGGACGGCAGTCGGCACGCCTACGACCTGGTGCTGCTGGCCACCGGCTACCGGCTGCACTACCCGTTCATCGACCACGCGCTGCTGGAGTGGGGTGACATGGCCCCGCGCCTGTACCTGAACATCTTCCCTAAGCGCCTGGACAACCTGGCCGTGCTGGGCATGATCGAGGCCAGCGGCATCGGCTGGCAGGGCCGCTACGAGCAGGCCGAGCTGGTGGCCCGCCTGTTCAAGGCCCAGGCCGAGGGCCGCCCCGCCGCCCAGGCGTTCGCCCGGGCCAAGCACGGGCGCTGGCCCGACCTGCACGGCGGCTACCGCTACCTGAACCTGGAACGCATGGCCTATTACGTGCACAAGGACACCTACCGCCGCACGGTGCGGGCCGCCGCGGCCGAACTCTGATCCACCCCCTCCAGATGCTGCCGATCGACGAGATACGCCTGAACTTCAACCCCGCCTCGCTGGTGGTGCTGAATGCGGTGCTGGGTTTTCTGATGTTCGGCATCGCGCTGGACACCCGGGTGGCCGATTTCCGGCGCGTGCTGCGCATGCCGCTGGCCATGGCGGTGGGCATCGCGGCGCAGTTCCTGGTGCTGCCGGCCGTTACCTTCGGGCTGACCCTGCTGCTCGGCGTGGGCCCCAGCATCGCCCTGGGCATGCTGCTGGTGGCGTGCTGCCCGCCCGGCAACGTCAGCAACATCCTGACCCACCGCGCGCGCGGCAACGTGGCCCTGTCGGTGTCGATGACGGCCATCTCCAACGCCTTGTCCATCGTGCTGATGCCGCTCAACTTCGCCTTCTGGGCCGGCATGCATCCCACGGCGGCGGCGCTGTTTCGCAGCATCACGCTCGATCCGCTGGAGATGGCGGGGCACATCGTGGTCATCATCGGCCTGCCCTTCGTGCTGGGCATCGTTTGCGCCGAACGGCTGCCGCGGCTCACCCAGCGTATCCGCAAGCCGGTGCGGATACTCAGCTTTATGTGCCTGATTGCTTTCATCCTGGGGGCAATTGCCGGCAATTGGCGTTATTTCCTGGATTACGTGACCCTGGTGCTGCTGGCCGTGGCGTTGCACGACGCGCTGGCTTTCGCCACCGGCTACCTGTGCGCGCGCGCCAGCGGCCTGGCCGACTACGACCGGCGCGCGGTGGCGATCGAGGTCGGCATCCGCAACGCTGGCCTGGGCCTGGTGCTGATCTTCAGCTTCTTCGGCGGCCTGGGCGGCATGGCCGTGGTGGCCGGGGTGTGGGGCTTCTGGGACATCATCGCCGGCCTGCTGCTGGCCGGCTGGTGGGGCCGGCGCCCGCCCGCCGGCGCGCCGGTGGCGGCGGAGGCGCGCGCGTGAGGGCCGGGCCGATGGCCGGGCGGCGCCGGCCATGACACCCGAGCTGGCCGGCGATGCCGCGCCCCGCCGCGTGCTCATCACCGGGGCCGACGGGTTTCTGGGCCGCGGTCTGGTGCAGGCGCTGGCCGGCGCACCCGAGGTGGGCTGCCTGGTCGCCACCGACCTGCGCCCGGTGCCGCCCGAGCGCCGCCTGCCGGGCGTGGTCTACGACACCCTGGACGTGCGCGACCCGGGCATCGACGCGCTGCTGGCGCGCCACGGCATCGACAGCGTGGTGCACCTGGCCTCCATCGTCACGCCGGGGCCGGAGTCGAGCCGGGCACTGGAGTATGCGGTGGACGTGCTGGGCACGCGCAACGTGCTGCGCGCCAGCGTGGCGCGGGGCGTGGTGCACCTGGTGGTCAGCTCCAGCGGCGCCGCCTATGGCTACCACGCCGACAACCCACCCTGGCTGCGCGAGAGCGACCCCTTGCGCGGCCACCGCGCCTTTGCCTACGCCGACCACAAGCGCCAGGTCGAGGAGATGCTGGCCGAGTGGCGCGCCAGCGTGCCGGAGCTGCGGCAGACGGTGCTGCGCATCGGCACCATCCTGGGCGAGCGGGTGGACAACCAGATCACGGCGCTGTTCGACAAGCCCCGGCTGCTGGCCATCCGCGGCAGCGACAGCCCCTTCGTGTTCGTCTGGGACGAGGATGTGGTCGGCGCCATCGTGCACGCCCTGCGCACGCGCCGCGCCGGCTGCTTCAACCTGGCCGGCGACGGCGCCCTGACGCTGCGCGACATCGCCCGGCGCCTGAACAAGCCGCTGCGCGAACTGCCGGCCGGCCTGCTGAAGGCGGCGCTGGCCGTTGGCCACGCCCTGCGCCTGACCCGCTACGGGCCCGAGCAGCTGGATTTTTTGCGCTACCGGCCGGTGCTGCTGAACACCGCGCTGAAAACCGAGTTCGGCTACCAGCCCCGCTACACCAGCCGCCAGGCTTTCGATGCCTTCGTCGCCGCCCGGGCCGCGCAGGGGCGGCCGGTGGCGGCGCCGGGGGTGGTATCTGATGCTACTGAATAGATAGCTTGTCAGGATGTACCCACGCCGACTGATGGCCGATTTGACCCATTTTTCTTGTGCCGCCAGCGCCCGGGCTCACCACTTCATTTCGCCCTTGGCCACCTTGGCGCCAATGTCCAGCGCCATCGCCATGCCGGCCTGGGGGTAGGCCTGCTTCATGGTGGTGATCAGCGCGTCGGCGTTGGCGGCCTTGGGGGCCTCGGTCTCAAAGCGCTTCAGGTAGGTGCGGGTGTAGTCGATGGCGGTGGCGTCCAGCGCGGTGCCGGGGGCCATGTGGCCGGGCACGACCACGGCGGGCTTCAGGGCCTGCATCTCGTCCAGCTGGGCCAGCCAGGCCTGGCGCTCGGCGGGCTGCTGGGTGTCGGCCGTCCAGACGTGCACGTTGCCGAACACCGCCACGTTGCCGGCGATGGCGCGGATCGACGGGATCCACACGTAGGGCCGGTGTGCCAGCACGCCGCTGGTGCCGCGCAACTCGACCGCCTGGCCGTCCACGGTGAGCGTGGTGGTGGTGAGCGCCGTGGGCGCCACGGGCTGCTGCGGCGCGTTGGCGCCCATCTTGGGGCCCCAGAAGGCGAGCTTGTCGGCCAGCTTGGCCTGGATCTTCTCGCGCACGGCCGGGGTGCTGACCACCTGCGCCTGCGGGAACAGGGCCTTGAGCGTGGCCGCGCCAAAGTAGTAGTCGGGGTCGGCGTTGCTGATGAGGATGGTCTTGAGCGTCTTGCCGCTGTCGAGCACGTTGGCGGCCACGCGCAGCGCGTCGGCGCGGGTGAAGCCGGTGTCGATCACCAGCGCCTCGGTCGGGCCGCTGACGACCACGGCGTTGGCGTGAAAGCTGCCCTCGTTGGCGTTGTAGACCTTCAGCTCCAGCGGGGCGGCGGTCTGGGCGGTGGCGGAAGACAGGGCCAGCACCAGGGTGGCGGCGGTCAGGGTCGGTTTCATGGGGTGTCCTTTGTTGGGCTTGATTGAGTGACAGGAGCGACTTTATTGCCTTCAATAAAGTAGATAAACAGCTAATATTGAGATTGTTTATTGCATGATTCGATGAAATGGACCGCATCACTGCCCTGCGCGTGTTCGTCGAAGTGGCCGATTGCGGCAGCCTGACCCAGACCGCGCAGCGCCTGGACATGTCGGCCGCCATGGTCAGCCGCTACCTGGCCGCCGCCGAGGACTGGCTGGGCGCGCGCCTGCTGCACCGCACCACCCGCCGCGTGAGCCTGACCGACGCGGGCGAGGCTGCCCTGGCCACCAGCCGCCAGATGTTGGGCCTGGCCGAAGACGTGGAGGCGCTGGCCGGCGCACGCACGCGCGAGCCCACGGGGGCGTTGCGCGTCACCGCCTCGCCCTCGTTTGCCGACGCGCAGCTGGCCACGGCCATGGCCGAGTTCCAGCGCCTGCACCCCCGGGTGGAGCTGACCCTGCTGGTCGGCGACCGGGCGCTGGACCTGGTGGAAGACCGCATCGACCTGGCGGTGCGCATCAGCAACACGCTGGACCCGACGGTGATTGCGCGGCCGCTGGCGCTGTGCCGCTCGGTGCTGTGCGCGTCGCCGCAGTACCTGGCGCAGCACGGGCAGCCCGCCACGCTGGCCGACCTGCCGGCCCACCGCTTTGCCACCCGCACCGTGGGCGATGGCGATGTGCTGCGCTTTGACCAGGCGGGCGCTGAGGTGGAAGTGGCGGTGCACGGCGTGCTGCGCACCGACGACACCAT
Source organism: Pseudomonadota bacterium (assembly GCA_020161215.1). GTDB lineage: Bacteria > Pseudomonadota > Gammaproteobacteria > Burkholderiales > Burkholderiaceae_C > Ottowia. The sequence goes on from JAIUOM010000137.1 coordinate 8,396, forward strand.
CGCCTTGCGCCGCGCCGTGCTGGCGGGCGCCGGCATCGGCATGCTGCCCACCTATTACGTGGGCGAGGACCTGCGCCGCGGCGCGCTGGTGCGCCTGCTGCCCGCCCTGGAGCCGGCCACGCTGGGCATTCACGCGGTCTACCTGTCGCGCCGCCACCAGCCCCTGGCGCAGAGGGTGCTGGTGGACTACCTGGCCGAGCGCTTTGGCGGCGAGCCGGCGCCCTGGGACCGTGATCTGCCGCGCGGCGGCGGGTGAGTGCTGTCTTCAGCGCTTAGGTACTATCAAATAGATAGCTATTCAGGATGATTCCACGCCGACCAACGGCCAATTTGGCTTGAAATTCGGTGGAATCAGCCCAGGCGCGCCGTGCCCGGCGAGGCCAGCAGCACCAGCAGCGCGCCAGCGCCGCCTTCCAGCGGCTTGGCCTGCACGAAGGCCAGCACCTCCTGCTTCTGGATCAGCCAGCCGTGCACCTTGGCCTTCAGCACTGGTGTCTTGCCGGGCGAGCCCAGGCCCTTGCCGTGCACCACGCGCACGCAGCGCAGGCCGGCGCGCCGCGCCTCGCGCACGAAGGCGCCCAGCGCCTCGCGGGCTTCCTCGGTGCGCAGGCCGTGCAGATCAATTTCGCGCTGCACCGCCCAGTGGCCGCGCCGCAGCCGGGCCGTCACGTCGACACCGATGCCGGGGCGGCGAAAACTCAGGTGCTCGTCGACCTGCAGCAAGGTGCTGGCGTCGAACTCGTCCGACAGCGCCTCGCGCAGCACGGCCTGCTCGTCGCGCTGGCGCTGCAGCGGCTCGGGCGGCGTGGGCGCCGGTGCGTGCACCACGCGGCCGTGCGCGCGCAGTGGCTGGGTGGCGCCGACGGCGCGCGTGAACAAGTCCTGATCGGCACGCGACTTTTTTGCGGCGGCCGCGCGTTCGGCCGCCGCCTGCGCCGCGCGCGCCTCGGCCTCGGCCAACTGGGCACGGATCTGTTTCAGATCCTGGAGGGATTTGGCTTTCATGGCCGCAAGTTACCACTTGAGCGGCAGCGCGGCCGACACCGGTGGCCGCGCAGCAGGCCAGGCCAGCGGACGCCGTGGCCGGACCTGCGCCGGACACTGGCGTCGTCCCCCTTGCGCAGCAGAAGGGGGGAAGGCGCCGAAGGTGACTCAGGGGGTTATACGAGTCCCTGTTCCGCCATCGACAGCGCGGCGCCGGGCGCGACGATGACGTGGTCGACGACGCGCACGTCGATCAGCGCCAGCGCGGCCTTCAGCGACTGCGTCAGGGCTTCGTCGGCGCGGCTGGGGGCCACGCTGCCGCTGGGGTGGTTGTGCGCCAGCACCACCGCCGCCGCGTGGTGGTGCAGCGCGCGCAACGCCACTTCGCGTGGGTACACGCTGGTCTGCGTCAGCGTGCCGCGAAACAGCTCTTCCAGCGCGATCAGGCGGTGCTGGGCGTCCAGGAACAGCACCGCGAACACCTCGTGCGCGCGCTGGGCCAGCTGCAGCCGCAGGTAGTCCTTGACGGCGGCCGGCGAATCGAACACCTGGCGTTCCTTCAGCTGCTGGGCCAGGGCGCGGCGCGCCAGCTCCAGCACGGCCACCAGTTCGGCGCGCTTGGCCGGGCCGCCCAGGCCCTTGACGCGTTTCAGGTCGTCGGCACCGGCGTGCAGCAGCCCGGCGACGCCGCCGAACTGATCCAGCAGCTGCTGCGCCAGTTGCAGCACGCTGGTGCCGGCGATGCCGGTGCGCAGCAGCAGCGCCAGCAGCTCGGCGTCGCCCAGGGCGCCGGGGCCGCGGGCGAGCAGTTTTTCGCGCGGCCGGGCGTCGGGCGGAAGGTCTTTCAGCGGCATGGTCGCGGGGCGGGGAAGGGCTTTTCTACAATGGCGGGCAGTTTATCTGGGGCTTTCATGACCACCGTTTCGCCAGGCTCTTTTCTTACCCTGCACTACCGCCTGGCCGGGCCGCAGGGCGATGTCGTCAATACCTTCGGCGGCAAACCGGCCACCTTGTCGCTGGGCACGGGCGAACTCTCGCCCGGCGTCGAGGCGTGCCTGATCGGCCTGGCCGAGGGCGCGCACAGCCGTGTCGAGCTGCCCGCCGGCGCGGCTTTTGGCGAACGCAACCCGGACATGGTGCAGTGGCTGGCCAAGAAGGAGCTGGACAGCCTGGGCGACCCGAACGAACGCTACGCGGTCGGCGAGGTGGTGCAACTGCCCACGCCCGACGGCCAGGGCCAGTTCGCCGGCGTGGTGCGCGCCGTGCGCGCCGACGGGGCGCTGCAACTCGACTTCAACCACCCGCTGGCCGGCCAGCCGGTGACGTTTGAAGTGCATGTGATTGGGGTGCTATGAGCTTGGACCACCCACAAGCCCCCCCTTCGCCGCCGGGCCGCCCCAAGGCGAAGACGGCCCCCTCGGGGGGCAGTGCAGACGCGTCAGCGCGGAGCGTGGGGGCCAGTATTTTTTTGGCCGAGCCGCGCGGCTTTTGCGCCGGGGTGGATCGGGCGATTGAAATCGTCGAACGCGCGCTGGCCAAGTTCGGCGCGCCGATCTACGTGCGCCACGAGATCGTGCACAACACCTACGTGGTGGGCGATCTGCACGCCAAGGGTGCCATCTTCATCGAGGACCTGGCCGAGGTGCCGCCCGGCGCCACCCTGGTGTTCAGCGCCCACGGCGTGCCCAAGTCGGTCGAGCGCGAGGCCGAGGCGCGCGGCTTTCGGGTGTTCGACGCCACCTGCCCGCTGGTCAGCAAGGTGCACGTGGAGGTGGCCAAGCTGCACCGCGAGGGCTATGAGTTCATCATGATCGGCCACAAGGGCCACCCCGAGGTCGAAGGCACCATGGGCCAGCTCGACGGCGGCATCCATCTGGTCGAGGAGGTGGCCGACGTGGCGCGCATTCACCCCGCGCAGACCGACAAGCTGGCGGTGGTGACCCAGACCACCCTCAGCGTGGACGACGCGGCCGAGATCACGGCCGCCGTGAAGGCGAGGTTTCCGCGCGTGCGCGAGCCCAAGCAGCAGGACATTTGCTACGCCACGCAGAACCGGCAGGACGCGGTGAAGCTGCTGTCGCGCGAGGTGGACGTGGTGATCGTGGTCGGCAGCCCGACCAGCAGCAACTCGAACCGCCTGCGCGAGGTGGCCCACAAACTGGGCACGGAGGCCTACATGGTGGACAGCGCCGACGAGTTGCAACCCGGCTGGATCGCCGGGCGCGCGCGCATCGGTCTGACGGCGGGCGCCTCGGCGCCGGAAATCCTGGTGCGCCAGGTGATCGACCGCCTGCGCGCGCTGGGCGCGGTGTCGGTGCGCACGCTCGATGGCATCGAGGAAACCATCAAGTTCCCGCTGCCCAAGGGGCTGAAGCTGGATCAGGCCGCCGAGCGCGGCCTGGGCCATTTGCGCTGAGCCAGGCTTGCCGCCTTACAGGCCGGCTTCCGCGCGCAGCAGGGCGGCCTTGTCGGTGCGCTCCCAGGTGAACTCCGGCTCGTCGCGACCGAAGTGGCCGTAGGCGGCGGTCTTGGCGTAGATCGGACGCAGCAGGTCGAGCATCTGGACGATGCCTTTCGGGCGCAGGTCGAAATGCGCGCGCACCAGCTTGGCGATTTCGTGGTCGGGAATGGCGCCAGTGCCCTCGGTGTACACCGTGATGTTCATCGGCTCGGCCACGCCGATGGCGTAGGCCACCTGGATCTGGCACTGGCGCGCCAGCCCCGCGGCGACGATGTTCTTGGCCACGTAGCGCGCGGCGTAGGCGGCGCTGCGGTCGACCTTGGTCGGGTCCTTGCCGCTGAAGGCGCCGCCGCCGTGCGGGCAGGCGCCGCCGTAGGTGTCGACGATGA
>JAIUOM010000138.1 GCA_020161215.1 Pseudomonadota bacterium
CATGGCCAGCGCGATCAACAGCTGGCGCAGGATGGCGGAATCCAGCCGGCCATCGGTCATGCTTTGCAGCGGACCGGCGACGTAGCGCAGCACCTCGGGCAGCGCCGACAGCAGCACCGCGCCCAAGATCACGCCCGGCAGATGGCCGATGCCGCCCAGCACCACCATGGCGACGATCATCACCGACTCCATCAGGCTGAAAGACTCCGGCGAGACGAAGCCCTGAAAGGCCGCGAACATGGCCCCCGACACGCCACCGAACGACGCGCCCATGCCAAAGGCCAGCAGCTTCAGGTTGCGCGTGTTCAGGCCCATGGCCTTGGCGGCGATTTCATCCTCGCGGATGGCCATCCAGGCGCGGCCGACGCGCGAATCCTGCAGGCGCTTGCAGATGATCACGGTGAGGATCACCAACGCCAGGAACAGGTAGTAGTACAAGGTGACCGAGGCGACCTCGAAATTGCCGATCTGCAGTGGCTTGGCCAGATCCAGGCCGAAGATCTTCACCGAATCGATCTGGTTGACGCCCTTGGGGCCGTTGGTGATGTTGTAGGGGTGATCCAGGTTATTCAGAAAGATGCGGATGATCTCGCCGAAGCCCAGTGTGACGATGGCCAGGTAGTCGCCGCGCAGCTTGAGGGTGGGCGCGCCGAGCAGCATGCCCACCACACCGGCCACCAGCAGCGCCAGCGGAATCACCAGCCACAGCGAGGTGTGGAACCCGTTCGGGAAGGCCGCCGCGATGGCCGCGAAGGTGCTGGTCAGGTGCGGCGAGGCCAGCAGGGCATACAGGTAGGCGCCCACGGCAAAGAAGGCCACGTAGCCCAGATCCAGCAGGCCGGCGTAGCCCACCACGATGTTCAGGCCCAGGGCCAACATGACGTACAGCAGGGCAATGTCGGCGATGCGCACCCAGGCGTTGCCAAAACTCTGCAGGATCAGCGGCAGCACCAGCAGGCCGATGCCGCACAGCACGAAGGCGATCAGCTTGTTCTTTTGAGACATGTGTCGATCCTCCGGCGGCTCAGGCGCGATCGGCCACGCGCTCGCCCAGCAGGCCGGACGGCCGCAAGGTCAGCACGATGATCAGCACCACGAAGGCGAAAATGTCGGTGTAATGGCTGCCCAGCAGCCCGCCGGTGAGCGTGCCGATGTAGCCCGAGCCGATGGCCTCGATCAGGCCCAGCAAGATACCGCCCAGCACGGCGCCACCCAGGTTGCCGATACCGCCGAACACCGCCGCCGTGAAGGCCTTCAGGCCCGGCAAAAAGCCCATGGTGTGCTGCGCCGTGCCGTAGTTGGAGGCGTACATCACCCCGGCAATGGCCGCCAGTATGGCGCCGATGATGAAGGTGGCCGAGATCACCATGTCGGGCTTGACGCCCATCAAGCCGGCCACGCGAGGGTTCTCGGCCGTGGCGCGCATGGCGCGGCCCAGGCGCGTGTAGTTGACCACGTACATCAGGATCGCCAGCGACACGGCCGTGACGCTCAGGATCATGATCTGCGTCGGGGTGATGAAAGCGCCGCCGACGTTGAAGGGCGCGGAAGGCAACAAGGTCGGGAAAGGCTTGTAGTTGGGCTTCCAGATGATCATGGCCAGCGTCTGCAGCAGGATCGACATGCCGATGGCGGTGATCAGCGGCGCCAGGCGCGGGCTGTTGCGCAGCGGTCTGTAGGCCACCTTCTCGATCACGAAGTTGAGCGCGGCGGCCACCACGCAGGCGATCAGCATGGCCAGGATCAGAATCACCCAGCCAGGGGCGCCGGGCATGGACGCCTGCATCAGCCCGATCACGGACCAGGCGGTGAGCGCACCCACCATGAGCACCTCGCCGTGCGCGAAATTGATCAGCTGAATGATGCCGTACACCATCGTGTAGCCCAAGGCTATCAAGGCGTACATGCTGCCCAGCACCAGACCGTTGATGATCTGCTGAAGCAAGACTTCCATGAAACAAGCTCCTCTTCGGGACCGTCCGAGGGGTGTCGGGTGGCGCCGTCGTTGACGTATTGGCGGCGCGACGTCTTTTGAACGCCCGTCGCCCCTGCTGCAGAAATAAATGGCTAATAAAAAACCCGCCAGTGCAGTGTCTGGAGCGGGTTCAAGTGAAAAATTGTAGCGCAGCAACCCCTATCCGCCGGGCTGGTTTGTCCGGGGGTTTTCCCGCCTAGTCAGGGTCTGGCGGAAGGCCCGAAAGTCAGGTTGGAGCCAGCAAGGCATGGCATAGCGCAACGGTCAGCCATGGCCTGCCGCCCGACTGTACTGCCCGAGTTCCGCCGGTTTTTCTCCGACGCGAAGTCCCGGGCCGCGCTGGGGGGCTGGCGGAACTGGGTGGCGCCATGCCGCCCAGCAACGACGGCCCGTCAGCCGCGAAAGCGCCCTCCTCCTCGTGCACGGCATGTGACGAAGCTGGGTTCGTGCCAGAGCCGTCTCGGCGCTCAGAACTCGCCCTCGAAACGCCCCTGCGGCGCGACACCATCGGAAAGCAAACCGCCCTCGGAGTGCGGCCGTTCGTGCGGATCAAGATCAGGGCCTGTTCACGCCATTTTCCGGCGTGCGGATCTGCTCAAACACTCGGTTTTGAGCAGATCTCAAGACACCTTCCGTGACAGCGGCGGACGCCTTGAACAGACCTTAACGCGGCGCCATGCGAACCCCGCCGTCGAGCCGTACGCACGCACCGTTGAAGTACCTGACCGCGATCAAGGTCTCGACCAGTTGCGCGAACTCGTCCGGCTCGCCCGCGCGCTTCGGGAAAGGCACCGATTCAAACAAGCCCGCCAGCACCTTCACCGACCCTCGCTGCAGCAGAGGGGTGTTAAAAATGCCCGGCAGGATGGCGTTGATTCGGATGCCCTCGCCGCCCATGTCGCGCGCGATGGGCAGGGTCATGCCCGCCACGCCGGCTTTCGATGCCGCGTAGGCCGCCTGGCCCATCTGACCGTCCTCGGCTGCAACCGAGGCGGTGTTGACGATGACACCGCACTCGCCGCCTTCCAGCTTGGGAAGCGTCAGCATCCCGGCGGCCGACCGGGCCATGCAGCGAAAGCTACCCACCAGGTTGATCTGGATGATGCGATCAAACTGCTCCACCGGGAAATGCCTGACCTGCCCGGTTGCCTTGTCGCGGCTTGCCAACTTCCCCGCGGCGGCCGTCCCCGCGCAATTGACCAGCACACGCTCCTGACCGTGCGCCGCGCGGGCTCGCGCGAAACCGGCTTCAACCTGCTCTTCCGAGGTGATGTCGACCTGGCAAAACACCCCCCCGATCTCGTGCGCCAGCGCCTGACCTCGCTCCGAATTGAGGTCGAACAAGGCCACCTTCACGCCGGAGGCGGCAAGCCGCCTTGCGGTGGCCTCACCCAAGCCGGAAGCGCCGCCGGTGACGACAGCCGAGATAGATGCATCGAGTTTCATTCTTTCACCTTCTTTCTGTTGGTCCTGAAAATAGAAAGCCGCTTGATCTTCGTGCCCTCTTCTTCCGCAGATAGGACGCCAGATCGCAGTGGCCACCATCGAAAGGAGCTCCCCCCTGGATGCCGCACAGGCATTCTGATACCGAACCGGTGCGACCACCGCGGCAGCAAGAAGGTGGGCATCCACCGGCCGCACGAGGGAGTGTTCCGTCGCACGAGTAGAGCAGAGCGGCCAGGATGCGCGCCCCCCCTGAAGGAGTAGGTGTCGCGGATTGAACCCAAACATCCGCCCGAGCGCTGCGAGCGCCCCCCGTTCCCCAAGGCGCACGGCCATGGATGCGCTCAGCACCAGCGCACCCGACCTTCCCCCAACCACCGCCCCGTGCTGGAGCCAAACTGGGGGCGATCGGGCGCGACACGGCATGGGCGCCTGCACCGCGCCACCCCCTCCTAGGGAGGGGGGATGACAGGCCCAAATGGGTTGAAGATGCCTGAACAACCCCAGGAGACAAACCGTGAACCTGCCCCACAGAAACCTCGGCCGAATACCGCGCGTCACCGCCGCACTTATTGCCGCTCCTTATTGGCGACCGCTGTTGCTTTCACCGCCAAAGCCGGAACATCCCCGGCGAAGCATGGTGAGCCGTGGCCCGGAACAAACAGCCCCATTCTGAACAGACGGCTGAAAAACGCCTACCGAAACCGCTGACTCATGCAGCCTGGCGGTGGGTGGATGAGGTTTCGGAGTGACGCCGAACTCTCGCCCAAAGAAAACGCGCTCCGAACAATCTTGACGATTGTCATACGCCACCACCAAGCACCGTATTTGGTATTTCAATAGCCCACCAAGCAAAGCCAGTCAACGCACTGTAATTACTGATTTTTTCATCAAATTCGTATGGAAAATTGAGCAAATCAAGCCAAATTTCAGTGCATTTTCCTATATTTTTTGACACCCACTCAAACGGGCAACCAACCCAATCACCATGAATTCATCTATCGCTATCATCGGCATTGGCCAAACCAGCTTTGGTCGTTATCTAAATTCCAGCATTCGAAGCCTGGCTGAGGAGGCGATCTCGCGATCACTTGCCGATGCCGAAATCAATCCATCCGACATCAATGCTATTTATTTCTCCAACGCGGCAGCAGGTCTGATCACTGGTCAAGAAATGATTCGTGGCCAGGTGGCCCTGCGGAACACCGGCCTCATGGGCACCCCCATCATCAATGTGGAAAACGCCTGCGCGTCTGGCAGCACGGCTTTTTATTTGGCCTGCCAAGCAATTCACTCCGGCGAAGCGGATGTGTGCCTGGTCGTCGGATCCGAAAAGCTATCGCATGAAAACAAGCGCATCTCCAGCAACGCTTTTGCCAGCGCCACCGACTTGCTGGAGCCACTCAAAAGCGACCTGGAGAGAGGCACTGGCAGTCTGTTCATGGACCTCTACGCAGAGAAAACAAGAAAGTACATGCACGACAGTGGCGCAACCCCCAACGACTTTGCACAGATCGTGGTCAAAAGCAGGCAGTGTGGCGCCTTGAACAAATACGCTCATTTCCAGACCCCGGTCACCTCCGAGGAGGTTCTTGCCGCCAAAGTTATCAGCACCCCATTGACCCTGCCCATGTGTTCGCCGATCGATGATGGCGCTGCGGCTGTGGTTCTATGCTCCAAGCAATACGCCGATCGATTCAAGTTCAAATCCAAAATATGGGTGGGCTCCAGCGTACTGATTTCAGGGTACGCCAACACCAATTCATCGGCAAGTGAAAATAGTGCCACCAGGGTCAGTCGACTGGCGTATGAAAAAGCCGGAATTGGCCCTGAAGATTTGCATGTCATTGAGCTGCACGATGCGACCGCTCCGGCAGAATTGATTCACTATGAAAACCTGGGCCTTTGCGCCAAGAATGGGGGGCCAGATCTGCTGCGAAGCGGCGAGACCGGGTTGAACGGCCGCGTCAGCGTCAACCCAAGCGGAGGGCTTCTCAGCCGCGGACACCCCATTGGCGCAACAGGCATAGCGCAAATCATTGAAATCGCGACACAGCTGCGCGGCGATGCCGGTCCACGCCAAAGAAATAACGCCAAGGTCGGCATGGCGGAAAACAACGGCGGGCAGATCGGTGACGATGCTGCGGCGGCCACCGCGACAGTTCTTTATTCATAAGCCATCTAGGCGGCTTACAGTTTCGAAATTCCATTCCATCAACCTATTTTTAAAAGGTATGCATGATGAACAAGATTAAACCAGCTCTGTTGGCCATTGGCATGGCACTGGGCGCAAGTGGTGCTTTCTCGCAAGACGCCAACTGGCCGCAGCACCCGGTGACCATTGTCACCCCTGCCGCCGCCGGTGGAGGGGCCGACTACGTGGTCAGAATGTTTTCAGAAAAGCTCCAGGAGAAATTCAAACAACCTTTCGTGGTAGACAACAAACCCGGGGCATCCGGCGTACTGGGGCTGCAGTCGGCCTTCAACGCGCCCGCCGATGGGTACACTTTTGCGTTTGGGTATTCATCCAACATGATTGCCCCTCGCTACCAGTTCAACAAATTGGCCTTTGACGCCGACACCGATTTCATACCGGTGGCCAGCCTGACCACCAACGAAATGGTCATTATTGGAAGCCCCAAAATCCCCGGGAATTCTTTTCGAGATTTCGTTGATTACTTTCAGAAAAACCCCAAGTCCGATTCGTTTTACGGCTCGTACGGCGAAGGAAGCTATGCACATCTGATTGGCAACTACCTCAGCCTTGAGTACAAATTAGGTGCAGCCCATGTGGCATACAAAAGTGGCCCGCAACTTCTGCTGGCGGTCATCAACAATGAGATTCCGTGGGGAATACTGCCACTGCCGACAGTAAAACCCATGGTGGACTCTGGAAAAGTAAAGATGCTGGCCGTTCTGTCTCCAGAGCGGTCCCAATTTGCCCCTGAAGTGCTGACCATGAAAGAGCAAGGGTTCCCCGACCCGGTGCTGGCTTTCAACGGATTCTATGGTCTTTTCGCAAAAAAAGGGACCTCGCCGGCGGTTATAAAAAAAATGGAAACCGCGATTGTCGAGATCAGCCGCGACAGCGCTTTTCGGGAGAAATTTGTCAATGCCTCAACCATCTTGGTTGGCGGCAATAGCACCGAATTGTCTCGCGACTACAAACAGCAGGTCTCATTTTACAAATCCCTTTTTGAGAAAGCGTCCATCAAAAAGAAATGAAAACTCTCAGGAATATCATGAGCAATTACGATGAAAACCTGACCCTTGCACGCCTGGTTCATAAACGTGCACAGGGAGAAAACTCCCGCTCGGCGTTAATTACATTTGTAAGCTACGATCACAATCAAGAAGAGCAAATAGAAACTCGTTCATATTTTGAACTCTGGAGCAAGGCATGCGCCTATGCGGCCTGGTTCAAAAAACAAGGCATACAGCGTGGCGATAGGATCGCCATCATGCTGCAAAATCATCCAGAATTTGTAGATGCCCTGGTGGCTGCATCAATTATTGGGGCCATTGTGGTTCCGATAGATTCGCGCACACGGGGTGACAAGCTGCACTACCAAATCTCTCATGCCGAATGCACCGGGATTTTATTGGCGGACTATTGCCTGAACAGCTGGCGCGAGGTAAAGGGAAATATTTCCAGCATCCAATGGGCATTGGTTCTGAATTCACCCGCGTCGGACCTTGAACAAGGAGAGCACAGTCCGGCGGATGTTGGATCCGAATCCTCCTGGCCCAAAGAGGATTTGCCAGGTGATATTGAGGACTGCATGCACTTGCTGTACACCTCGGGGACGACGGGCGACCCCAAGGCAATTTTGGGCTTGTACAGCAAGTTCGCGATGCAAGGCAGGCGAATGGTGGAGCTCTTTGGGGTCTTGCCCAGCGATCGCTTGTACACCGGGCTGTCACTCACCCATGCCAACGCACTGGTTCTCTCGCTGGGAGGCTGTCTTTATTCCGGCACCCCGCTGGTGATCAGCAGAAAATTCACCAAGTCTCGGCTCTGGGAAACAATCAACCGACATGAATGTACCGTCCTCAATTTGCTGGGTGGTATGTTCACGCATATCCTGACTGATGTTTCCAACGAAAATTCTGCACCTAATTCCCTGCGTCTGGTGATTTCCGCAGGCATGCCCAAAGCCATTTGGAAAGATTTTGAAAAACGCTTTGACGTAAGAATTACCGAATTTTATGGCTCCGCCGAAGGTGGCTTCACAATCAATCGGGATGGCGAAGGCCCGATTGGCAGCTGCGGCAAGCCTACCCGGGAGTTTGAGTTGATGATCATCGACGACGATGATCGGCCATGCCCTGCCGGCGCCTTGGGTGAAATTGCCTTCCGACGAATTGATGGAAGCCCCATTAAAGTTGACTACTTTCGCAATCCGGAGGCATCCGAGAAGAAAACAAAGGGTGGCTGGCTGAGAATGGGGGATATCGGGTACGTGGATCAGGAAGGCTGGCTTTTCTTTATGCACAGAAAAGGCGGAGGCATTCGACGCAACGGAGAGTTTATCGGAATTTCTTTTTTGGAAAAGGAAATCTCGAAATACCCTGGCATCGACGATGTGTTCATCTATGGGGTGGATTCAGGCAATGCCGGGGAAAAAGATATCGTCGCCGCACTTGTACTGAACGATAGCAACGCCTTTGACCCCCCGTCCTTTCTGAGATTTCTATCCTCGACCTTGGAGCAAAGTCATATTCCGTCTTACTTGCACCTCGTGGATTCCATTCCGAAAACCGCCTCTGAAAAACCGCTGGAACGGGTTTTGAAAGCCGAATTTTCGCCAAAAGGACCCAACATACTGACTTGCTCCAATTATCTTTAGTCTGAGTTGCTTGAGGTTACCCAGCCTCTTTGTCCTTTTTTTTCAGCAGGGCCAGCTTTTCCCTAATCTTAATTTCCAACCCCCTGGGCACCGGCTGGTACCACCCCGGCTCGTCCATGCCCTCAGGAAGATAGGTTTCGCCGGCCGCATAGGCGTCCGGCTCGTCATGCGCATACCGGTACTCGCGCCCGTAACCGAGCTCCTTCATGAGCTTGGTGGGGGCATTGCGCAGATGCACAGGCACCTCACGGCTCTTGTCCCGCTTCACGAAGGCCCTGGCCTGGTTGTAGGCGTTGTATCCGGCGTTGCTCTTCGCGGCCATGGCCAGGTAGATGACCGCTTGCCCCAGGGCCAGCTCTCCTTCGGGGCTACCGAGCCGTTCGTAGGTCGAGGCGGCGTCGTTGGCCATCTGCAGGGCCCTTGGGTCGGCCAGGCCGATGTCTTCCCAGGCCATGCGCACGATGCGCCGGGCCAGGTACCGGGCGTCGGCGCCACCGTCCAACATGCGGGTGAGCCAGTACAGGGCGGCGTCGGGGTGAGAGCCCCGAACCGATTTGTGCAAGGCCGAGATCTGGTCGTAGAAGTTGTCTCCGCCTTTGTCGAAGCGCCGGCTGTTCAGGGTCAGGGCGTTCTGCAGGAATTCGGCGGTGATGGTGGCGTGGCCAGAAGCCTTGGCCGCCGTGCTGGCCTGCTCCAGCAAGTTCAGCAAGCGCCTTGCGTCCCCGTCCGCGTAGCCAATAAGGGTGTCCCTGGCCCGGTCGTCGAACTCAAGATGACCAAGCGCGATGTCTTGAGCGCGATGGAACAAAAGCACCAGTTCTTCGTCCGTCAGTGACTTCAGGACATAGACCTGAGCGCGCGACAACAGGGCCGAGTTGACCTCAAAGGACGGATTTTCGGTGGTCGCGCCAATGAAGGTCACCAAGCCGCTTTCGGCGTAGGGCAGCAGCGCGTCTTGCTGAGCCTTGTTGAACCGGTGGATCTCGTCCACAAACAACAGGGTGTGCCGGCCCATGGCGAGGTTCTGCTGCGCCTGCTCCATGGCGCCTCGTATGTCCTTGACGCCGGAGAACACCGCCGACAGGGCGATGAAGTCGCACTTGAAGGCCGTGGCGGTCAGCCGTGCCAGGGTCGTCTTGCCGACGCCAGGCGGCCCCCAGAAGATCATGGAGTGGGGTTTGCCGGACTGGAAGGCCAGTCTCAGAGGCTTGCCTTCGCCCAACAAATGCGATTGCCCAACGACCTCGTCCAAGGTCTTGGGGCGAAGGGCTTCCGCGAGGGGGGCGGCGGGCTCTTGTGCGAACAGATCAGGCATGGTGTGCCCCCAGCGAGCCGTGAGGGTGCTCCGAAATACTCAAGATAAGCCCTTCCACCCATGGATGGGGACAGGGGGCGGCCTCCATGGCCCGGTGCAGTGGCACGCCCACGCCCAGCCGGCGCTCGGAGCGGTGAAGGTACGGAGGGATTCGGGCGGAGGTGGACATGAATGAACGAGCGGGCGAATGGTGTGCGCAAAGATCGCGGAGGGGCTTGCACCAAGTATGCCGGCTGCGTGCCGTACCACGAGTTTTGGGTGTTTTCGCCTTCTGGTCGGCGCCAGTAAAGCCAAGGCAGCTATGCTTTTGATACTTGGTCACCACATCCAGAGGTTCCAGCCCAGCCGCCCGGGCCGGCCGGGGCGTCGCCCCAGCGAAGATCGGGTTTCTCGTTCACCAGCTTTGGCCCTAGACTGGATGCATCCATTCCTACCGGAGAGGCTGTCATGGAAACCTTACCCGCCACGGCCCCGCATGCCGGCCACGGCCCATCGGTCCCGATCGAGGGCCACGAGCCCAAGCACCCGCCCAGTGCCAGCCCCTCATCCTTGCGGCGCATGGCCCTCACGGCCACCTTGCACTGCCTGGCCGGCTGCGCCATCGGTGAAGTGGCGGGCATGGTCATTGGCACGGCGCTGGGCTGGGGCAACGCCAGCACGATCGGGCTGTCGGTGCTGCTGGCCTTCATCAGCGGCTTTGCGCTGACGGCCCTGCCCTTCCTACGCCAGGGCTACGCGCCGGCGGCGGCGCTGCGCCTGGCCTTCGCGGCCGACGCGGTGTCGATCTCGGTGATGGAGGTCGTGGACAACGCCATCATGCTGATGGTGCCCGGCGCCATGGGCAGCTCGCTGGCCGATGGCCGTTTTTGGGTCATGCTGGCGCTGTCGCTGCTGATCGCGGGCGTGGTGGCCCTGCCCGTCAACCGCTGGCTGATCGCCCGTGGCAAGGGCCATGCGGTGGTGCATCGGCAGCACGGGTAGCGTACCGGTAAGTCCGGAATAAGCTCCTGTTTCAGGAGCACCTCAGGATTTACTGGCGCCGGCCACCGGTCAAAAACAGCCAAAAATCAGCGGCCGGGCGCCAGAGCGGGGCGCTTCAGTTGCGCAGCACGTCCGCCCCGGCCGGCGGCGTGAACTGAAAATGACTGGCCGGCAGGCTGGGGTTGATGCCGAACCCCTCGAAAGTCAAGCGTGAACGCTGGCCAAAGCTGTCCAGAATGTCCAGCGTGCGCAACTCTGGGCCCTTGGCGCTTTCGCGAAACCCGACGCGGATGCTCTGCAACTGGCCCTCGCGCGACTTCGGCGTGGCCTTGACCCACTGCTGCCCGTCCTGATCGGGCTCCTCGCTCAGCGTGAAATCGCGCTCCAGCGCCTTCAGATCCGGCGCGGCGGCAACGATGGCCGCGGGCGTGGCGCCCAGCACCTGGGCCTGATCGCGCGCGGTGACCTGGTTCAGGTCGACGTCGTACAGCCACAGTGTCTGCCCGTCGGCGACCAGGGTTTGCTCAAAGGGCTTGCGGTAGATAAAACGGAATTTGCCGGGGCGTTGAAACTCGAAGCTGCCGCTTTGCGTCTTGCTGCGCGGCGCCTGGCCTTGCTTGGCCGGCGCGGTCACCACCTGGGTGAATTCGGCGCTGCCGGTGCGCGTGGTCTTGACAAAGCGCTCCAGGCTGTCGAGGCCGCCGGCCCCGGCGGCGCCGGCACCCAGCACACCCAGGGCGGCCAGAACGGCGGGAAGCGCCACGCGCCGCATCCGGCCAAAAGCCGGCGATGGAAGGTGGAAAGTCATGTTCAGGATCATCTGCATGGGAGCCACATTGTGGCGCGCGGTTCCCCGTGTCGGGGCGCCACGCCGCCGCTCGGGGCGCCGGCCTACACGCCCATGGGCGTCACGCCCTACTCGGCCCGCGCCGGCACCAGGATGTCGCGCTGGCCGCTGCTGCTCATGGGGCTCACCAGGCCGGCTTTTTCCATGTCCTCGACCAGGCGCGCCGCCCGGTTGTAGCCGATCTTCAGGTGGCGTTGCACCAGCGAGATGCTGGCCTTGCGGTTCTTCAGCACCACTTCCACGGCCTGGTCGTACATCGGGTCTTTCTCGCCGCCGCCCTCGCCGCCTTCACCGAAGCCGCCCTCCTCGCCATCGGCCACGCCGCCTTCCAGCACGCCCTCGATGTAATTCGGTTCGCCTTGGGTTTTCAGGTACTGGACCACCCGGTGCACCTCGTCGTCGCTGACAAAGGCGCCGTGCACGCGCACCGGCAGTCCGGTGCCGCTGGGCAGGTACAGCATGTCGCCCATGCCCAGCAGCGCCTCGGCACCCATCTGGTCGAGCACCGTGCGGCTGTCGATCTTGCTGGAAACCTGGAAGGAAATGCGGGTGGGGATGTTGGCCTTGATCAGGCCGGTGATCACGTCCACGCTGGGGCGCTGGGTGGCCAGCACCAGGTGGATGCCGGCGGCGCGCGCCTTTTGGGCCAGGCGGGCGATCAGCTCCTCGATCTTCTTGCCGACCACCATCAT
>JAIUOM010000139.1 GCA_020161215.1 Pseudomonadota bacterium
CGACCATAGCGGCTTTGCGCGCCCTCAAGGGCAAGCGCCAGCTCCTGACGATGCATGTCGACACCGCCGACGAAGCGGCGGCGGCGGCCGAAGCCGGGATCGACATGTACACAAGCGAGGTCGACGCCAAGTTTGCCAGCATGCGTGAGGCGGCCCCGAACGTCTTCATCCAGGCCGGATACGGTCAGGGCGTCATGGCGTCGCCCGAAATCGCCATCCGTGAAGGTTTCCGGGCAATGGAAGCCGGCGTCGACGCGCTCTACTTCGCCGGCAGCCTGCGTCTTGTCGAGGTGATGGCCCGCGAAGGAATCCCGGTCACCGGCCATGTCGGCTACGTTCCTCGATGGCAGACATGGACCGGCGTGCGCGCGGTTGGCAAGACTGCGGAAGAAGCGGTCGCTCTCTACCAACGCGTGAAGGATCTCGAGAACGCCGGAGCCTGGGCCGTCGAGATGGAGTTGGTCCCGGTCGAGGTCGCCGATTTCATCACGCGCAATACCAGCCTGATCACCGAGGGCATGGGATGCGGCAGCGTCTGCGACACGCAGTATCTTTTCTCCTGCGACGTGCTCGGGACCAACAGGGGACACTATCCACGTCATTCCAAGACATATGCCAACCTCGCGGCCGAGGAAGACCGTCTGCAGGCGATGCGCGTCGAGGCCTTCCGGGATTTCGCGCAGGACGTACAAAGCGGCGGATACCCGGAGCGCAAGCACGAGATTCACGTATCGGAAAACGTGATGGAAGCACTCGAACGGGCCGCTGGAGCCTGAGCGCTCGAAAAGCCGGAACGAAGATTGAAGGAACAGACAGATGTCAATCAGAATTGCCCTCATCGGCGCAGGGGTCATGGGCGCCGACCATGCGCGGATCTTCGCGGAAGATCTTCCCGGCGCCAGGCTTCAGGTCATATGCGACCAGTCGCGGGAGCGAGCGAAAGCCGTCGCCGAAAGCTTCGATGTGGCTGACGTCGCGACCGATCCCGAGAGTGTCGCCCAGCGCGCCGACGTCGACGCGATCGTCGTCGCCAGCCCCGATCCGACCCACGCGCCCTTGTCGCTTTCAGCGATCCGGGCCGGCAAGCCGGTGTTGTGCGAGAAGCCGCTGTCACAATCGTCGGCGCAATGCCTGGAGGTGATAGACGCCGAGATCAAATCGGGCCGACGGTTGGTCCAACTCGGTTTCATGCGGCGCTATGACCAATCCTATATCGAGATGAAGGAATCGCTCGCCGACGGATCGATCGGCCGGGCGCTGATGATGCACAACTTCCACCGGAACGTCGAAACGCCGTCGTCGGATTTTACCGCGGCCATGGCGATCACCAGTTCAGCTCCGCACGAATACGACATTACGCGCTTTGTGCTCGGCACTGAATTCGCGTCGATCTCCGCCTTCGAGGCCAGGCGGTCGGATCAGGTGGTCGCTCCTGTGGTCATGGTGCTGGAGACTGTGGACGGGCAGTTGGTAACGATCGAGGTGAATAACAATGCCGCCTATGGCTACGATGTTCGTGCCGAACTGGTTGGCGAAGTCGGTTCGACCTCGCTGGTCGCCCCGGTCTATTCCCGCCGGGACGCCGGCCTTGCCGAGGTGACAAAATATGCCGCCGATTGGCGTCCGCGCTATCGCGAAGCGTATCGGCGTCAAAACAGGGCTTTCCTGAAGTTTGCGGAAACGGGGGTGTTCCCCGCCGAGGCGTCTAACGCCTGGGACGGCTATTGCGCCGCGGTGATCGGAGAGGCCGGTGTGCAGGCGCTTCACGAGGGCAGGCGGGCGAAAATTTCCATGATCGACAGACCAGAGTTTTACGGACATCGAAAGGACATTGCGGCATGAAAATCGGATTCGTTTCGGACTCGCTGGGAAAACTCAGTTTCGAGGCGGTCCTTGACGCCGCGGTCCAGCTCGGCGTCGCAGGCGTCGGCCTCGGCCAGCAGGGCGTCGTCGGGGCGCAGGCAAACGAGGGCGTTGTGGCGCGGGTTCAGGCGCTGGATGCGCGCCAGGTACGCCTGCATCACCTCGCGGCAGGACAGCGCACGCGCGTGGATCGCGGCCGACAGCGCGCTGGCGTCCAGGTCGGTGATCGGGTTGGAGGTGTCGGCGGCGGGCGTGCTCATGCCCGCACTCTACGTGGGCGCGCGGCGAGGGCGCAAAGTAAAAAGGCACCCGAAGGTGCCTTTTGGAGCGTTTTCAAGCCGATGTCGGCGTGGATAAAGCCAATACAGCTATCAAAATCAGAGCGCCGGGATGCGCAGCTTCTGACCCACGTAGATCTTGTCCGGGTGGCTCAGCATGGGCTTGTTGGCTTCGAAGATGGCCATGTACTTGTTGGCGTTGCCGTAGTACTGCTTGGCGATGCCGCTCAGCGTGTCGCCGCGCGCCACGTCGTGGTACTGCGAGGCGGTGCCGGCCGGGTACTGCAGGTTGTTGTCCACGCCGCTGACGCTGGACACGTTGCCGGCGGCCAGGGCGGCCTTTTCGGCCACTTCCTGGCTCGGGGCCAGGCCTTCCAGCGTGACCTTGCCGCTGGCGCCGTCGAAGGCCACGCTCAGGCTGGACAGGCCCAGGTCCTGCTTTTCGATGTAGGTCTTGATGGCGTCACCGGCCTGCTGGTTCAACTCGGCCAGGTTCGGGGCGCTGGCGGCGGCGGCCTGCTCGACTTCCTTGCCACCGAACAGCTTTTCACCGGCTTCCTTGATGAAATTGAACAATCCCATGTGTTTTCCCCTTTGAGGTGTGAACGAAGGCGCCCACTGTACCCGGCCAAGAGACCCTTCCGGGGCGCTGGCGCCGAGATGGGGGTAGGACAAAGCCGCTATATTGCGAAACCATGACATTTTTGGCGATCGACGTGGGCAACACGCGTCTGAAATGGACGCTGTACGACCAGCCGTCCCCGGGTGCGCGGGTGCTGGCCAATGGCGCCGAGTTCCTGGAACAAATCGACCGGCTGGCCGAGACCACCTGGACCAAGCTGGCCGAGCCCACGCGCATGCTCGGCTGCATCGTCGCCGGCCAGGCCGTCAAGCACCGCGTGCAGGAGCAGATGGAGCTGTGGGACGTGGAGCCGCGCTGGGTGGTGGCCTCCGAGGCCGAGGCCGGCATGACCAACGGCTACGACTACCCCTCGCGCCTGGGCGCCGACCGCTGGGTGGCGATGATCGGTGCGCGCCACCACATGCTGCGGCACGGGCCGGCGCGGCCGATCATCCTGGTGATGGTGGGCACGGCCGTGACGGTGGAGGCCATCGACGCCGAAGGGCGCTTTCTGGGCGGGCTGATCCTGCCCGGCCACGGCATCATGCTGCGCGCGCTGGAGTCGGGCACCGCCGGCCTGCACGTGCCGACCGGCGACGTGGTGGCTTTTCCCACCAACACCAGCGACGCGCTGACCTCGGGCGGCACCTTCGCCATCGCCGGCGCCTGCGAGCGCATGTTCCAGCACCTGGGCGAGCGCTGCGGCCAGGAGCCGCTGTGCCTGATGACCGGCGGCGCCGGCTGGAAGATGCTGCCGACCATGACGCGCCGCTTCGAGCTGATCGAGAGCCTGATTTTCGATGGCCTGCTGGTCATCGCCGAGCAGCGCGAGGCGCTGCTCGACACCAGGCCCTGAGCCCGGCCGCAGGGGCGCTGATGCGGGTACCGACGTCGGCCGGCCTCCGGCGCATGTCCACGCGAGATGTGGCCACGGCCCCGAACACACTGTCAGGAAGGGCAGGAACCGCCATGACCACGCACCGCCACCCCACACTCCCTCGGCCCCCAGGCTGGCGCGCGCTGCTGTGGGCGGCGCTGAGCGCGCTGGCGCTGCTGGCTCCGGCCACGGCCCAGGCGGCCGCGCCGTGCCAGCCGGGCCTGACCGCGCTTGAGCTGCCCGACGGGGGCCGCTACTGCGGCCAGATGCAGGGCGGCAAGCTGCATGGGCAAGGGCGGATCGATTGGGGCGAAGGGCGGTACTACGTCGGCCACTTCGCGGGCGGGTTCATGGACGGCGCTGGCCGCATGGTCGGCGACGACCACGACTACACCGGCCAGTTCCGGCGCGGCGCCATGTCGGGCCGGGGCAAGCTGACGCGATCAGACGGCGTGGTCTACGAAGGCGACTTTGCCAGGAACCAGATGCACGGCCAGGGCACGCTGAGCATTCCGGAACAATTCACCTACGAGGGTCGGTTCGACAAAGACAGGCCCCACGGCCACGGACGCATGACGTACCCGGGCGGCGCCAGCGTGGAGGGCCAGTTCGACAACTACCAGGTGCAAGGCCCGGCCACCCTCATCTGGCCCACCGGAGAGCGCTTTGAAGGCCCCCTGCTGGGCGGCCGACCCCACGGCGAGGGCGTCTGGACCCGTGCCGACAAGGCCGTGGTGCGCGGCACGTTCGAATTCGGCGGCCAGGACGGCCAAGGCCGCGTGCAGTACCCCGACGGCGCCACCTACACCGGCCAGATGAAGGACCGCCACGCCCAGGGCCCGGGCGAGCTGCGCCGTGCCGACGGCGCCGTCTACCGCGGCCAGTTCGCCGACGACAAGTTCGATGGCGAAGGCCGGCTCACCCTGCCCGATGGCACGGTGCAGATCGGCCACTGGCGCGCGGGCGCGTACCTGGGCCTGCAAGGCGATGGCACCCTGCCCGACACGCCCGAGCTGATGCGCCGCAACGCCGAGGCCGTGCTCTACAACCAGCAGGCCTTGCTGCAGCGGCAGTGGGACCAACTGCAGCCTAGTGGCCCCGGCGCGCCGCGCCTGTACGCGCTGTACCTCGCGGGGGACGGCCGGCAGGAGGTGTTCCGGCGCGAAGTGGCTTATGTCGATCAGCTGTTCGCGCGGCGCTTTGGCACGCGTGGGCGCTCGGTCAGCCTGGTCAACAGCCGCAGCAGCACCGCCCAGCTGCCGCTGGCCACGGCGCACAGTGTCGGCCTGGCCTTGGGCGCGCTGGCCGCCAAGATGGACCGCCAGCGCGACCTGTTGTTCGTGTTTCTCACCAGCCACGGCTCCCAGACGCACGAGCTGTCGCTGGGCCTGCGCGGCCTGGCCCTGCCCGACCTGTCGGCCCAGCGCCTGGCCGAGCTGCTGAAGGCCAGCGGCATCCGCAACCAGGTGGTGGTGGTGTCGGCCTGCTACTCGGGCGGCTTCGTGCCGCTGCTGCAAGGCGAGCGCACCTGGGTCATCACCTCGGCCAGCGCCGATCGCACCTCGTTCGGCTGCGCCGACGACAACGAATTCACCTACTTCGGCCGCGCGCTGTTCAAGGACACCCTGCCCGCCGCCGCCACCCTCGGCGATGCTTTCGCGCAGGCCAACCAGTTGGTGACCGAGTGGGAGCAGCGCGACGCCGCCGACCGGCGCGAGGCCGAGCGCAAAGCCGCCGCGCTCATGCCCCGGGGCGGCGACCGACGCGCCACCGCCGCCCGCGCCGCGGAGGAGAAAAAAGACGAGCGTTCGCTGCCCCAGTCGGTGGTTTCGCCGGCCTTCCAGGCCGAGGTCGACGCCTGGTTCCGTGCCCACCCGCCGGTCGGCGCGCACTGAGCGCGCGGGGTCAACGCCGCGAACGGCGCCGCCTGTGGGTGGCGCGCGTCGGCACCTGTTTTACCGGCCAATTCGTCCGTGGTCGTCGCCAATAAATCCTGATGTGCTATTTAAATAATAGCAATCATGGGTCGGCAAGCTACCCGGCGACGGCCCCGTTCTGGCCGGCCAGCCCGTCCACGCCCTGAAACAGCGCCTGGCGCGCCTGGCTGACGATCTGGCCTTTCCAGGCGTCGGTGTCGGTGTAGAAGGCGCGCAGCAGCTGGGCCTTGATCTCGGCCGCCAGCGCCGGCGGCGCCTGCGGGTGCAGGGCCAGCCAATGGTCGCCGCGCACCGCTTGCAGCACCTCGGTGATCGGCACGGTGCCGTATTCCAGCGCGATGCCGGTGTACTCGGCCCCCGGCGCGGCGTCGTGAATCGACTCCCACATCAGGCCCGTCAGCAGCGGGCTGGTGGAGGAGCCGTCGTAGATCGAGGTCACCTGCTCGCCCCACCAGCGCCGTGCGCGTGCCACCGCTTGCGCGTCCTCGCGCCCGGCGTAGATGCGCTCGCCCACGCCGTTCGGCCCCAGGCCGGTGTGCAGATCGATCCAGGCCACGTGGCGGGCCTGGGCGGCGTGCTCTGCCAGCACGCCGCGCAAGGTCTGGTTGCTCCAGGTCGGGGCCTGGCCGCCAAAGAACAGCCCCTCCGGAAACTCGTGCTGCCCGCGCGACAGCGCGGCCTGCCAGGTGGCCAGGCCCTCGCGGGCGATGAAGTCCTGCACGGCGGCCTGGTTGTCGGCGTCGGGCGGCCACGCGGCCGGCAGCAGCAGCGGGTGCACCCGGCGGTAGTCGGCGTTGACCGGCAGGGGTCTGGAGAAATCCTGGAAGTTGCGGTTCAGGTCGACGTTTTCCTGCGTCACCCGGCGCAGGTGGGAGAAGCCGTACGGGTTCAGCGCGTGCAGGTACAGCACCGTCACGCCGGCCGCGCGCGCCTTGGCGCGCCACTCCGCGTCGTGCAGCGCGAACACCTGCACGCCGCTGCCGCAAAAGCCTTCCACGCCATGGCAGGCGCTGCTGACGATAAGCAGGCGCTCACTTTGCGCGGGGCCATCCCGGGCCACGTCCAGGGCCAGGGTTTCGCCTTCGCGGCCCGGCAGCGGGTGCCGGTGGGACTGCAGGGCGCAGCCGGCCGCCGCCGCGGCTTCCAGGAACTTGACGCGGGCCTGGGCGTAGCTGGGCGAGAAGGCGGCGGGAATGCCGATCATGGGCGGGCTCCCGCGGGCAGGGGCCGGTCGGCCGGGGGCCGATGGCCCAGCCAGGCCTCGGCCAGGCGTACCCAGTAGGTGGCGCCGAGCGGAATCAGCTCGTCGTTGAAGTCGTAGTGCGGGTTGTGCAGGGTGCAGGGGCCGGCGTCGTGCCCGCCTCCGGCGTAGCCGCCGCGGTGCGCGCCAAAGCCGTTGGCGATGAAGCAGTAGGCGCCGGGCTTGGCCTGCAGCATGTAGGAGAAATCCTCGGCGCCCATGGTCGGCTCTTGCGGCAAGGCGTTGTCCGGCCCGACGATGTCGGCCATCACCCGGCGGCAGAACTCGGCCTCGTAGGCGGTGTTGATGGTCGGCGGGTAATTGCGCGTGAACCGGAAGTCGCAGGTGGCGCCAAAGGCCGCGCTGACGCCGCGCGCCACTTCCGCCATGCGCTGCTCCACCAGGTCCAGCGTCTCGAAGGTGAAGGTGCGCACCGTGCCCTGGATTTCGCAGGCGTCGGGGATGACGTTGGTGGCCTCGCCTGCGTGGATCATGGTGACCGAGATCACCGCCGCGTCGACCGGCTTCTTGTTGCGGCTGACGATGGTCTGGAAGCCCTGCACGATCTGGCAGGCGATGGGCACCGGGTCGATGCCGGTGTGCGGCAGCGCGGCGTGGCCGCCCTTGCCGGTGATGGTGATGAGAAATTCGTTGCTGGAAGCCATCACCGGCCCGCTGGAGACGGCGAACTGGCCCACCTCCATGCCCGGCCAGTTGTGCATGCCGAACACCGCTTCCATGGGGAACTGCGTGAACAGGCCGTCCTTGATCATCTCGCGCGCGCCGCCGCCGCCTTCCTCGGCCGGCTGGAAGATCAGGTAGACCGTGCCGTCGAAATCGCGGTGCGCGGCCAGGTGCTGGGCGGCGGCCAGCAGCATGGCGGTGTGGCCGTCGTGGCCGCAGGCGTGCATCTTGCCGTGGTGCTGGCTGGCGTGCTGGAAGGTGTTGAACTCGGTCATGGGCAGCGCGTCCATGTCGGCGCGCAGGCCGATCGCGCGCCCGCTCTTGCCGCCGTCGCGCCCGTGCACGATGCCCACCACGCCGGTGGTGCCCAGACCCCGATGGAGGGGAATGCCCCACTCGGTCAGCTTGGCCGCCACCAGGTCGGCCGTGCGCACTTCCTCGAAGCACAGTTCCGGGTGGGCATGGATGTCGCGCCGCAGTTCGGTGATGGCCGCGGCCTGGGCCAGCAAGGGTTCAATCAGGTTCATGGCAAGCAGTCTAGCGGTTGCACGCCAGACATGTCGCCTTAGGTACCAAAATGGGCGTAGGCCGGCGTCCATGAATCCTGAGTTGCTATCAAAATAATTGCATATCTGGTGAGGGGTGGCGCCCGCCGCCCGCGTCCCGGCCCGGCTGGTGCCCGGGCCCCGACTCGGGGACAATGCGCGGGCGCGCCCCTTGCCCGAGCTTGTCATGTCCTTGCCGTCAGAGCCTGTTTCCACCCCCGTGTCCGCCCCTTCGCACGAGCAGCTGGGCGCCTGCCCGCACGACTGCCCCGACACCTGCGCGCTGATCACCACCGTGCAGGGCGGCCGCGCCGTCAAGGTGCGGGGCAACCCGGCGCACCGGCCCACCGACGGCGTGCTGTGCACCAAGGTCTCGCGCTACGCCGAGCGCACGCACCACCCGGAGCGCCTGCTCACGCCGCTGCGGCGCGTCGGTGCCAAGGGCCAGGGCCGCTTCGAGCCGATCGGCTGGGACGCGGCGCTGCACGAGATCGCCCAGCGCCTGGGCGCCATCGCCGCGCGCGATGCGCAGGCCATCCTGCCCTACAGCTACGCCGGCACCATGGGCCTGGTGCAGGGCGAATCGATGGACCGGCGCTTTTTTCACCGCCTGGGCGCCAGCCTGCTCGAGCGCACCATCTGCGCCACCGCCGGCGGCGAGGCGCTGACCCACACCCTGGGCGGCAAGCTGGGCATGCGGGTCGAGTTTTTCGCCGAAAGCCGGCTGATCCTGATCTGGGGCAGCAATTCCATCGCCAGCAACCTGCATTTCTGGCGCCTGGCGCAGCAGGCGCGCCGCCAGGGCGCGCGCCTGGTCTGCATCGACCCGCGCAAGAGCGAAACCGCCGACAAGTGCGACGAGCACCTGCCGCTGCTGCCCGGCACCGACGCCGCGCTGGCGCTGGCCCTGATGCACGAGCTGATCCGGCACGACTGGCTCGACCACGACTACATCGAACGCCACACCCTGGGCTGGCCGGCGCTGCGCGAGCGCGCGCTGCAGTGGCCGCCCGAGCGCGCCGCCGCCGTCTGCGGCCTGCCCGTGGCGCAAATTGAGGCACTGGCGCGGGCTTATGGCACGACCCAGCCGGCGGCCATCCGCCTGAACTACGGCGTGCAGCGCTGCGGCGGGGGCGGCAACGCGGTGCGCGCCATCGCCAGCCTGCCGGCGTTGACCGGCGCCTGGCGGCACCGCGCGGGCGGGCTGCTGCTGTCCAGCTCGGGCCACTTTCCGGTCGATCGCGCCGCGCTGCAGCGGCCCGATCTGCTGGGTGCGCGGCGCCCGCGCACGGTCAACATGGTCACCATCGGCGACGACCTGCTGCGCCAGGCCTCGCCCCAGTTCGGTCCGCGCATCGAGGCGCTGGTGGTCTACAACAGCAACCCCGTGGCCGTGGCGCCCGAATCGCCCAAGGTGGTGCAGGGCTTCGCGCGCGAGGATCTGTTCACCGTGGTGCTGGAGCAGTTCCACACCGACACCGTCGATTACGCCGACATCGTGCTGCCCGCCACCACCCAGCTGGAGCACTGGGACATCCACGGCGCCTATGGCCACACCGACGTGCTGCTGAATCGCCCGGCCATCCCGCCGGTGGGGCAGGCGCGCTCGAATGCGCAGGTCTTCCGCGATCTGGCCGTGCGCATGGGCTTTGACGAGCCCTGCTTTGCCGACAGCGACGAGCAGCTGTGCCGCCAGGCCTATGGCAGGGCCGTGCCCTGGGACGAGTTGGCCACCCACGGCTTTGCCAGCCTGCGGTTGCCCGAGGCGCCGTTTGCCGACGGCGGCTTTCCCACCCCCAGCGGGCGCTGCGAGTTTTTCAGCCAGCGCCTGGCCGCGCGCGGCCTGGACGGCCTGCCGGGCCATGTGCCGAACCACGAGGCGGTGCCGGCCCAGGGCGCGGCGGGGCCGTACCCGCTGGCCATGATTTCGCCGCCGGCGCGCCATTTCCTGAACAGCAGCTTCGTCAACGTGCAAAGCCTGCGCAGCATCGAAGGCCAGCCGCTGCTGGAAATCCACCCGCACGACGCCGCCCCGCGCGGCATCGCCAGCGGCGCCCTGGTGCGCGTGTTCAACGGGCGCGGCAGCTACCACTGCGCCGCCCAGGTCAGCGAACGGGCCCGGCCCGGCGTGGTCAACGGCCTGGGCATCTGGTGGCGCAAGCTGGGCCCGCGCGGCACCAACGTCAACGAGCTGACCAGCCAGCAACTGACCGACCTGGGGCACGGGCCGACTTTCTACGATTGCCGGGTGCAGGTCGAGGCCGCCGCCACGGCCGGGCCGGGCGGATGAGCGCGCGGCGCTGGCGCTGGGCCGCCCTGGGGCTGGCCGCGCTGCTGGGCGGCTGCGGAACGGCGGGGTACTACTGGCAGTCGGTGCACGGCCATCTGGCGCTGATGGCTGCCGCGCGGCCCATCGACGAGCTGCTGGCCGACCCCGCCACCCACGCCGATCTGCGGGCGCGGCTGGCGTTGGCGCGGCGCGTGCGCGCCTTCGCCGTGAGCGATCTGGCCCTGCCCGACAACGCCAGCTACCACCGCTACAGCGACCTGCGGCGCCGCGCCGCCGTCTGGAACGTGGCCGCCGCGCCGCCCGATTCGCTGACCCTGCGCACCTGGTGCTTTCCGGTCGTCGGCTGCGTCGGCTACCGCGGCTACTACGCCGAGGCCGACGCCCAGGCCCTGGCCGCCGAGCTGGCGCGCGGCGAGGGGCTGGAAGTCACGGTCTACGGCGTGCCGGCCTACTCCACCCTGGGCTGGCTGAACTGGGCCGGCGGCGATCCGCTGCTGTCCACCTTCATCCGCTACCCCGAGGGCGAGCTGGCGCGCATGGTGTTCCACGAACTGGCGCACCAGGTGGTCTACGTCGACGACGACACCATGTTCAACGAATCCTACGCCGTGGCCGTGGAGCGCCTGGGCGTGTGGCGCTGGCTGGACACCCAGGCCGGCGCGGCGGCGCGGCGCGAGTACGCGGCCTTCGACGCGCGGCGTCAGGCGTTTCGCGCGCTGACCCGCGCCACGCGCGACGAGCTGGCCCGCGTGTACGCCAAAAAAGCGCCAGAGGCCGGCGCCGCATCAGGCCGGTCAGCTACAAAAACAGAAGTGATGGAGGGTTTTCGCCGGCGCTACGCGGCGCTGAAGGCCGATTGGGCCGCCGCCGGCACGCCGTTCGACGGCTTTGACGGCTGGGTGGCGCGGGCCAACAACGCCAGCTTTGGCGTGCAGGCCGCCTACGACGCGCTGGTGCCGGGTTTCGAGGCCTTGTTCGCGCGCGAAGGCGGCGACTGGCCGCGCTTTCACGCCGCCGTGCGGCAGCTGGCCGAACTGCCGCGCGCCGAGCGCCAGGCGCGCCTGACAGCCTGGGCCGCGGCGCCGGCCCCGCCTGCCACACCGCGCTGAAATAACTTCAAAAATGATAGCTGGTCAGGATGACTGGGCGCCGGCCTAGGCCGAATTTGGCTTGAAAATCAAGCTTGGCGCAGCTGGGTCACCAGATCGATGTACTGCTGCATCGCGTCGTCCGACGAGGTGCCGGCGAGCTTCTTCCAGGCGTCCCATTTGGCGCGCGCCACGATGTCGGTGAAGCCCGGCTTGGGCTCGCCGTTGTCGCCATCGGTGGCCTGCTTGTACAGCGAGTAGATCTTCAGCAGCGTGGCGTTGTCGGGGCGCTCGCTGAGCTGCTTGGAATTGGCGACGGCTTCCTCGAAGCGCGCTTTCAGATCGGACATGGGAACTCCTATTTTCTTGGGGGAATTGCAGGGCCCGCCAACGGCCTGGGTTGCTGGCACCCGGATGGTAGCGGGTTCCGCGCTGGCCTAGTGTCCTGTCCCGCTGATACGTGAGCAAAGTCGATGCAACTTTTCAAGGATTGAATCTGCGGTGGCCGTCCATTGGAACGGCTGGGAGTTGGCGTTG
>JAIUOM010000140.1 GCA_020161215.1 Pseudomonadota bacterium
GTCAATGCCAATTCTGCCTTCGGTCTGCCTGTTCTCATCGCGGTATCTCCCTTCTAAAGATACCGCATTGGTATGCAAAATTAATGACAGTTATTTGCAGGACAGAACACTAGCGCTGCGGCAAGACAGCCCTTGCCTTTCTGGGCGCCATGCATTTGGCTGTCACTATCGTTCGACTCATTTGATGAGCTGACTCTATAGCGCCAGGCTGGCGCGCGCCAGCTCGACCCACAGCCGCTCCTCGGCGTCGCGCGGGCTCAGCTGGGCGGCTTGCTCCTGCAGGCGGGCGGCTTCGTCCAGGCGGGCCTCGCCGTCCAGCATGAGCAGGGCCTGCGCCAGCGCCAGCAGCACGGCGGGCGCGTCGGGCGCCAGTTCGCGCGCGCGCGCCAAGTGGGCGTGGGCGGCTTCGGCGCTGGCGCCGTAGGTCATGGCGCCGACCAGGGGCCCCACCTTGTCGATGATCTGGGCGTGGAAGTTGCCCAGCGCGACGTGCGCCAGCGCGTGTTCGGGCGCCAGCGCCAGGGTGGCCTGCAGCGCGGCCTGCACTTGGGTGCCCAGGCCCTGGGCCAGGGCGCGCGCGACGTGGATGCCCTGCGCGTAGCCGGCCAGGGCGTAGCCTTGCCAGAACCAGGCGTTCGGGTCGCCGGGCAGGTCGGCGGCGTGGGCGCGGGCGCGGGCGTGGATGCGCTGGAACTGGTCGAGCCGCGCTTTCTCGTGCGGCTCCAGCAAGGTGGCGTGGACGGCGGCGGCGCGGTTGGCCACCGACAGGCCGGACAGCCCGGCGGCCACGCCGGCCGCCTCGGCCTGCTGGAACTGGCCGGCGTGGAACAGGCCCCAGGCGCGCCAGACGGCGTCGCTGGTCGGCGGCGGCTCGGCGTCCAGCGCGTGCAGGTGCGCCCATTGCGCGCGCAGGGCGCTCAGCTCGGGCGGCGCGGTGCCATTGTCAGGGGGGGAATTCGGCCAGTCGCTCATGACGGGGGCTGAAGATCAGGGGGTGGCCGGGGGTTCGTGGACGGCCGGCCGGTACACCTCGATCAGCGCGCGCAGGTGCTGGCGCGGCTCCTCGCTGAGGTGCGGGGCCAGCAGCTCCAGCACGTGGTAGGCGCCGCGCAGCAGCGCGTCCTGGGCGTTCTCGGGTTCCATGGCGCTGCGCGGCTGCAGCACGTATTCGTAGCTGAGCCAGTAGGTCAGCAGCACCACCGTGCTGGCGGCCACGGCGTCGCGCGCGTGTTCGTCGGTGGCGTTGGCGGCAGGGCGGTCGATCAGGGTGTCGAGCAGGCCGCGCAGGGCGGCGCGCTTGCGCATCAGGATGGCGGGGAAATGGGTTTCCAGGCGCCGGTTGCGCGACAGCAGGTGGTTCAGGTCGCGGTAGAGAAAGCGGTATTCCCAGATCAGCTCGAACAGCGAGTGCAGGAAGAACCAGGCGTCCTCGATGTCGCGCACCCCCTCGCTGGCGCCCAGCAGCTCGAACAGTTGGCCCTCGAACTGGTCGAACAAGGTGTTGACCAGCTCGTCCTTGGAGGGGAAGTGGTAGTACAGGTTGCCGGGGCTGATGCGCAGCTCGGCCGAGATTAGGGTGGTGGAGACGTTGGGTTCGCCAAAGCGGTTGAACAGCTCCAGCGTGGTGCCCAGAATGCGCTCGGCGGTGCGGCGGGGCGCTTTGCGGGGCATGGCGGGTTGGGGCGAGGTCGCCGGTTCAGGACGCCGCGCGCTTGCGGCTGGCGCGCGTGCCGGCCGGCTTGTCGGCGGTGGCGCTGGGCGCGCCGGTTTGCTGGAGCTGGCGTTCCAGCGCCTCGACGCGCGCCGCCAGCGCCGCCAGTTCGGACGCCGCGGGCATGCCCATGCGCGCCAGGGCGCGTCCCACGCGCTCCTCGAAAATGCCGCCCAGCCGGTCCCAGGGCGCGCTGGCGCCGCCGCCGGTGGCCTGGGCGGTCATGTGTTCCATGCGCTGCACGGCCTCGGCCATGCGTTCCTTGGCCAGCGTCTGGGTGCGCGACTGCATCTCCAGGCCTTCCTTGACCAGGGCCTCGAAGGCCTTGCTGCCCTCGGCCTGGGCACTGGCGAAAGCGCCCAGGCCAGCCAGCCAGATGTTCTGCGCCTGGGGCGACTCGGGGCTGTCGGGCGGTGCCTCGGTGGCATCCGGTACGGGGGTGCTCTTGCTGCGGGATGAGCGTGCCATGATGTGTGTGTTCCTCGGGGCCGGCCTTGGCATGATGCCGTGTGGTCGCACTTTAATCCTATTGCTGGGCGGGTTTACCCGCGTGAAATAATTTGACCCTTTGGGCGCGCTGGCGCGAGCCTGGGCACTTCACGCGGCACGCCTCGCGGGGCAGGGAAAATTCACATGATCTTCGTCACCGGCGGTGCTGGTTTCATCGGCGCCAATTTCGTCCTGGACTGGCTGGCGGCCAACCAGGAGGGCGTGGTCAACCTCGACAAACTGACCTACGCGGGCAATCTGCACAACCTGTCCAGCCTGGACGGGGACGCCCGCCACGTGTTCGTGCAGGGCGACATCGGGGACACGGCCCTGCTCGGGCGTCTGCTGGCCGAGCACCGCCCGCGCGCCATCGTCAATTTCGCCGCCGAAAGCCACGTCGACCGCTCGATCCACGGCGCCGAGGACTTCATCGCCACCAACGTGGTCGGCACTTTTCGCCTGCTGGAGTCGGTGCGTGGCTACTGGAGCGCCTTGGCGGCGGCCGAGAAGGCGGCGTTTCGCTTCCTGCACGTGTCCACCGACGAGGTGTACGGCTCGCTGGCGCCCGATGCGCCGGCCTTCACCGAGGACCATGTCTACGAGCCGAACAGCCCATACAGCGCCAGCAAGGCGGCCAGCGACCATCTGGTGCGCGCCTGGCACCACACGCATGGGCTGCCGGTGTTGACCACCAACTGTTCCAACAATTACGGGCCGCTGCATTTCCCGGAGAAGCTGATTCCGCTGATGATCGTCAACGCCTTGGCCGGCAAGCCGCTGCCGGTGTACGGCGACGGCCAACAGGTGCGTGACTGGCTGTACGTGAGTGACCACTGCGGCGCGATCCGGCGCGTGCTGGAGGCCGGCCGGGTCGGCGAGACCTACAACGTGGGCGGGTGGAACGAAAAGGCCAACCTGAGCATCGTGCACACCGTCTGCGATCTGCTGGACGAGTTGTCGCCGCGCGCCGATGGCCAGAGCTACCGCGCCCAGATTACCCACGTGGCGGATCGCCCTGGCCATGACCGCCGCTACGCCATCGACGCGCGCAAGATCGAGCGCGAGCTGGGCTGGCGCCCGGCCGAGACTTTCGACAGCGGCATCCGCAAGACCGTGGCCTGGTACCTGGCCCACCCGGACTGGGTGCGGGACGTGCAAAGCGGCGCCTACCGCGAGTGGATTTCCGCGCAGTACGCGCAGGGCGGGGCGGCATGAGGATTCTGCTGCTGGGCCGCAATGGGCAGGTTGGCTGGGAGCTGCAGCGCAGCTTGGCGCCGCTGGGCGAGCTGGTGGCGCTGGACCGCCGGGGCGCGGCCGGCCTGGTGGGCGAGCTGAGCGACCTGGACGGCCTGGCCGCCACCGTGCGCGCCGTGCGGCCGACGGTGATCGTCAACGCCGCCGCGCACACGGCGGTGGACAAGGCCGAGTCCGAGCCCGATTTGGCGCACCGCCTGAACGCCGAGGCTCCCGCCGTGCTGGCGCGCGAGGCGGCAGCCCTGGGTGCGCTGTTGGTGCACTACAGCACCGACTATGTGTTTGACGGCAGCGGCGACGCGCCCCGGACCGAGGACGCGCCCACCCACCCCTTGAGCGTGTACGGCCAGACCAAGCTGGAGGGCGAGCGGGCCATCCGCGCCGCCGGCGGCAGGCACCTGATTCTGCGCACCAGCTGGGTGTACGCCGCGCGCGGCGGCAACTTCGCCAAGACCATGCTGCGGTTGGCCGGCGAGCGCGAGCGCCTGACGGTGATCAACGACCAATGGGGCGCGCCGACCGGCGCCGAGCTGATCGCCGACGTCAGCGCCCAGGCCATCGCGCAAGTGCGCCAACAGCCCGAGAAGGCCGGCCTGTACCACCTGGCCGCGGCCGGCGAGACCACCTGGTTTGACTATGCAAATTACGTGCTGGAGACCGCCAAAAAAGCTCAACAAGCTATCAAAATAAAAGCAACCGAAACGCTGCCCATCGCCACCAGCGCTTACCCCACCCCGGCCCGTCGCCCGCTCAACTCCCGGCTGGACACGCGCGCCCTGCAGGCCGCCTTTGGGCTGCGCTTGCCGCCCTGGCAAGATGGCGTGCGGCGCATGCTGGCCGAGACCCTCTGAACCTGTTCCCAGACCCATGACCGCACGCAAAGGTATTGTTCTCGCCGGGGGTTCCGGCACCCGTCTGCACCCGGCCACGCTGGCCATGAGCAAGCAGCTGCTGCCGGTGTACGACAAGCCCATGGTGTATTACCCGCTGTCCACCCTGATGCTGGCCGGCATCCGCGACATCCTGCTCATCAGCACACCCCAGGACACGCCGCGTTTTCAGCAGCTGCTGGGCGACGGCAGCCAGTGGGGCGTGGCCTTGCAGTACGCCGTGCAGCCCAGCCCCGACGGTCTGGCGCAGGCCTTTCTCATCGGTGAGCGCTTTGTCGGCGATCACCCCAGCGCCCTGGTGCTGGGCGACAACCTGTTCTACGGCCACGATTTCGAGCCGCTGCTGACACGCGCGGACGCCAGCGCCCAGGGCGCCACGGTGTTCGCCTACCACGTGCACGATCCCGAGCGCTATGGCGTGGTGGAGTTCGACCGCGCCGGCAAGGCCCTCACCATCGAGGAAAAACCGGCCCGCCCGAAGAGCAACTACGCCGTTACCGGCCTGTACTTCTACGACCGGCAGGTGGTGGAGATCGCCAAGTCGGTGCAGCCCAGCGCGCGCGGCGAACTGGAGATCACGGCCGTCAACGACGCCTATCTGCGTCTGGGCCAGCTGAACGTGCAGATCATGGGCCGCGGCTACGCCTGGCTGGACACCGGCACGCACGACAGCCTGCTGGAGGCCAGCCAGTTCATCGCCACGCTGGAGCACCGCCAGGGCCTGAAGATCGCCTGCCCGGAGGAAATCGCCTGGCGCCGTGGCTGGATCGACAGCGGGCACCTGCTGGCCCTGGCCGAACCCCTGGCCAAGAGCGGCTATGGCCAATACCTGCTGCGCCTGCTGAAGGAAAAGGTGTACTGATGCGCGCCACGCCCCTGGCCATCCCCGAGGTGGTGCTGATCGAGCCCAAGGTGTTTGGCGACGCGCGCGGCTTTTTCTTCGAGAGCTTTAACCAGCGTGCCTTCGACGCCGCCACCGGCACCCGCCACCACTTCGTGCAGGACAACCACAGCCGCAGCGCGCGCGGCGTGCTGCGCGGGCTGCACTACCAGGTCCGCCAGCCGCAGGGCAAGCTGGTGCGCGTGGCGCGCGGTCGCGTGTTCGACGTGGCGCTGGACATTCGGCGCGGCGCGCCCACGTTCGGGCGCTGGGTTGGCGCCGAACTGAGCGAGGACAACCAGGCCCAGCTGTGGGTGCCGCCGGGTTTCGCGCACGGTTTCGTGGTGTTGAGCGAAAGCGCCGACTTTCTCTACAAAACCACAGATTTCTACGCCCCCGAGCACGAACGCTGCATCCTCTGGAACGATCCGGCCCTGGCCATCGACTGGCGCCTGGAGGGCGCCCCCTTGCTGTCGGCCAAGGACGCGCAAGGCCTGCCGCTGGCGCGGGCCGAAGTGTTTGCCTGAGCCGGCCCTGGGGCCAAGACGGCTCGGCGCAGGTTATTGCGGGCCTGGCGCGCGGCGGTGCTGGCGCAATTGCCGGGCGTGGCCGCGCAAGTACTCGACGATGCGCTGCGTGGCCTGCCCATCGCCATAGGGGTTGTGGGCGAAAGCCATGGCCTCGTAGCTGACCGGGTTGTCCAGCAGCTCGGTGAGGCCGGCGCAGATCGCCTGCTCGCTGGTGCCGACCAGGCGCACGGTGCCGGCCTGCACGGCCTCCGGGCGCTCGGTGGTGTCGCGCATCACCAGCACCGGCTTGCCCAGCGCCGGGGCTTCTTCCTGGATGCCGCCGGAGTCGGTCAGGATCAGGTGGCTGTGCTGCATCAGGTAGACGAAGGGCAGGTAGTCCAGCGGCTCGATGAGGTGGATGTTGCGCCGGTCGTCGAGCAGCCGGTGCACCGGCTCGCGCACGCCTGGGTTCAGGTGCACGGGGTAGACGAAATCCACCTCCGGGTACTGGCGCGCCGCGTGCGCGATGGCATTGCAGATGCGCTCGAAGCCGCCGCCGAAGTTCTCGCGCCGATGGCCGGTGATCAGCACCATGCGGGCATCGGGGCGCAGGAAGTTGAAGCGCGCCTGTTGCTCGGCCCGCAGACCGGCATCGCCACGCAGCTTGTCGCGCGTCAGCAGCAGGGCGTCGATGACGGTGTTGCCGGTGACCTCGATACTGTCCGCGGGCACGCCCTCGCGCAGCAGGTTGTCGCGCGCCTCGGCGGTGGGTGCGAAATGCCATTTCGCCAGCCGCGCCGTCAGCGTACGGTTGGCCTCCTCGGGCCAGGGCGAGTACAGGTTGCCGGTACGCAGGCCGGCTTCCACGTGACCCACCGCCACGCGCTGGTAGAACGAGGCCAACGCCGTGCTGAGGGTGGTGGAGGTGTCGCCGTGCACCAGCACCAGGTCGGGCTGGAATTCCTCCAGCACCGTGCTGACGCGCAACAGAATGCTGCTGGTGATGGTGGCCAGCGTCTGGCGCGGGCGCATGATGTCCAGGTCGTATTCGGGCCGGATCTCGAACAGCTCCAGCACCTGATCGAGCATCTGCCGGTGCTGGCCGGTGACGCAGGTGCGGGCCTCGAAGTTCGGGTCGGCGGCCAGGGCCTTGACCAGGGGGGCCATCTTGATGGCCTCTGGGCGGGTGCCGAAAACGGTCAACAACTTCATGACGAATGTCCCGGTGATCCCGCGGACGGCTGCAGGGCCAGCCCTGGCGCGGGTCGATAGCCGTGGGGCTGCCAAGGGCCCCACTTCGATTCGTAGTAGGCCTTGTTGCGTTCGAACAAGGCCTTGCGTTCGCCATTGTCCACCTTGTCGAAGCTGGCCGACAGCCGGTGGTGCACCAGCGCGTCGTCGGCGCAACCCATGCGCAGGCCCAGCTCGGCGATGCGGCGGCAGTAGTCGTCGTCCTCGAAGAAGCCGCGCCCGAAGGTTTCGTCCATGGGGCCGACGCGCTGGA
Source organism: Pseudomonadota bacterium (assembly GCA_020161215.1). GTDB lineage: Bacteria > Pseudomonadota > Gammaproteobacteria > Burkholderiales > Burkholderiaceae_C > Ottowia. The sequence goes on from JAIUOM010000140.1 coordinate 7,238, forward strand.
ACACCTGGCGCGACAGCATCACGCAGAAGAAGGCCAGCGTGTCCATCGGGTACAGCCGGCCCATGCGCGGCAACGTCCAGGCGCGCGCGGCCGAGGGCATGTCGGCCAGCTCGGTGTAGAACACGTCCACCTTCGATTCGTTGCCGATATGGTTGGTGGCTGGGCCCAGCAGGCCCAGTTCGGGGTCGCGCTGAAAGTGCCGCAGCAGGGTCAGCAGCCAGCCGCGCGTGACCACGGTGTCGTTGTTGAGCATCACCAGGTAGTCGCCGGAGGCCGCGGCCAGCCCGGTGTTGTTGCCTGCCGCGAAGCCCAGATTGCTGGCATTGAGCACCAGCTTCATGCGTGGTTCCCGCGCTGCCCATTCGCGCAGTCTGGGCACGGTTTCGTCGCTGGAGGCGTTGTCGGCGACCACCACTTCCCAGGGGCCGGGGTAGTCGGTGCGGGCGAACAGGCTGCCGAGGCAGGCCTGGGTGTAAGCCCAGTTGTTGTAGGTGAGCACCACGATGCTGACCGACGGCAGCCGTGCGGCCCGCTCCTGAACCACTTGGCGCAACTGCTCGGCGCGCACGGCCCAGGTCTGCCGCTGGGCGAAGGCCTGGCGCTCGGCGCGCCGAGCGGCATCAGCCGGCTGCGCCAGCGCCTGTCCAACCGCGTCGAGAAAGGCCTCGTGGCTGTCGGCGCGGCGCACCAGATCACCAAACTGGGCGATCTCCGGCAGGTCGATGCACACCACCTCGCGGCCGGCGCACAGGTATTCGTAGACCTTGACCGGGTTGGTCGCCAGGGTCAGAGGGATGCGCTGGAACGGCAACAGACAGACGTCGAAGCCGTGCAGGTGGTGCGGCAGCTCGGCATAGGGCCGTTCGCCCAGCAGGCGCACATTGGGCAGGACGGAAAGACGCTTGCCAGCCTGCACCGTGTCGCCGCCGATCAGCACGATCTCGCAGTCGGTGAAGCGCCGCGCCAGTTTGAGCACCAGCTCCACGTCGAACCATTCGGCGATGGCGCCAAAGTAGCCGATCACGCGACGGCCATCGGCGGGACGATAGGGCGCGCCGACCGGGGCGTGGAAGTGCGCGTAATCGCAGCCGTTGCGCACCACCTCGACCTCGGTGCGCCCTTGGCCGATGGCCCAGTCGCGCAGCCAGTCGGAGGTCACCACCACCGCGTCGGCGCGTGCCATGAAGGCGTGTTCCAACGCCAGCAGGTCGTCCGGCATGCCGCCGAAACCTTCGTGGTGGTCCATGCAGTCGTACACCCACAGCGCGTTGGGCAGGGTGTCGGCCAGGGGGCTCCAGTACGGATGCTGCACCACCGCCGTGCAGGCCAGGATGCCGCGGCGCGCCAGCAATGCCGCCATGGATTGGCGCAGTTGCGCCAACTGCGCCGGACCGGCGCCCTGAAAGTAGATCGCTGGCGCCTCGGTCAGATGCAGCTTGACGGCGAACAGCGGCAGATCGGGGTCGATCTGCCGCAACGAGAAGCCGGGCTCCTGGCTGGGCACGAAGTCGGGTTCGATGTAGAACACCGCGTCACCGGAACGCGCCAACTCACGCGCCAGATGCTGCGGGCGCTGGATGCGGAAATTCCAGCCCAGGATTCCGAAGATAATCCAGTCTCGTCGACCGATCGACGTGCCGCGCGGCGGAGGCAGAAGCCACTGCCGTTGCCAGGCGACGGTGGGGTGGTCGGGTTCGGCCGTCGGCGTGACATGGGCCAGCGTGCCCGGGAGCCAGCCGTGCCGTGCCAGCCAGGTTCTCAGGCGCGCCTTGCGCGCGGCGGACAGTGGCAGCTTGCGCCACACGGCCTTCAATGTGGCTTGGATGGTCATGATCCCTCAATTGTCTCATTCGCCGTTTCGGCGCTGAGTGTTCTCCGGAGTCCTTTCTTTCCCATGCGGCAGTGGATCTATGTGTACCGGCAGTGGCTGCTGCGCGAGCTGCGCCTGCGCTTTCGAAGTTCGGCCCTGGGCACCGGCTGGCTGGTGTTGCAGCCGATCGTCCACATCCTGCTGTTCACCCTGGTGTTCTACCGCTTCTTCCAGGTGCGCTGGCCATCGGGCGACGGTTCGGCCACCGAATACGGCCTGCAAGTGCTGATCGGCTTGGCTCTGTACACCTTCATCGCCGACGTCATCAACCGCAGCCCGGGCAGCATCTGGAGTTACCCGTACCTGGTGACCAAGGTGCGCTTTCCGTTGACCCTGTTGCCGGCCGTGGTGGTGGGGGCCGCGGCCGTGCAGCTGGGCCTGACCTTGCTGGTGGCCGTGCCGTTTGCGGCTTGGCAGGGCGGGGGGTGGGCCGCGCTCTGGCAGGCGCCGCTCTTGCCGCTGTACTTGCTGCCGCTGGCGGTGTATGCGTTGGCGCTGGCCTGGCTGTTGGGCGCGGCCGGCATCTACCTGCGCGACGTTGGGCATTTGGCGCCATCGGTCAGCAGCTTGCTGTTGTTCTTGACACCGATTTTCTACCCCGCCTCGCTGGTGCCAGGCGGCATGCGCTGGCTGGTCGAGGCCAATCCTCTGGCCTGGGCCGCCGAGGTGGCGCGTGGGGCGCTGATGCACGGACTGACGCCAGCGCTCGGTCCGTGGCTGCTGCACATGGCCATCGCCGGTGCGCTGCTGGCCGGCGCGGCCTGGTTTTTCAGGCGCGTGCAACCGGGGTTTGCCGATGTCCTCTGATCCCATTCTGAACTTCGCCGAGGCCGGCAAGACCTACCCGCCGTCACGCACGCCGCTGCGCCAGCTGTGGAGCCATCTGCGCGGCAGCCATCCCGCGGGGGAGGGTGGCCACGCGGCCCTGCACCCGCTCAGCTTCGAGGTATGGCCTGGCCAGTCGCTGGGCATCGTGGGGCTGAATGGCGCCGGCAAGTCCACTTTGCTGCAGTTGGCCGCCGGTACCCTGACGCCGAGCCATGGCCAGGTCCATTCGCGCGGACGTGTGGCGGCGTTGCTGGAGCTGGGTTCGGGCTTCAACCCCGAGGCGACGGGCCGCGAGAACATCTACCTGTACGCCGCCACCATGGGCTTGACCCGCGAACAGGTGGCCGGACGGCTGGAGGGCATCATCGAATTCAGCGGCCTGCGCGACAGCCTGGACATGCCGGTCAAGACCTATTCCAGCGGCATGCAGGTGCGGCTGGCGTTTTCGGTCGCCACCAGCGTCGATCCCGACATCCTGATCGTCGACGAGGCTTTGTCGGTGGGCGATGGCGTGTTTGCCAAGCGTTCGTTCGACCGCGTCATGCAGCTGCGTGAGCAGGGCACGGCGCTGCTGCTGTGCTCGCATGCGCTGTTTCATGTCGACCTGTTCTGCGAGCGCACGCTGTGGCTGGACCGAGGCCGGATGCGCCAGTTTGGGCCCACCACCTCGGTGGTCGGCACCTACCAAGAATTCCTGGACGGGCTGAACCGATCCGCGCCGACGCCGGCAGCCGACCGGCAAGCCGACAGCACCAGCGAACCGCTCGACGGCCTGGTGACGGCGGCGCGGCCGGAGCTGGTGCGGCTGGTGCGGGCTGAGGTGCGGCTGGACGGCGTGGCCGGCAAGGAACTGCGCGGCGAAAGCGGGCGCAGCCGCCTGGAGGTGGATGTTCACCTGCAGGTCAGCGAGCAGGAGCCGCAGCCGCGTGCGGCGGTGGTGATCTCGTCCGACACCGGCAAGATTATCGGTTCCACGTTCTCGCCACCCGGCGCGATCCAGGCCCGAGACGCTCAAGGCCACGCCAGCATCGGCTTTGATCTGACCGATCTGCCGCTGAACAAGGGGCGTTACCGGGTGGGCGTGTACCTGCTGTGTCAGCAGGCGCGCTATGTGTACGAGTGGGTGGACCCCTTCGCACACCTCGAATTGATCGGCCATGGCCCGTACCAGGGGCCGTGGCTGACACCGGGGGCGTGGACGCAGCGCTGAGTAGGTGCAGCGCCTGGGACTGCCGTCACAGCCAGCCGCACGCGCACGCCCCGGCGTCAAAGCGTGCGGCCCAGGTGGCCTGCCGCAGAAACGGTGGGGCCAACGGCAGGCCCACTGCGTGGCGCTCGGCCAGACTGCGGTGCCAACGGTGCAGGCGCTCGGGCAGCTCCGCCGCCACCAGGGTTTCCAGCGGCCAGACGCCATCGTCCTGGCGTGCGTGCTCCGGCATTTCACCGAACAAGGTGGCCAGCACCGGCAGGCCGCAGGCACGGTATTCGTAGTACTTGACCGGATCCACCGATGCCGTGAGGGCGTCGTGCCGAAACGGAATCAGGCCGGCGTGCCACCTGCGCATCAGTGGAAAGACCTGTTCATGGGGCACGGGCCCGTGCAGGCGTACATGCGACGGCAGGCCGCGCGGGACGGCGCCTTCCACCGGGCCGACGAGTTCGAAACGGACCTCGGGAAGTGCCCTGGCCAGCGCCAGCAGCAAGGGCCAGTCGAACCAGCGGGCAATGGTGCCGACATAACCCAGCACCAGCGGGGCGTCGGCGTGGCTGGCTTGGCCGATGCCCGGCATGTCGGGCGTGGGTGCCGATTCTTTCCAGGTCACGGTGCCGTTGCGCACCAGGACCGGTGCGGCGCCTTGCCGGCTGGCTAGGGTCTTGACGATGCGCCGCGAGGAGCCCCACACCGTCTGAGCCTGCTGCCCCAGCAGGGCGTGCGCTTGCCGCATCCAGCGTTGCGACAGGCCGCGACTGAATTCGGCC
>JAIUOM010000141.1 GCA_020161215.1 Pseudomonadota bacterium
TGGGCGTGACCCCCGCGCCGGGCGGCGAGCACCCGCTGTTTGGCACCCACAACCGCCTGCTGGCCCTGGGCGGCGGCGGTTTTCCGCTCGCCTACCTGGAGATCATCGCCATCAACCCGGCGGCCGAGCCGCGCGGCCTGAGCGTCGGTCGGCGGCGCTGGTTCGACATGGACGATGAAACCCTGCGCACCCAGGTGCGCGCGCAGGGGCCGCGCCTGGTGCACTGGGTGGCGCGCGTGCCCGATCTGCAGGCCGCCTCGGCGCGCCTGGCCGGGCTGGACATCGACCGCGGCGATGTGCTGCGCGCCAGCCGCATGACGCCCGAGGGCCTGCTGGGCTGGCAGATCACCGTGCGTCCCGACGGCCGACGCCTGATGGACGGCGGCCTGCCGACCCTGATCGAATGGGGCGACGTGCACCCCGCCGCGCGCCTGCCCGCCAGTGGCGTGGTGCTGCAGCGCTGGAGCCTGCACCACCCGCGCGCCGAGGCGCTGCGCCAGGCGCTGACCGCCATCGACCTGGGCGACGTGCCGGTGGTGCCGGCGCCCACGCCGGCCCTGCACGCCACGCTGCTCACGCCGCGCGGCACACTGCGCCTGTCGTCGGCGCCAGAGTGATGTTCAGCGCGCGCGAGCTGCTGCTGTTCTCCCTGGCCGCGCTGGCCCTGGTGCTGACGCCCGGGCCGAACATGGTGTATTGCGTCTCGCGCAGCCTCACGCAGGGCCCGCGCGCCGGCCTGCTGTCGCTGGCCGGCGTGGTGCTGGGCTTCATCGTGCACCTGCTGGGGACGGCGCTGGGCCTCACCGCCCTGCTGCTGGCCGTGCCCGTGGCCTTCGACGCGCTGCGCGTGCTCGGCGCCGTCTACCTGCTGTGGCTGGCCTGGCAAACTCTGAAACCCGGCGGGGCGGCGCCGTTTCAGCCGCGCGCGTTGCCGCCCGACGGGCCGCGCAAGCTGTTCGCCATGGGCTTCATGACCAACCTGCTCAACCCCAAGGTGGCCATGTTCTACCTGTCGTTCTTTCCGCAGTTCCTGCACCCCGAGCGCGGCCACTGGCTGGCCCAGTGCCTGCTGCTGGGGGCCATTCAAATCGCCATCAGCGCCGCCGTCAACGGGCTGCTGGTGCTGTTCGCCGGCCAGGCCGCGCGCTTTCTGAACCGCAGCCCGCGCTGGATCGCCGCGCAGCGCTGGCTGATGGGCGGCGTGCTGGCGGCCCTGGCCCTGCGCTTGCTGGCCGAAAAACGGAGCCCCGGATGAACGCACTGGAATTGACGCTGGCCGATCTGGAGGCCGCCGCCGAGGTGGTTTACCGCGAATTTCCGCCCACGCCGCAGTACCGCTGGGCGCTGTTGTCCGAGCGCCTGGGCGCCGAGTGCTGGGTCAAGCACGAGAACCACACGCCCGTGGGGGCGTTCAAGATCCGTGGCGGGCTGACCTTCTTCGACGCCCTGGCCCGGCGCGGCGCGCTGCCGCTCGAGGTGCTCAGCGCCACGCGCGGCAACCACGGCCAGAGCATCGGCTGGGCCGCGCGTGCCCACGGCGTGCGCTGCACCATCGTGGTGCCGCGCGGCAATTCGGTGGAAAAGAACGCCGCCATGCGCGCCCTGGGCGTGCAGCTCATCGAGCACGGCGACGACTTCACCGCCAGCGCCGACCACGCGCGCCAGCTGGCCCAGGAGCGCGGCGCCCTGATGGTGCCCAGCTTTCACATCGACCTGGTGCGCGGCGTGGCCACCTACTGGTGGGAATGGCTGCGCGTCGTGCCGGATCTGCAGTGGGCCTACGTGCCCATCGGCCTGGGGTCGGGCGCCTGCGCGGCCATCGCCGCCAAGCGCGCGCTGGGCCATGGCGTGCGCCTGGTCGGGGTGGTCAGCCGCCACGCCACCACCTACGCCGACTCGCTGGCCGCCGGCCGGGTGGTGGAAAGCGCCGTCACCACCCGCCTGGCCGACGGCATGGCCGTGCGCCGCGCCGACGCGCAGGCCCTGGCCGTGCTGGCCGGCGGCCTGGACCATGTGGTGCAGGTGGACGACGAGGAGATCGCCACCGCCATGCGCGCCCTCTACACCGACACCCACAACCTGGCCGAGGGCGCCGGCGCCGCCGCCCTGGCCGCCGCGCTGCAAGAGCGCCCCGCGCTGCGCGGGCAGCGCGTCGGCCTGGCCCTGACCGGCGCCAACGTGGACCGCCAGGTGATGGCTGGTGTGCTACAAAAAAGCTAGCATATCAGGATGAATGGGCGCCGGCCTGGGGGTTATTTGATCTGAAAACAGGGGTTCGGCCACTTGCCGCCTGTCACGCGCTTGACCTGCCCTCTCCCGCGCCACCCCGCACAATGCCCGCATGGGAACCCTCTACCTCGTGCGCCACGGCCAGGCCAGTTTTGGCGCCGACGACTACGACCAGCTGAGCCCGCTGGGTCAGCGCCAGGGCCTGCGGCTGGGCCAGTACCTGCGTGAGCGCTTCGGGGGGCGGCTGCGCTTCGAGGCGGTGCTGACCGGCACTCTGCGCCGCCAGCGCCAGACCTGGGCGGCCATCGCCGAGGGCGCCGGCCTGGCGCAGCCCACCCCGCGCACCCTGGCGCAGGCCGCCGACGTGGCCGCCGAGCCGATGCCGCACCTGCTCTGGCCCGGGCTGAACGAATACGACAGCCACGCCGTGATCCACGCGGTTCACCCCGAACCCCTGCCCAAGCCCGACACGCCCGAGCTGTACCGTCTGCATTTCCGGCTGTTGCGCGAGGGCCTCACGCGCTGGATGCATGGCGAGGTGGCGCCGGTCGGCATGCCGAGCTACGCCGATTTCGTGGCGGGCGTGGTCGGCGCGCTGGAGCACGTGCGCGCCCACAGCCGTGGCGACGTGCTGCTGGTGTCCAGTGGCGGCCCCATTGCCACTGCGGTGGGTCACGTGCTGGCCACGCCGCCGGAATCGACCATCGAGCTGAACATGCGCATCCGCAACACGGCCGTGACGGAATTCGCGTTCACGCCCAAACGCCACATGCTGCTGACCTACAACACCTTGCCGCACCTGGACACCGAGCCGTACCGGGATTGGTTGACGTATGCATGATGACCCCCCCCGAAGCGCCTGCGGCGCCTCCCCCCAGGGGGCGGGCCGGCCGCTTCGGAGCGGCCGTGCGCGGCGGCCCCTGGGCTGGCCTGCTCCGCGGCCATTTGAATTGGCAGGCCGCCGCCAGCGGAGCGTTTCCTGAACACCAACGCCAGCCGGCGCATGCCGTCGCGCTGAGCGCCTGATACCGACGGGCGCTCCTCCACAAAGGGCGTTCAAGTTCCACGCGAACGGTTTGGTATTTTTGAGCGCTTTTTGGCATGAACCGCGTTTTTCCCAATGGCCGGCGCGGGGAGTGGCCGTGACACTGCCGCCATGCCGGCCTGCCCGCCCCCGACACACGACGCCAGGCCCGCCCTGGCCCAGGGCGTGCACGTGCGGGCGCGGGCGGCGCAGGCGCCCAGCGCGCTGTACGCCGCCCTGTGCGATTGGCTCAGCCGGTTCGGGCTGGCCCAGCAGGCGCGGCTGCACCTGAGCAGCGACGCGCAGGGCGCCCTGGTGTGCGCGGCGCTGGCCGATGAGGGGCTGGTGCGCTGGGCGCCCGGCTTCGACACCCTGGGGCTGGCGCGCACGCTGGCGCTGGATGCGTCCGGCTCCCCGGCCGATCTGCGGCGCGAGATCGTCCTGGCCCTGCTGGCCGCACCCCAGGCGCTGGTGTTCGACAGCTTCGAGGAGCTGGAGGCCGCGGTCGGGGTGCGTGCGCGCATCGCCCAGGCGGCGCGGCGCACGGCGCTGGCTTTTGACACCGCGGCGGCGGAACGGCCGCCCGAGTACTGGCACTACTGCGATCAGCACGGCTTTTTGCTGAAACCCGGCCAATGCCTGATCGCCGCGCTGCGCGCCGCCACCCAGCCCGAGGCCACCGGGCGGCGCTACGACTTCTCCTGCTACCGCGCCACGGAATACGTGATCTTGCTGGGCCTGGCGCAGGAGCTGGCCGAACGCAACCCGGCGCTGTTGCAGGCCATCGCCGAGCACAGCCGCCGCCGCGCCATCCGCTCGGGCCAGTTTCACGAGGTGTTCTTGACCGAGTACGGCAGTGCCGAGCGGCCGATTCCGCCGCGCTACTACGTGCCGGGCGACCGCGTGTGGTTCCGCAACCCCGATGAGCGCTCGGCCGACATCGCCGGTTACGAGGGGTCCTGGGTCATCTACCTGGGCGCGGGCCAGTTCTCCAACTTCTGGAAGCGGGAGCAGCCCTACGACTTCGAGGGCAAGTGCGTGGAGATCCACCACTGGCGCGACGGCGTGGTGGCCGACCCGGAGGGCGAGCCGACGATGGACGAAACCCTGGTCGACCGCCATACCCAGGCCACCCTGGACGACGCGGGCCGCCGCGCCACCGTGCTGGCGCGCATGCAGCGCCCGCGCGACCCGAAGGGCGTGTACGCCGAAGGCGGTTGCATCGACACCACGCGCGAGTTTCCGCGCCCGCTGTGCGTGGGCACGGCCGACATCCGGCTGCCCGCGCTCGTCTGAGCCTCAGGCGCGCGTGCCGCGCAGCGTATCGGGCGGCAGGCGGTCGATTTCCTGGAGCAGCTGGGCCAGCGCCCGCCCGCCGGCGTCGACCAGGGCCAGGCCGTCCTCCAGCGTGGCCGAGGCGGCGTCGCCGGCGGCGCCTTCCGGGTTCAGATCCTGCGCCGCCCAGGCCAGCTTGGCGCTCTTGCCGTTGCCCAGGATGGGGAATTCGCGCGCGCGCCGCTGCGAGGTGGAGGCGAAGTTCTGCAGCTTCGCCTGGCGCACCAGACGCGGCTTGAGCGCCATCATCATGGCCGTTTCCAACTGCCCGCCGTGCACGCCAAAGCGCAGCTCCTCGGCCGAGAAGCGCGCCATCACGTCGCGCCCGTCGGGCGTGTGCAGCGGCAGGTTGAACCAGCTCACGCCGTACACCAGCATGCCCAGCCGCGCACGCAGCTCGCGCGCCACCACGTCCATCAGGCCGACGTTGCCGCCATGGGCGTTGAACAGCACCAGCTTGTGCACGCCGCTGGCCAGCACGCTCTCGGCGATGTCGGTCCACAGGCGGATCACGGTCTCGGCCTTCAGGCTCAAGGTGCCGGCGAAGGCCGCGTGCTCGGGGCTGTGGCCCAGGCGCAGCACGGGCAGGAACAGCACCGGCAGATCGGCCGGTAGGTGGCCGGCGCTGACCTCGACCATGCTGTGCGCCAGGTTGGCGTCCACCGACAGCGGCAGGTGCGGCCCGTGCTGCTCGGTGGCGCCCAGGGGCAACACCGCGATGGCGCGCGAGCGGTCGATGGAGTCGAAATCGGCGGTGGTCAGGTCGGACCACTGGCGCGAGCGCGTGGGAGAGGGGCTGCGTTGGGGCATGGCCTGGTCATGTTACGTGTCCGCGCCCGGCTTGCGGCCAGACCGTGGCGCCGGAGCCACTACCATGTGACCTATGACCGAAGAACTCTTTCGCACCGACGCCACCTTGACCCACTGCTCGGCGCGCGTGCTGGCGGTGACCGAACAGGGCGTGGTGCTGGACCGCACCGTGTTCTACCCCCTGGGCGGTGGCCAGGCCGGCGACACCGGGTGGCTGCTGCCGCCGCAGGGCGGTGAGCTGCCCATTGCCGACACCCGTAAGGAAAAGGGCGAAGACGGCCAACCCACGGGTCGAATCTGCCATTTGCCGGCACCAGACAATCCAGAGTTGCTATCAAAATTGAAGGTTGGTGATGCCGTCACCGCGCGCATCGACAGCGCCCGGCGCCAGCGCCTGATGCGGTTTCACACCGCCACGCACCTGCTGTGCCACCTGGTGCGGGAGCCGGTGGACGGCTGCTCGATCACGCCCGACTACGCGCGGCTCGACTTCCACATGACCGAGCCGCTCGACAAGGAGCAGCTCAGCGCTGGCCTGGCCCGCCTGGTGGCGGCCGGGCTGCCGGTGCGGGTAGGCAGCGTCACCGACGCCGAATTGGACGCGCGCCCCGAGCTGGTCAAGAGCATGAGCGTGCAGCCGCCGCGCGGCAGCGGCACGGTGCGCACCATCCGCATCGGCGGGGCCGACGCAGGGGCGGAACTGATCGATCTGCAGCCCTGCGGTGGCACCCACGTGGTCAACACCGCCGAGATCGGCGCCGTGGTGGTCACCAAGATCGAGAAGAAGAGCGCCCGCACGCGGCGCGTGGTGCTGGGGTTTGCCCAGGCGTGAGGCCCGGCGCCGCCGCGTGGGGGTGGCGCTTGGGGCCTTGTTGCTGGCCGGGCTGGCCGCGCTCGGATGGTGGTGGAGCCGCCCGTTGCCGCCCACCGCCAGCTTGCTGCGTCCCGATGATCCCGCCCTGGTGGCCGAGGGCCAGCGCCTGTACGCCACGCACTGCGCCGCCTGCCACGGCGTGCGCGGCGAGGGCCAGCCGAACTGGCGCGAGCGCGGCCCGGACGGTCTGCTGCCCGCTCCGCCGCACGACGCCAGCGGTCACACCTGGCACCACCCCGACGCGCAGCTGCTGGCCATCACCCGGGACGGCCTGGCGCGGGTGATCGGCCAGCCCGATTACCGCTCGGCCATGCCGGCCTATGGCGGGGTGCTGAGCGACGCCGAGATCGTCGCCGTGCTGTCCTGGATCAAGTCGCGGTGGCCGGCCGAGCAGCGCCGGCACCACGAGCAGGTGAATGCCCAGGCGCAGGCGGCGCGCTGACGGGGCTTGTTCCGGGCGGCGCGCGGCGTGGGGGCTTATTCGGCTTGAATGCCGGCTGCGCGCACGTGCTTGCCCCACACGCCGTTCTGCGTCTCCACGAACTTCACGAATGCGTCGCCGGCCAGCGGCGCCGGCTCCATGCCGATGGTGCTCAGTTTCTCCTGCACCTTCGGGGTGGCCAGCGTCAGCTTGATCTGCTCCGACCACCAATGGGTCACCTCGGCCGGCAGCTTGGCCGGGCCGTCGATGCCGATCCAACCGACCAGGACGGCACCGGGGTAGCCGAGCTCGGCGGCGGTCGGCACCTCCGGCAGCAGGGTCGAGCGCTTGTCCGACAGCACGGTGATGGCGGTCAGGGTGCCGGCCTTCAAGAAGGGCAGCAGCACGCCCACGTCGGCGGCGACGAAGTCGATCTGGCCACCGATCAGGTCGGTCAGCGCCGGTGGCTGGCCCTTGTAGGGAATCGGGCGCGCCTGGATACCGGTGGCCTTGCCGAAGGCGGCGGCGCCGACCTGGCCGGTGCCCGAGCCGTAGCCGTATACCAGCGAATCGGGCTTGGCCTTGCCGGCGGCGATCAGCGACTGGGCGTTCTTGTGGCGTCCGGCGGTGTGGGTCACCACGGCTACGTTGAACTGCACCAGCCGTGCCACGTGCGCGGTGGAGTTTTGCGGATCAAGCTTTTGCAGCGCCTTGGACAGGTAGGGGCCCGAGGAATGGGTGGCGCTGGAGCTGGGCATCAGGGTGTAGCCATCGGCATCGGCCTTGACCAGTTCGCCCAGGCCGATGGCGCCCAGGGCGCCGGCCTTGTTGTCGATGACGATGGTGGCGCCGGTGCGCTCACGGATGTCGTCGAGCACGATGCGCGACACCACGTCGATGCTGCTGCCGGCCGGAAAGCCGACCACGAACTTGATTTGCTTGGCGGGGTACGACTGCGCCAATGCGCTGGTGGCGCCAAAGGACAGCGCCAGCAGCAGCGCGAGGGATTTTTTCATGACTGTCTCCACGAATTAAGAAAAGAGTGAGGGGAATCAAGCCCAGGGCTTGTCGAGGAACTCGGCCGTGTGCTCGCCCAGCACGGGCGCATGCCGGCGCACGCTGGTGGGCGTGCGAGAGAAATAGATCGGCGTGCCGGCCTGCTTCAGGCGTCCCTCGGTGGGGTGGTCGATCTCGCGCCAGAAGCCCACGGCGTTCAGGTGCGGGTCGTCCAGCAGCATGGCGATGGAGTTGACCGGCGCGAACGGAATGTCGGCGTCCTGCAGCAGCGCCGTCCATTCGGCCGTGCTGCGTTGCCGCACGATGTCCTCGACGAACGCGTACAGCTCGCCGAAATGCCGGCTGCGCGCCGATTGGGTGGCGTAGCGCGGATCGTCGGCCATGTCGGCGGCGTCGGCCAGTGTGAAGAAGCGCCGCCACTGCGCGCCGGTGTAGGGCACCACGCTCAGGTGGCCGTCCCGGGTCCGGAACGGCCGGCGGAATTCGTTCATCAGGCGCGAGTAGCCGGCAGGGCCCTCGGGCGGCACGAAGCTCATGCCGGCCAGGTGCTCGGGCACCATGAAGGCGGTCATGCATTCGAACATCGGCACCTCGACCGCCTGACCTTCGCCCGTGCGCTCGCGCGCCAGCAAGGCCGCCGTGATGGCGTTGGACACGTACAGCGCGACCACCTTGTCGGCCACCACGGTCTTGGCGTAGGTCGGCGCTTCCTCGCCCGCGTTGCCCTGCAGCCAGGCCAGACCGCAGGCGGCCTGGATGGTGTCGTCCAGCGCCGGACGGCCGGCGTAGGGCCCTTGCTCCGAATAGCCGTAGCAGCTGCAGTGAATCAACCGCGGATGGCGTTGCAGCAGCGCGTCTGGGTCGAAGCCCAGCCGCCGCATGGCCGGCGCGCGCATGTTGGTGACGAACACGTCGGCGCCGTCGATCGCCTGCAGCAGACGTTCGCGCTGCGCCGGATCCTTCAGGTCGAGGACCACGCTGCGTTTGTTCCGGTTCAGGTTCAGGTAGGCGTGGCTCATGCCGTGGTGCCGCTGTGGCGTGACGTGGCGGAACACGTCGCCGTCGGCGGCCTCGAACTTCACCACGTCGGCGCCCATGTCGGCCAGCAGTTGCGTGGCCATCGGGCCCATGCCCACGCTGGTCATGTCGACGATGCGGATACCTTCCAGTGCGCCGGCCATCATGCGTCCGCCCCGAGAATGCGCCGCGCCAGCTTCAGGTGCGGGCGATCGATCATCTTGCCGTCCAGGCTCAAGGCGCCCTGGTTCGGGGCCTGCGCGAAGGCCTCGACCACGCGGCGCGCCCAGTGGCGCTGCTCGTCGGACGGCGTGAACGCCTCATGGATCGGGGCCAACTGGGCTGGGTGGATGGCCATCTTGCCGACAAAGCCATCACGGTACGCCTCGCGCGCCTCGGCGCGCACCAGCTCCGGCTCATTGACCGACACGCAGACCGCATCGATGGCCCGGACGCCGGCGGCGGCCGCCGCAAACAGGCACAGGGTGCGGACCTGCTGGTACGGTGCGGTGTAGGCCCCGTCCTCGCGGTTGGTGAACGATCCGACGTCGGCCGACAAGTCCTCGGCGCCCCAGGTCAGGCCCCACAGGCGCGGCGTGCAATCCACGTACTCGCCGGTGTGCCACAGCGAGCGCGCGGTCTCGGTGGCGATGGCCAGAATCTTCATCTCACCGCGCGGCAGGTCTTCGGCCGCTTCCAGCGCGTCCAGGTAGTGGGCCACCGGCAGCAGCGATGCGCGCCCGGAGCACTTGGGCAGCACGATGCCGTCGGCCCGGGCGCGCACGGCGCTGACCAGATCGTCCAGCAGCAGGCCGGTGGAGGCGTCGTTGACGCGCACCCAGACGGGCTTGTCGCGCGGCCCGGACAGCATGGCGGCCAGATGGGCGCGCGCCGCCGCCTTGGCCTCGGGCGCCACCGAATCCTCCAGATCGACGATCAGCGCACCCGCCTGCGAGGCCAGCGCCTTGCGGTACTTGTCTGGCGCCGACGCCGGCACGAACAACATCGAGCCGTTCATGATGCGCTGCGCGGTTGCTTGTGCATCAGGGCCGCCCGGCGGCATTTGCACACCACTTCATTGTTCTGGTTGTAGCCGATGTGCTCGAACTCGATGATGCCGGCGCTGGGGCGTGACTTGCTTTCGCGCCGGGACAGCACGGTGGTGACGACGTGGACCGTGTCACCCGCGAACAGCGGCGCCGGAAAAGTGGTCTCGCCCATGCCCAGGTTGGCCACGGTGGTGCGGAAGGTGGTGTCGTTGACGCTCATGCCGATCACCAGGCCGAGCGTGAACAGGCTGTTCACCAGCGGCCGCTTGAACTCGGTCTGGGCCGAGAAATGCGCGTCGATGTGCAGCGGCTGCACGTTCATGGTCAAGGTGCTGAACAAGACGTTGTCCATCTCCGTGACCGTGCGCGTCCATTCGTGTTCGAAGCGCTGACCGACCTCGAACTGCTCAAAGTACAAACCTGACATGGCGAATCTCCTGTGTTGCAAATACCTGCCGCCGAGAAACCGATGCGGGTTTCTGGACAATCGATTATTTTATTCATGGATGTGAATGAATAATCATAAACATGAACAACGTGGCTTGTCAATGCCGCGCGACAAGGCGTGCGCCGGCCTGCCCGGCGCGTGCGGGCGCAAGGAAAGTCGATGAGCGGTGGGTGGAGGGACGCGGCCTTGCTCGGCGGCGCCGCGAGCGTTGCCGGGGTGGGGTGGCGAGGCGCGGGCGCCGGGGCGCGCGCTCGGCCGCCCGTGTCGGTCAGCCTGGGCCGATGTCGGCGGCCGCCTGGGCCAGGGCCTGGCCGATGTCGTCGATGCGTTCGGCGGCGCGGCTTGTCGGGGCGCCGACCACCAGGGCCACCGTCACGCCGTGCAACTGCACGGGCACGGCGACGGACACGGTGTCGGCCTGGTGTTCGCTCAGGTTGACATGCCAGCCGCGCTGCCGCCCGCGCTCCACCGCCGCCATCAGCGCCCGCGGATCGGTCAGGGTGTGGGCGGTGAAGGCTTGGTAGTCGATCGTGCGTGCCAGGGCGGCCAGTTCATCGGGCGGCAGCGTGCTCAGCAGCGCGCGGCCGGAGGCGCTGGCGTGCACCGCCTTGCCCTGGCCGACGTGCGCGGAAAAGCGCAGCACATGGTCGGCTTCCACCACGTCCAGGTACAGCACCCGCGTGCCGGCCAGCTTGGCCAGGATCACCGTCTCGCCCAGGCTTTGCCGCAGGCGCTCCAGCGTCGGGCGCAGGCGCGGCGCCAACTGATCGTGCTCGGCCACCACCTGTGCCTCGTGCAGCCAGCGGCTGGTGAGGTAGTAGCGGCCATCGGCCTGGTAGGCATAACCCTCGGCCATCAGGGTTTCGAGCAGGGCCAGACAGCTGGATTTGGGAAAACTCAGGGCGCTAGAGATCCGAGCCAGCGACGCGGGCGACTTCTCCTGCACGAAAAAGCGCAGGATTTCGAGGACGCGCTTGGCGCTTTTGACTTCACTCATGCGGAGGGCTGGATGGCATCATGGCGCGACAAGTACATCGCGGCGCATGCCAGCATACCGCGAAGGCGACACCCATAGACACGTGAGCTGAGTGACAAGCCTACAGCGCAAAGCAGCATCGGGCCCTTCCAGTTGTTTCGCCCGTATCCATCGGAGCGCGATGCAGCGTATGGACCTCTCAAGCTTTGTCGGACACATGTTCCCCGGAGGGATCGGCTGCGTCAGCAGGCTGCTGCTCCTGAGTGGGTCCGATTTCCGGGGGAATGCCAGGGCGGTCTCAACTCCGAAGTGCAACACCGCTGATTGATATTGAGAATCAGCGAATACTGATCAGTGAATGGTAGCTGTTTGCTGTTGTTCGATGGCCTGCATGAATTGCTTGAACCTCTCGTAGGGCATGAACCAGCCCAGCGTCTGCCTGGGTCGGTTGTTGAGCAGATCGGCAATCGAGTCCAGCGCGTGCTGATCGTGAATACTCAGATCCGA
>JAIUOM010000142.1 GCA_020161215.1 Pseudomonadota bacterium
TCTACATCCACCGCCTGCGCAAGAAGATAGAGAAGGGCCCGATCCGCATCGCCACCGTGCGCGGCCTGGGCTACTGCCTGGAAAAGATTCCGGGATGACCCGCGCCGGCGCGCCGGACCCCGCCCGCGGCGCGCCGCCGCGCCTGGCGCCGCGCCACCCATGAAGCTGTTTCAGCGCACCCAGCGCTCGCTGTTCGGCGAGATCCTGGACTGGATGCTCACCCCGCTGCTGCTGCTGTGGCCGATCAGCCTGGCGCTGACCTGGCTGGTGGCGCAGAACCTGGCCAACAAGCCCTTCGACCGCGCCCTGGTCTACAACGTGCAGGCCTTGGCGCAGTTCATCCAGGTCGCACCCGGCGGGCGGGCGCGGTTTTCGCTGCCGCAGCCGGCCAGCGAGCTGCTGCGCGCCGACGACGCCGACATCGTCTACTACCAGGTGCTGGGCGCGCGCGGCGAACTGCTGTCGGGCGAGCGCGACCTGCCCGCGCCGCCGAGCGAGTTCGAGCCCGAAACCGACATGAACGAGGTTCCGGCCCTGCGCGACGCCGAGTTCCGCGGCCTGCCCATGCGCATGGCCTGGGTCTGGGTGCCGATCGAGGGCGCGCGCGCGCCGGCCCTGGTGCAGGTGGCCGAAACGCGCGAAAAGCGCAGCGTGCTGGCGGCCGAGATCATCAAGGGCGTGATGCTGCCGCAGTTCGCCATCCTGCCGCTGGCGGTGCTGCTGGTTTGGCTGGCACTGGTGCGCGGCATCAAGCCGCTGTCGGAGCTGGAAGCGCGCATCCGCGCACGCCGGCCGGACGACTTGTCGCCCCTGGACGAGCACGCCGTGCCGCAGGAAGTGGGGCCGCTGGTGTCCTCGGTGAACGGCCTGCTGACCCGGCTGAAGGACTCCATCGCCACACAAAAACGCTTTCTGGCCGACGCCGCGCACCAGCTCAAGACGCCGCTGGCCGGCCTGCGCATGCAGGCCGACCTGGCCCAGCGCCAGGACGCCGACGCCGAGGATTTGAAGCAGTCGCTGCAGCTGATCGGCCTGGCCAGCATGCGCGCCACCCACACCGTCAACCAGTTGCTGGCCATGGCGCGCGCCGAAAGCGGCGGCGCGGCGCTGGCGCACCAGCCCTGCGACATCGTGCAACTGATCCTGGAGGTGGTGCGCGAGGCCGTGCCACGCGCCATGGACCACCAGATCGACCTGGGTTACGAGGGCCCCGAGCCGGGTTCGCCCGAACTCAGCCGGCACGGCAACCCGACCCTGCTCAAGGAAATGATTCGCAACCTGGTCGACAACGCCGTGAACTACACCTCGTCGACGCCCGAGCGGCCCGGCGTGGTCACGGTGCGGGTGCGCAGCGACCCCTTCAGCCACGCGCTGGCGGTGCAGGTGGAAGACAACGGCCCGGGCGTGCCGGCGGCCGAGCGCGGGCGCATCTTCGAGCCCTTTTACCGCGCGCTGGGCACCAACGTGGACGGCACCGGCCTGGGCTTGCCCATCGTGCAGGAGATCGCGCGCCAGCACGGCGCCGAAGTCACGGTGGACGACGCCCACCCCGGCCAGCAACCGCCGGGCGCGCTGTTCACGCTGCGTTTTGCCCGCTAGGGCACGGGCTGGCCGCGCCGCTCAGGCCGGTTTGTACAGGGTCAGCTGCAGCTTCTCGCGCTCGATCACGCGCGCCACGGCCGGCACCTGGGCCACGCGCTGCACATGGGCCCACAGCTCGGGCGTGTCCTCGGGGTTGATGCCGGCAATGCCGCCCCAGCGCAACAGGGTCAGGGCGTAGGCGTCCAGCGGGCCGCAGTGCACGCCACTCAGCCAATCCTGTCCGGCCGCCTTGGCCTTGGCCAGCAGACCCTGCAGCTCGGCCAGCAGCTTGCGGTAGAGGCCCACGTTGTGCCCCTTGATCGCCTGTTGCGCGGCCTCGTCGTCGGTGAACTTGCCGGGCATGAAGATGTGGGTGAAGGTCGGGTGCACCGTGTTGTTCATCCAGGCCAGGGTCTCCACGAAGCGCGCGCGCCCCAGCGGGTCCTTGGGGATGAAGGCGCTTTCCGGGAACTTGGCGTCGATGTAGGCGATGATGGCCACGATCTGGGTGATGACCTGCTCGCCATCGGTCAGCACCGGCACCTGGCCGCGCGGGCTCATGGCCAGGTACTCGGGGCTTTTGTGCTCGCCCTTGTGCAATTTGATGGCCACCGGCTCGAACGTGGCGCCGGCCATCTCCAGCATGGTGTGCGGCACGAACGAGCAGGCGCCGGAGGCGTAGTACAGCTTCAGGGTCATGGACAGTCTCCCGGGTTTGAACAGGCGGCGCGCGCCGCCCAAGCATTGGACGGCCAAGCATACCCTCACCCCCAGCTCCCCGCAGCCAGCCCAATCGCCGCGGAGCAGGCCAAGCTACCGGCAACGCAGCGGTAACACCTCAGCGGACCGAATCCGAATGGCCGCGGAGCGGGCCGCCCCAGCAATCGCCCTGGCCGGGATCCCCCCGGCCCATGGCGATGCCCCCTTGAGGGACGAGGCGCAGCATCGCGCAGCGAGCAAAGCCTGGGGGTGGACCCTATTCACAAGGCCGAATATCCCGCCCCGCCAGCGCCTCGCGCAGGCGCGGCAGCTGCTGGCGCAGCCCCTCGTCGGCGGCCGGCAGGCGCAGCAGGTAGCCGGGCGATTCGCGCCGCTCCTGCACCACGCGGGCCGTGCGCACGCCCTTGCGGCCGACATCGCCCAGCGCGCGCTGGGCCGCTTCCTCGGTCGAAAAACGCCCCAGCGACAGGCCCGGCTCCAGCCCCGCGCCGGGCCGGTCGGTGTCCACGCCCAGCGCGCGCACCTCGGCGCGCTTGGTGGCCACGGCGTTGGCATCGGCCAGCTTGCCGATGTACACCATCCAGCGCCCGGGCAGTTGCACCGGCTCGACACGCCAGCTGCCTTCGGGCAAGTCGGCGGCGGCGCGGCGCACGGCCTCGATCTGCTGGTCGTCGAACAGGCCGGCCTGCAGGCACACGCCAGCGGCCGGCGGTGGCTCGGCGGCCGCCACCGGGGCCGCGGCGCCGGCGGGCTCGGACGCCACGGCGGCCGGCGCTGGCGCGGCCAGCGCGTCCGGCGCGTCCGGCGCAACCGGGCGCAAATTGAGGGCTTGCGGGTTGACCTGGCGCGCCAGCCGCTCGGGCTCGGCCTGCCGCGCCGGCACCAGACCGACCGGCTGCAGCCAGCCCTGCGACCAGGCCCACCAGCCGGCATTGGCCAGACACAGGAGCAGCACGATCCGGCCCAGCATCAGCCGCCCCCCGCCGTCGCCAGGGGGCGCACGCTGACCTCGGCGCTGTGCACCAGCCGCTCACCGGCCGCCGTCTGCACGCGCAGCGCGCCCTGCGCGTCGACGCCCCGGGCCACGCCCTCGGTGCCGTCGGAAAGCCGCACCGGCAAGCCCCCCAGCGCGTCGCGCGCGTTGAAGCGCGCGGCCAGCGGGGCAAAGCCCTGCTCGGCGAAGGCGCGCACCGCCTGGGCCAGCGGACCGACGACGCGGGCCAGCGCGGACGGCGCGTCGATGCCGGGCAGCAGTTCCTGCAACCACATCGGCAGGGTGGAAAAACCCTCGCCGGACAGCGGAGCGATGTTCAGGCCGACGCCGATGACCACCTGCCGCGACGCCTCGCTGGCCCCGCCACCCCCGGCGGTCTCGACCAGAACGCCGGCCAGTTTGCGGCCCTGGCACCACAGGTCGTTGGGCCATTTCAGCCGGATCTCGGGGTGCAGGCTTTCGGCCAGCGACAGCCCGACGGCCAGCGACAGGCCCGACCAGTCGCGCGGCGCCAAGGGCACGGCCAGGGAAAAGGCCAACGCCCCGCCCGGCTCGCCATTGCCGCACTGCCAGCCACGCCCCAGCCGGCCGCGGCCGGCGGTCTGCGTCTCGGCCACCAGCAGCGTCGGCCGCCGGTCACCGGCGCGGATGCGGCGCATCAGCTCGCTGTTGGTCGAATCGACCTCGGCCCGCGCCTCGAGCACGGCGTCCGGCCATGGCCCGGCCAGCACGGCGCGCAGTTCGGCGAGAGGCCAGTTCAGGGCGGTCGGGGGCATGGCAGGGGCGTTCAGCGCGCGGCCTTCTTCTTTTTCTTGGCGGCCTTTTTCGGCCCGCCCTCGGCCGTCTCCAGATCGGACGACAGCAGCGTGCCGCGGCAACCGACACTGCCGCACCAGCACGGGTATTCGGCCTTCAGCTCGGCCGTCAGCGGCTCGTCGATGACCAGCCCGTAGTCGTAGTTCAGCTCTTCCCCAGCCTTGATCTTGCGGCGCGACTTGATGAAGATGCGGCCCTGGTCCTCGTCGGCCTCGCAGTTCGGGGCGCAGCTGTGGTTGATCCAGCGCGAGGCGTTGCCGCCATACAACGCGTCGATCACGTGCTGCTCGTCGATGTGGAAGTAAAACGTGTGGTTGGGGTCGTTCGGATCGTGCGGGTGGCGGCGTTGCGCCTCGTCCCAGCTGATGATTTCTCCCAGGTACTCGATGATGCGCTGGCCCCTGGGAATATCGACCAAGGCGAACACACCCTTGCCGTGCACGCCCGAGCGGCGCACCTGGATACGGCGTCCTCCGGCGGTGGCTTGTTCTGCGGAAATTTTCGGGGTCACGGAAAAATTTGCTATGTTGGTTTCGTAGGCATGCGTGCGCGGGTGCGCGCGCGTGAGGATTGCCGGATTCTAAAGACGTCCCATGAAGACCCTGGTCATTGCTGAAAAACCATCCGTCGCGCAAGACATCGTGCGCGCGCTCACCCCCGTGGCGGGCAAGTTCGACAAACACGATGAACATTTCGAGAACGACCGCTACGTGGTCACCAGCGCGGTCGGCCACCTGGTGGAGATCCAGGCGCCGGAAAGCCACGACGTCAAGCGCGGCAAGTGGAGCTTCGCCCACCTGCCCGTGATTCCGCCGCACTTCGACCTGAAGCCCGTCGACAAGACCAAGACGCGCCTGAACGCCGTGGTGCGCCAGGCCAAGCGCAAGGACGTGACCGATCTCATCAACGCCTGCGACGCCGGGCGCGAGGGGGAGCTGATCTTCCGCCTGATCGAGCAGTACGCGGGCGGCGCCAAGCCCCTGGGCAAGCCGGTCAAGCGCCTGTGGCTGCAAAGCATGACGCCGCAGGCCATCCGCGACGGTTTCGAGCAATTGCGCAGCGACCGCCAGATGCAAGGCCTGGCCGACGCCGCGCGCAGCCGCTCCGAGGCCGACTGGCTGGTCGGCATCAACGGCACGCGCGCCATGACGGCCTTCAACTCGCGCGACGGCGGCTTCTTTCTGACCACCGTGGGCCGTGTGCAGACGCCGACCCTGGCGGTGGTGGTCGAGCGCGAGGAGCAGATCCGCCGCCACGTCGCGCGCGACTACTGGGAAGTGCACGCCACCTTCCTGGCCGAAGCCGGCACCTACACGGGAAAATGGTTCGACCCGGCCTGGAAGAAAGATCCGGACGACACCGACAAGCGCGCCGACCGCGTCTGGGACGCGCGCCAGGCCCAGGCCATCGCCGCCGCCGTGCGTGGCCAGTCCTGCACCGTCAGCGAGGAAAGCCGGCCCAGCACCCAGGCCAGCCCGCCGCTGTTCGATCTGACCAGCCTGCAGCGCGAGGCCAACGGCCGCTTCGGCTTCTCGGCCAAGACCACGCTGGCGCTGGCGCAAAGCCTGTACGAACGCCACAAGGCGCTGACCTACCCACGGACCGACTCGCGCCACCTGCCCGAGGACTACCTGGCGGTGGCCCGCAAAACCTTCGAGATGCTGGCCGCCGGCACGCAGCGCCACCTGGCGCCGCACGCCCGCACGGGGCTGGAGCAGGGCTACGTCAAGCCCAGCAAGCGTATTTTCGACAACAGCAAGGTTTCAGACCACTTTGCCATCATTCCCACGCTGCAAGAGCCTGGGGCGCTATCGGAAGCCGAGCAAAAACTGTACGACCTGGTGGTGCGCCGCTTCATGGCGGTGTTTTTCCCCAGCGCCGAGTACCAGGTCACGACCCGCATCACCACCGCCACGCACGAAGGCAGCAGCTACAACTTTCAGAGCAATGGCAAGGTGCTGGTGCGCCCCGGCTGGCTGGCCATCTACGGCAAGGAAGCCGACGCCGAGATGGACAAGAAGGACGGCGAGACCGGCAAGTCGCTGGTGCCGGTCCAGCCCGGCGAGATGGTGCGCAACGAGCACGTCGACGTCAAGGCGCTGCAGACGCGGCCCCCGGCGCGCTACTCCGAAGCCACCCTGCTGGGCGCCATGGAAGGCGCCGGCAAGTGGATCGAGGACGACGAGCTGCGCGAGGCCATGCAGGAAAAAGGCCTGGGCACGCCGGCCACGCGCGCAGCCATCATCGAGGGCCTGCTGACCGAGAAATACCTGCTGCGCGAAGGCCGCGAGATGATCCCCACGGCCAAGGCCTTCCAGCTCATGACCCTGCTGCGCGGGCTGCAGGTGGAAGAGCTGTCCAAACCCGAACTCACCGGCGAGTGGGAGTACAAGCTGGCCGAGATGGAGCACGGGCGCCTGTCGCGCGAGGCCTTCATGCGCGAGATCGCCGCCATGACCGAGCGCATCGTGCGCAAGGCCAAGGAGTTCGACCGCGACACCGTGCCCGGCGACTACGCCACCCTGCAAACCCCCTGCCCGCACTGCGGCGGCGTGGTCAAGGAGAACTACCGCCGCTTCGCCTGCACCGGTGTGCCGGGCAAGAGCGAGGCTTGCGGCTTTTCCTTCACCAAGACGCCCGGTGGGCGCACCTTTTCCGTCGAAGAAGCCGAAACCTTCCTGCGCGAGCGCCGCATCGGCCCGCTGGAGGGCTTCCGCAGCAAGGCCGGCTGGCCCTTCGTGGCCGAGCTGGCCCTGGTCAAGGACGAGGAAAACGACAATTTCAAGCTGGAGTTCGACTTCGGCGACGACGCCAAGGCCGAGCAGACCGGCGAGATCGTCGATTTGTCGGCCGAGCCCAGCCTGGGCGCCTGCCCCAAGTGTGGCGGCGCCGTGAAGGCCTTCGGCAAGAGCTACGTGTGCGAGCGCAGCGTGCCGACGGCCGCCCAGCCGGTGCCCAGCTGCGACTTCAAGAGCGGCCAGATCATCCTGCAGCAGCCGGTGGAGCCCGAGCAGATGCGCAAGCTGCTGGCCGAGGGCAAGACCGATGTGCTGGACAAGTTCGTCAGCATGCGCACGCGGCGCAGCTTCAAGGCGCGCCTGGCGTGGAGCGCCGAGGAAGGCAAGGTGATCTTCGAGTTCGAGCCGCGCGAAGGCAAGTTCCCGAACCGCACCGGGGGCACTCGAAATGCTACCAAATCAGTAGCTAAAGAGGAAGGATCCACGCCGACCAACGCCCGAAAAACCTCAAAACCGACGGCAAGCGGCAAAAAAACCACCGCCAAGAAAGCGGCCGCGCCCAAGGCGCCGCGCGCCGGCACGCTCAAGCCCAGCCCGGCCCTGGCCGCCGTCATTGGCGAGGGGCCGTTCGGCCGCGGCGAGGTGATGAAGCTGCTGTGGGACTACATCAAGGCCCAGCAGCTGCAAGACCCGCAGGACAAACGCACCATCCGCGCCGACGCCAAGCTCAAACCGATCTTCGGCGCCGACAGCGTCGGCATGTTCAAGCTGGCGGGGATCGTGGGGGCGCATCTGAGCTGAGCGAGGCCCGCAGCAGGCGGCCAGACAGCGGGGCGGTGGCCAGCGCGTCCAGCGGCACGCTCTGGCGCTGGGTGGTGATCAGCAGCTCGCGCCGCTCGCCCAGGCGCCGAAAGCTGACGTCGGTGGCGCAGGGCACGGGCAAGCCGATCACGCGATCCAGCTGGCCATCGTGGGTGAAGCGCGCCACCGACCAGCCGTCGCACAAGGCCGTCCAGATGCCGCCCTGGTCGTCGAACGCGATGCCGCCCAGCCGGCCCGAGCCGCGTGGCACGGTCGCCAGCCGCCGTGCGCCGGCCTGACCGGCGGCCAGAAGAAAGATCGTGCCCGACTGCGGCGCGGTGGCAAACAAGGTGCCGTCGTCGGGACACACCGCCAGCGCCGCGATGGGCTCGCCCAGCCGCCAATGCACCTGGCAGCGCCCATCGGGCTGCAACTGACCGATGGCGCTGCCGGCCTCGGGCAAGGCGGTGGCCACCCAGACCGTGCCGGTGGCGTCGGCGCACGCGGCCAGCGTGGTGCCTTCCGGCCACGGCACGGGGGTCGGTTCACCCCCGTCCGCCGCCACCTGCACGGCGCCCCGCGCACTCACCACCCACAGCGCCTCGGGCCGGGCGATCAGGCCGACGATGGGCGCATCGGCGACGAATACCTGCCGGTCGCCTTGCGCGTCGTAGCGGCGCACGCTGGGCGCCAGCACGTCGGCCCAGTAGACGGCGCCGTCCGGCGCCACCACCGGGTGGGCGCCATGAAACGCCCAGTCCCCCGGCACGGCCCGCACCGCCGCCTCGCTGCCATCGGCCGTGGCCGAGGCCTGCAGCGAGGGCAACTGGGCACCCACGCGGCGCGCCGCTTCGGCCACCTCGGGCCCAAGCAGCTCCAGGCGCTCGCGCGTCAGGCGCCAGGCCGGCCCGGCCACGCTGATGGCGCCGCGCACCTCGCCCGCGTCATCGATCACCGGGGCGCCCACGCAGCGCACGCCCAGTACGATCTCCTCATCGTCGATGGCGTAGCCGCGCGCCTGGGTGATGCGCAGCTCGGCCTGCAGCCGGCGCCGGTCGGTGAGGCTGTGCGGGGTCAGGGCTTTGAGGGTGATGTCGCGGATGACCGCATCGCGCTCGTCGGCGCGCAGGGCCGAGAGAATCGCCTTGCCCTGGCTGGTGCAATGCAGCGGCTTGCGCTCGCCCAGCGCGGCGGCCGAGCGTTGGCTGTGCGCGCCGTCGCAGCGCTCCAGCGAGATCACCTCGCGGCCGTCCAGCGTGGCCAGGTAGGTGGTCTCGCCGGTCAGATCGCGCAGCGCACGCAGCTCCAGGGTGGCGGCCGCCACCAGGTCGGGCATGGCGTAGGCCTGGCGCGCCATTTCAAAGCAGCGAAAGCCCAGGCAGTAGACCTTGCGCAACGGGTCGCGCCGCACCAGGCCGCGCCCAACCAGGGTGGCCAGCAGTCGGTACACCGTGGTGCGCGGCAGGCTCAGGCGGTCGGCCAGCTCGTTCTGGCTCAGGCCCTGGGGCGCGGCGCCGATGGCTTCCAGCACGTCCAGCGCCTTGTCCAAGGCGCCCGTGCCGTCGCCGCCGCCTGTGGCACGGCCGCGGGGCAGGTCGGAGGAAGCTGGACCCATGTTTGTCTCAAATGGCGGTACGCGGGGGCCGAGCGCGGGCGCCGGCCGGGTGGGAACCATTCTATTTTTCCGCTGCTCGTCCTACGATGGAAATCCGCAGGCGCCCCGGCCCGGGGTGAGCGCCTCTTCCCACATCTTGAGACTTTCTCCATGCCCCCGAAGAACGCCCCACCCCTGAAAACCCTTCCCCAGCGCCCTCCCGCCCCGCACGTGCCCGACAGCGTGCTGGACCGCCTGGCCCAGGCCACCAGCGGTTCGCTGACCACCCAGCTGTACATCAAGGGCTTTCGCCAGCCGGTGCTGCACGGCCTGCAGCCGCTGAACCAGAAGATCAAGTCCTTTGCCGGCCGCGCCTATACCATGCGCTTTATCCCGGCGCGTGAGGACGTCGACGTGTACGGCAATCTCACCACCGCGCCCAGCATCGACAACCTGCAGTGGGTGGGCGTGGAGCAGATCGAGCCCGGCCACGTGCTGGTGATCGACAGCAACAAGGACGGCCGCGCCGCTTCCATGGGCAACATGCTGATCACGCGCATGATGATGCGCGGCGCACGCGGGGTGGTGACCGACGGCAGCTTCCGCGACGGCGTGGAATTGGCCGGGATGGATTTTCCGATCTGGTGCACCGGCGTCACCGCCACCACCCGCCTGGCCTACCACCACGTGGCCGATCTGCAGGTGCCCATCGGCTGCGCCGGCGTGGCGGTGTACCCCGGCGACGTGATCCACGGCGACGGCGACAACATCACCGTGGTGCCCGCGCACCTGGCCGAGGAAATGGCCGATCTGTGCGAAAAGCGCGACGACATCGAGGCCTACCTGGCCTTGCGCGTGCGTGCGGGCGAAGCGCTGTGGGGCCTGTACCCGCCCAGCGAGGCCACCCGCGCCCAGCACGCCCAGTGGGTGGCCGACGGCCGCCCCCCCATTGCCCCCGTTGATCCCGACCGCTGACCCAGGAGACCTCATGAGCCAGAACCACAGCCCCGCCTACTACGACGCCCTGATCCGCCGCTACTTCGACGCCTGCAACGCAGCCGACCACGGCGCGCTGATGGCGTGCTTCACGCCCGACGCCGTGCACTACTTCCCGGCCGGCCTGCCCGAGGTGCCCTGGCGCGGCGCCGACACCATCAGCCGCAAATGGATCTGGTGCGTCGAGACGCTGGGCTCGCAGTGGACCATCGAACGCATTCTGATCAGCCACGACAAACCCGAGGCCATGATCGAGTGGACGCACTGGAAAAACAAGGACGGCACGGCCTTGCGTGGCGCCGAGTGGTACATCTTCAAGGACGGCAAGATTCAGGAAATCCGCGCCTACTACGCGTCGCCGGCCGACAAGACCACGCAGATCAATGAGCTGGTCGACTTCGACTACACCGGTCGCGGCTACCACCTGAGGAGCGCCTGAAATGATCCGCCATGTGGTGATGTTTCGGCGCCAGCGCGACATCGCGCCCGATGCCGCGCTGGAAAAGCGCCTGGTCGAGCGCATGACCCAACTGGGCGCGGAAATCCCCGTCCTTCGCGCCTGGCGCGTGGCCGCCAACGAATTGGTGCGCCCGATCAGCTGGGACTATCTGCTGGACTCCGAGGTGGACGACGCAGCCGCGCTCGACGCCTACCTGTTCCATCCGCTGCACCAGGCCCTGATCGCCGATCTGAAACCCTACTTCGAATGGGCGGCGGTGGACTACACGGTCTGAACCGGTTCCTGCCGCCACAAGAAAAGGGCGCCCCGAACGGGCGCCCTTTTTCATGGTGTGGCGTACGCCGGCTCAGGGGCGTTTGCCGAACTCAGCGGTCTCGGAAGTCCAGCGAATGGCCTGCTCGCTGAGCGAAAAGCCCAGACCCGGGCGATCCGACACGTACATGCGACCGTTCTTCAGGTGCATCTGCTCGTTGAACATCGGGCCCAGCCATTCGAAGTGCTCCAGCCAGGGTTCGATGCCGTAGGCCGCCGCCAGGTGCAGGTGAATTTCCATGGCGAAATGCGGCGCCAGCTTGCGCTGCTTGAACTCGCCCAGCGCCATGATCTTGAGGAACGGCGTGATGCCGCCGACGCGCGGCGCATCGGGCTGGATGAAGTCGGTGCCGGCCAGAATCAGTTGCGCATGCTCGTCAAAGCTGGTCAGCATTTCGCCGGTCGCGATCGCGGTGTCAAAGCGCTCGGCCAACAGGCCATGGCCCTCGAAATCGTGCGCGTCCAGCGGCTCCTCGATCCAGGTCAGATCGAAGTCCTCCAAGGCGCGACAGGCGCGCGTGGCCTTCTGGCGGTCCCACTGTTGATTGGCGTCGACCATCAACGGAAACTCGTCGCCGAGCAGCTTGCGCACGGCACCCACGCGCTCGATGT
>JAIUOM010000143.1 GCA_020161215.1 Pseudomonadota bacterium
TGATCCAAATGGTGTTTGCCACGCCCGAGGAGAAGGCCGCCAGCGGCAAGCTGGTGAAAACCACCGACGTGCCGGCCGAGCAGCGCAACCGCTACTCGCTGTCCGATGCCGAGGTGGAGCAACTGGCCCAATACGCCCTGGTCATTGAGCAGCACTACGGCCGCGCCATGGATATCGAGTGGGGCAAGGACGGCCAGGACGGCCTGCTCTACATCCTGCAGGCGCGCCCCGAGACGGTGAAGAGCCAGCAGCAGGGCAAGACCGAGCAGCGCTACAAGCTCAAGGGCACGGGCACGGTACTGGTCGAGGGCCGTGCCATTGGCCAGAAGATCGGCACCGGCCCGGTGCGCCTGGTCAACGACATCAGCCAGATGGACAGCGTGCAGCCCGGCGACGTGCTGGTCACCGACATGACCGACCCGAACTGGGAGCCGGTGATGAAGCGCGCCAGCGCCATCGTCACCAACCGCGGCGGGCGCACCTGCCACGCCGCCATCATCGCGCGCGAGCTGGGTATTCCGGCCGTGGTGGGCACTGGCGACGGCACCGAGCTGCTCAAGGACGGCACCCTGGTGACGGTGAGCTGCGCCGAGGGCGACACCGGCCGCATCTACGACGGCCTGCTGGAAACCGAGGTCACCGAGGTGCAGCGCGGCGCCATGCCGCCGATCGCCACCAAGATCATGATGAACGTCGGCAACCCGCAGCTGGCCTTCGACTTCGCCCAACTGCCGAACGACGGTGTCGGCCTGGCGCGGCTGGAGTTCATCATCAACAACAACATTGGCGTGCACCCCAAGGCCATCCTCGACTACCCGCAGGTCGATGGCGATCTGAAAAAAGCCGTGGAAAGCGTGGCCCGCGGCCACGCCAGCCCGCGCGCTTTTTACGTCGACAAGGTGGCCGAGGGCGTGGCCACCATCGCCGCCGCCTTCTGGCCCAAGCCGGTCATCGTGCGCCTGTCTGACTTCAAGAGCAACGAATACCGCAAGCTGATCGGCGGCAGCCGCTACGAGCCCGAGGAAGAAAACCCCATGCTGGGCTTCCGCGGCGCGGCGCGCTACATCAGCGAGGAGTTCCGCGAAGCCTTCGCCATGGAGTGCGAGGCCTTGAAGCGCGTGCGCGACGACATGGGCCTGACCAACGTGCAGGTGATGGTGCCTTTCGTGCGCACGCTGGCCCAGGCCGAGCGCGTCACCGACCTGCTGGCCCGTCAGGGTCTGCAACGCGGTCAGAACGAGCTGAAGGTGGTGATGATGTGCGAAGTGCCCAGCAACGCCATCCTGGCCGACGAGTTCCTGCAGTTTTTCGACGGTTTTTCCATCGGCTCGAACGATCTGACCCAGCTCACCCTGGGCCTGGACCGCGACTCCGGCATGGAGCTGCTGGCGGCCGACTTCGACGAGCGCGACCCGGCCGTCAAGGCCATGCTGCTGCGCGCCATCACCGCCTGCCAGCGCCAGGGCAAGTACGTCGGCATCTGCGGCCAGGGCCCGAGCGACCACCCCGACTTCGCGCGCTGGCTGGCCGACGAGGGCATCGCCTCGATCTCGCTCAACCCCGACAGCGTGATCGCCACCTGGACCCTGCTGGCCCAGTAAGCCCGGCCTACCCCCCGCCCCGCCCCGCCCTGGAATGCCATGAAAAAGAAAAGCCCCATGGCCAGCTGGGTGCGGGCCTCGCTCCTGCTGCTGTGGGCCGGGGGGTCGTTCGGGGTGTGCTTCTTCGCCCGCGATCTGGGTCAGGTGGTGGCCGGCTGGCCGATCAACTTCTGGTTCGCCGCCCAGGGCGGGGTGCTGATGTTCATCGCCATCGTCATGGTCTACGCCGGCTACATGAACCGGCACGACGCCGCGGCCAGGCACGAGGACGAGGGTGATCGGGCCGAGTAGCGGCGGCGCGCCGCGCGACTACCTCTGGCGCGTGCACCGCCGACTGGCCCTGTTCGTCGTCGGTTTCGTGGCCTTTTTGCTGCTGATGACCTGGGCCGAGCACGCCGGCCTCTCGCGCGACTGGATCGGGCCCATTTTTCTGTTCCTGTCGGTGATGCTCTACGCCTGCGTCGGCATCTACGCGCGCACCACCGAGCCCGAGGATTTCTACGTCGCCGGCCGGCGCATTCCGGCCATGTACAACGGCATGGCCACGGCCGCCGACTGGATGAGCGCGGCGTCCTTCATCAGCCTGGCCGGCGCGCTGTACCTGCAGGGCTTCTCGGGCACGCCCTCGCAACCGGGCGGGCTGGCCTACGTGCTGGGCTGGACCGGCGGTTTCTGCCTGGTGGGCCTCTTGATCGCACCGCGCCTGCGCGCCATGCAGCTGTACACGGTGCCGGATTTCTTCGCCGTGCGCTTTGGCGGGCGCTGGCCGCGGCTGCTGGCGGCACTGGGCGCGGTGGCGTGTTCGTTCATGTACGTGGTGGCCCAGATCTACGGCATCGGCCTGATCGCCTCGCGCCTGACCGGCGTGCAGTTCGAGATCGGCATTTTGCTGGGCCTGGGCGGCGTGCTGCTGTGCAGTTTTCTGGGCGGCATGCGCGCCATCACCTGGACCCAGGTGGTGCAGTACGTGGTGCTGCTGCTGGCCTTCCTGATCCCGGTGTCGTGGCTGGCCTACAAGCAGCTCGGCACGCCGCTGGCGCCGCTGGCCTACGGCGAGCAGTTGTCCAAGATCGAACGCCTGGAGCGTGAGCTGATCGCCTCGCCTTCCGAGCAGGAGGTGCAGGCCATCCACCTGGCGCGCGCGCGGGACTACGCCGAGCGCCTGCAGCAGCCCGCCGCCGCGCTGCTGCGCGAGCGCGCCGCGCTGGAAGAGCGCATCCGCGAGCTGAAGAAGCAGGGCGGCGACTTTACCCAGGTGATGCAGTTGCGGCGCGAGCTGGCCGCGCTGCCACGCGACGAGGCCAGCGCGCGCGAATTGTGGACGCGCGCCATGCTGGAGGCGCAGGAGCGCGCCAAACCCCTGGGCGGCCTGCCGCGGCACGGCCAGGCCTTCGCCGGCGATCCGAACGGCACGCCCACCGAACGGGCCGAGTTCCAGACTTCGCGGCTGAACTTCCTGGCCCTGATGTTCTGCCTGATGGTCGGCACGGCCAGCCTGCCGCACCTGCTCACGCGCTTTTACACCACGCCCTCGGTGGCCGACACGCGGCGTTCCGTGGCCTGGTCGCTGGTGTTCATCTCCTTGCTCTACCTCAGCACGCCGGCGCTCGCGGTGCTGGTCAAGTACGAGGTGATGCAAAGCCTGGTCGGCAGCAGCTTCGACCAGCTGCCGCACTGGATCGCGCAGTGGGCGCGGGTTGACCCGGCGCTGATCTCGGTGCAGGACATCAACGGCGACCGCTTCCTGCAGCTGGGCGAGATCCGCCTGGGCGCCGACATGATCATGCTGGCCACGCCGGAGCTGGGCGGCTTGCCTTACGTGGTCTCGGGCCTGGTGGCCGCGGGCGGGCTGGCGGCGGCGCTGTCCACCGCCGACGGCCTGCTGCTGACCATCACCAACGCCATCGTGCACGACACCGTGCCGGCGCGCCGGGGCAATCTGAAGGTGTCGGAAAACCGGGTCATCCTGTCCAAGTTCACCCTGCTGGCCGTGGCCATGCTGGCGGCGGCGGTGGCGGCGCTGAAACCGGCCGAGATCATCTTCCTGGTCACGGCCTCGTTTTCCATGGCGGCGGCCACTTTCTTCCCGGCGCTGGTGATGGGCCTGTTCTGGCGCCGCACCACCGGCCGCGCCGTGGTGATGGGCATGCTGGCCGGCGCCGGCCTGACCGGCTTTTACCTGCTGCTGGCCAGCCCGGCCCTGCGCGCCTGGTGGGGCTTGCCGCCGGGCGGGCTGTGGTGGGGCATTCACCCGGTGTCGGCCGGCTTCTTCGGCGTGCCGGTCGGGTTCGCCGTGATCGGGCTGGTGTCGCTGTGGGAGACGCGCGGTCAACGCCTGGCCGCGCCGCCGGCCGACAAGGCCGCGTCCCCCAGGCAGATGCCCTGATCCTGGGCCATCGCGGGCGCCGGCCCGCTCACACCGGCACCGGATCGGCCTCTTCGTCTTCTTCGTGCGCGCCCAGAAAGCCGCCGCTCTGGCGTGCCCACAGCGCGGCGTACAAACCGGCGCGGGCCAGCAACTCGGCGTGCGTGCCCTGCTCGACGATGCGGCCCGCGTCCAGCACCACCAGCCGGTCCAGCGCGGCGATGGTGGACAGCCGGTGCGCGATGGCGATCACCGTCTTGCCCTTCATCAGCTCGTACAGGCTTTCCTGAATGGCGGCCTCGACCTCGGAGTCGAGCGCGCTGGTCGCCTCGTCGAGCAGCAGGATGGGCGCGTCTTTCAGCATCACGCGCGCGATCGCCACGCGCTGACGCTGCCCGCCCGAGAGCTTGACCCCGCGCTCGCCCACCTGCGCGTCGTAGCCCACGCGCCCCTGCAGGTCGGTCAGCTGCAGGATGAACTCTTGCGCCTGAGCGCGCGTGGCGGCCGTCACCAGTTCGGCTTCGCTGGCGTCCGGGCGGCCATAGGCGATGTTGTCGCGGATCGAGCGGTGCAGCAGCGAGGTGTCTTGCGTCACCATGCCGATGGCGGCG
The DNA here is from genome assembly GCA_020161215.1 of Pseudomonadota bacterium. Lineage (GTDB taxonomy): Bacteria > Pseudomonadota > Gammaproteobacteria > Burkholderiales > Burkholderiaceae_C > Ottowia. Next base: position 4,578 of record JAIUOM010000143.1, read on the forward strand.
CGCAGGCTGTCCTGCGTGACGTGGGCGATGTCCTGTCCGTCGATCAGAATGCGCCCGCCCTGCAGGTCGTGAAAGCGCAGCAGCAGGTTCACCAGGGTGGATTTGCCGGCGCCCGAGCGCCCAATCAGCCCGATCTTCTCGCCCGGCCGGATGGCCAGGCTCAGCTGATCGATCACCGGCTTGGCGTCGTCGCGGTAGCGAAAGCTCACGTCCTCGAAACGCACCGCGCCGGCCGTCACCTCCAGCGGCCGGGCGTCCGGCGCGTCCAGCACGGCGCGTGGGCGCGACAAGGTGTTGATGCCGTCCTGCACCGTGCCCACGCTCTCGAACAGGCTGGTCATCTCCCACATCACCCAGTGGCTCATGCCCGACAGGCGCAGCGCCATGGCCGTCACCGCCGCCACCGCGCCGGTGCCGACCTGGCCTTGCGACCACAACCCCAGCGCGCCGCCGCAGGCGCCCAGGATCAGGGCCACGATGAGGGCGTGGTTGACCACCTCGAACTGGCTGACCAGGCGCATCTGCGCGTAGCCGGTGTGCTTGAACTCCTCCATCGCCGCGCGCGCGAACTGCGCCTCGCGCCGCGTGTGCGAGAACAGCTTGACGGTGGCGATGTTGGTGTAGGCGTCGGTGATGCGCCCGGTCATCATGCTGCGCGCGTCGGCCTGGGCGCGGCTGACCTGGCCCAGGCGCGGCACGAAGTACCAGCACGCCAGCGCGTAGGCCAGCGCCCAGAGCAGGAACGGCAGCATCAGCCACGGGTCGAAGCCCGCCGCCAACAGCAGGATGGTGAGCATGTACACGCCCATGCCGACCACCACGTCGGTGGTGGTGAAGATCAGATCGCGCACCGCCAGCGCCGTCTGCATGACCTTGGTGGTGATGCGGCCGGCGAACTCGTCGGCGTAGAAGGCCAGGCTCTGGCCCAGCATCAGGCGGTGGAAGTTCCAGCGCAGGCGCAGCGGGAAGTTGATGGCCAGCGTCTGGTGCTTGACGATGGTCTGCAGCACCACCAGCCCGATCGAGGCCAGCAGCACCACGGCCAGCAGCGTCAGCAGACCGCCGCGCTCGGCCCACAGGCGCCCGGGCTGCACCTGGCCCAGCCAGTCCACCACCCGGCCAAGCAGGGCGAACAGCAGCGCGTCGTAGGCGGCAATGGCGGCCGCCAGCAGGGCCATCAGCCCCACGTAGCCGCGCAAACCCGTCGTGGCGGCCCAGACGAAAGCCAGAAAGCCGCGCGGGGGCAGCTCCGGCTCGGGATCGGGGTAGGGCGGCAGCAGCCGCTCGAAATAACCGAACAACGTATCAGCGTCCTGGCGCGCTTGTCTGGTCTTGGGGGCCGTGGCTCAGCGCTCGATCACCAGTTGCTGGCTGGCGATCAGGGCGTTGAATTCCACCACCGGAATGGCGGCGTTCATGGGCTGGCCGCCCTCCAGCCAGCTCACCACCATGCTCTGCGGGGCGCGTTCCAGACGCAGCGTGCAGTCGGGCTGGATTTCGATCAACGGGCCGTCGCCGGCACGAAACGACAGCAGCTGGACCGCCCGGCCCTGCGCCGTGTCGCCGGGCTGCATGCCGTCCTGGCCGGGTACGTAATCGAGTTTCTCGCGGATGGGGGTGTTCATGGTGTTTTCTCCTGATTCGGTCGTGGGCCACAAGCCCTTTGCAGCTATTTTGCCTGCGCCCGGCACGGGTTTTGGTCGAACATCGGTAATAACCCTTGTGACTCCTGATTTGATAGCTTCCAAGGATTCTTGGACGCCGGCTGATGGCGGTTTTGATGCTGAATCGACGGTGCCCGGGCGACCACCGGCGGGTGGGGGGCGCCAGGCTTTGCGCGCATACTCTGCGCCTTGTTTCATGAAGACTTGCCGAGGAGACCGACCATGAGCACCCAGACCAAATACCTGCTGCAGGAAAGCCAGATGCCCAAGTTCTGGTACAACATCCAGGCCGACCTACCCAAGCCCGCCCCGGCGGTGCTGCACCCGGGCACGCTGCAGCCGATTGGACCGGACGACCTGGCGCCGCTGTTTCCGATGAGCCTGATCCTGCAAGAGGTCAGCACCGAGCGCGAGATTGAAATTCCCGAGCCGGTGCGCGAGGTGTTCCGCCTGTGGCGCCCGGCGCCGCTGTACCGCGCCCACCGGCTGGAGCAGATCCTGGGCACCCCGGCCAAGATCTTCTACAAGTACGAAGGCGTCAGCCCGGCCGGCAGCCACAAGCCCAATTCGGCCATTCCGCAGGCCTTTTTCAACGCCCAGGCCGGCGTCAAGCGCCTGGTCACCGAAACCGGCGCCGGCCAATGGGGCAGCTCGCTGGCCCTGGCCGGCCAGGTGTTTGGCCTCGACGTCACCGTCTACCAGGTGCGCGTCAGCTACGACCAGAAGCCCTACCGCCGGGCGCTGATGGAAACCTACGGCGCGCGCTGCGTCGCCTCGCCCAGCAACGAAACCGAATACGGCCGCCGCGTGCTGGCCGAGCGGCCCGACCACCCGGGCAGCTTGGGGATCGCCATCAGCGAGGCGGTGGAAATTGCCGCGCAACGGGACGACACCAAATACGCCCTGGGCTCGGTGCTCAACCACGTGCTGCTGCACCAAAGCATCATCGGCCTGGAAGCCATGGAGCAGATGCAGATGGCCGACGCCTGGCCCGACGTGGTGGTGGGCTGCACCGGCGGCGGCAGCAACTTTGCCGGCATCGCCTTTCCCTTCATCGGACACGGCCTGCGCGGCGGCGCCAAGCCGCGCATCGTGGCGGTGGAACCGGCCGCCTGCCCGAGCCTGACGCGCGGCAAGTACGCCTACGATTTTGGCGACACCGCCCACCTGACCCCGCTGACCAAGATGCACACCCTGGGCAGCACCTTCACCCCGCCCGGTTTCCACGCGGGGGGCTTGCGCTACCACGGCATGGCGCCGCTGGTCAGCCATTGCCGCGAGCTGGGCCTGCTGGAAGCCACCGCCTACACCCAGAACCAATGTTTTGAAGCCGGGGTCACGTTTGCCCGCGCCGAAGGCATCGTGCCGGCGCCGGAGGCGAATCACGCCGTCAAAGGCGCCATCGAGGAAGCCCTGCGCTGCAAGCGCGAGGGCAAGGCCGAAACCATTTTGTTCAACCTGAGCGGCCACGGCCATTTCGACATGGGCGCCTACCAGGCCTACTTTGCCGGTGGCCTGAAGGAAGAGCAGTACGACGAGAAGGAGCTGGCGCAGGCGCTGTCGGGCTTGCCAGCGGTGCCGGCTTGAGTTTGCTATCTAGTCGATAGCTACCCAGGAAGACGGCACGCCGGCCAAGGGCCGGAATGGCATGAAATCGGCACGCCGACGCTTCACACGAAGTGCACCTTCGGCGGTGTCTTCATCAGCGGCTCGGCGGCGCCTTCGGTGACCAGCAGCGGGAATTCCAGCCGCATGCCGCCCACCTCGGGCATGTACAGGTGGGTGCCCAGGGCCACCACCATGCCGGCCTGCACCACGTCCTTGCTGCGCAGGTTGATGAAGGGCCGCGTGCGCGCGCAGGTGCCCAGGCCGTGGCCAAAGGTGGGCAGGCAGTAATCGGTGAGGCCGTGCTTGTCGAACACCGCCAGGCCTTTCTTGACCACGTTCGGGATGCTGTCGCCCGGGCGCATGTGCTCGACCATGGTGGCCGCAACTTCCTCCCAGCAGTCGATCAACCCGCGCTGCTTGGCGCTGGGTTTGCCGATGAACACCGGGATGGAGGCGTCGGACAGGTACAGATCGATCATCGGGTGCAGATCCAGGATCACGAACTCGTTGTCGCCGATCGGCTTGTCGGTGGCTTGCTGGGTCACGCCGTGCAGGTAGCCGGTGCGGTGGCCGCTGCCGACCTCGGTGCCACCGGTGATGGCCCAGGACCAGGTGCTGCCGGCGTCGCGGATGGCTTTCTCGATCGTGCCGGCCACCGAGTTCTCGGTCACGCCGCCACGCACCACCTCGCGCCCGGCGTGAAAGCCGATGTCGGCCACGTGGGCGGCGTGGCGCAGGCGCTCGATCTCTTCCGGTCCCTTGCGCAGGATCACCTCGTCGAGCAGGTCCACGCCGTTGTCGATGCGCGCCTGGGGCAGGGCCTCCTTCAGCTCCAGGTATTCGCTGGCGCTGAGCATGCCCGGCGCGATCTGGGCCGCGCCGGGGTGCGTCAGGTCGATGCCGATGCGGCCCTTGGCCAGGCCCATCTTGTCCAGCAGGGCGGCCACGCTGGGCGTGAAGTCGGAAAACGTGAAGGTGCTGATGTCGGCGTGCGGGGCCTCGATCTTGACCCGGCTGGCGTCCCAGGCCCAGTAGATGAACCGGCAGTCGCCGTTGGCGGTGACGATGACGGCGCCGCGCCAGGGCATGAAGGCGCCGCTCAGGTAGTGCAGGCCGGCCTGGCGGGTGCCGACGTAGGCGTCGAAGCCGGCGGCCTTGACGGATTGGGCCAGGCGCTGGCGGCGCGCCTGGAAGTCGATGGGGGTGAAGCTGGGGATCATGGGCAGGCTGCAAGAAGGTTGAAGGGGGCGCTCACTCGGGCTTGATGCCGGCGTCGCGGATGATCTGGGCGTACTTGTGCACTTCCGACGTCATCAGGTTCTGGAACTGCTGGGGCGTGCCGGCCACCACCTGCAGGCCGGCGTCCTGCAGCTTCTTGGAGATTTCCGGGCTGCGCAATGCCGTGGTGATGGCGCCGTTCAGCGTGGCCAGCACGTCCGCCGGCAGCTTGGCCGGGCCGACGAAGCCGTACCACGAGCCGGCCGAGTAGCCCTTGACACCGGCTTCGTCGATGGTCGGCACGTCCGGCAGCTCGGGCAGGCGCTGCAGGCTGGCCGTGCCCAGGGCCAGCAGTTCCTTGCTGCGCACGCGCGGCAGGGCCTGCGGGATGATGTCCATCAGCAGCGACACGCGCCCGGACAGCAGATCGACGTAGGAGTTGCCCGAGCCCTTGTAGGGCACGTGGGTCATCTGGATGCCGGCCATCTTGGCGAACTGCTCCATCGCCAGGTGCATGGACGAGCCGGTGCCGCCCGAGGCGTAGACGATCTTGCCCGGCTCGGCCTTGGCCTTGGCAATCAGCTCGCCCACCGTCTTCACGCCCAGGCTGGGGTGGGCCACCAGCACCATGGGCGAGGCCACGGCCTGCGAGACGGCGGTGAAATCGTTCAGGGTGTCGTAGGGCACGTCCTGGTACAGGCTGGCGTTGGCGGCGTGGTTGCCCGGCGTGGCCACGCCCAGGGTGTAGCCGTCGGCCGCCGACTTGGCGACCACCGACGAGCCCAGCATGCCGTTGGCGCCGGGCTTGTTCTCCACCACCACGGGCACCTTCAGCGCGTCGGACATGTGCCGCCCCACCACCCGCGCCAGCATGTCGGTGGTGCCGCCGGCCGCGTAGGGCACGACGATGCGGATCGGCTTGTTCGGGAAGGCCTGGGCCTGGGCGGTGAGGGGCAGGGCGGTGGCGCTGGCCAGCGCCAGGGCGCAGAGGACACGTCGTTTCATGGAAGCTCCGTCGTAGGGGAAAAAGACTGAATCGGCCCGGTCGCGCCGAACGGGGTCGGGGTGGAAGTTCTGTTCCGGACCCCGGAACTTAGCGCCTCATGCCCCATCCTCCTATGCCTTACGGCGAGTGGCTGATATACGATAGACGCATGACCGAAGCCCTGGATCTGCCCCTGCTGCGCCTGTTCGTGGCGGTTGCCGAGCACGGCAACATCTCGCACGCGGCGGCCGCGCGGGGCCTGTCGCAGCCGTCCGTCAGCCGGGGCCTGGGGGCGTTGGAGCGCCAGCTGGAAGTGCCGCTGTTTCACCGCACCGGCCGCGGCGTGGTGCTGACCCAGGCCGGCGAGCTGGCCCTGGTCCGGGCGCGCGCCATCCTGGGTCAGAGCGAGGATTTCGTGCGCGACATCCGCGCCCTGGCGCGCGCGCCGCACGGCACGGTGACGGTGGCCTTGCTCACCGCCTACATGCGCACCGTGGCGGCCGATCTGTTCGACGAGGTGCGCGAGCGTTTTCCGGGCGTGACGCTGCGCATGCTGGAGAGCTTCAGCGCCCAGCACGAGGATTGGCTGGCCAGCGGGCGGGTGGACATCGCCCTGGTCACCGCCTACCGCCAGCCGCGCCTGGAGGAGGGCGAGTTGCTGGGCGTCTCCGAGCTGGCGCTGCTCGGCAACCCGGGCCTGGGCAAGGCGCAGGCGCCGGTGCGTTTTCGCGAGCTGGCCGAGGTGCCGCTGGTGCTGCCGGCCGTGCCGAACGGGCTGCGCCTGCGCCTGGAGGAAGTGGCGCGGCGCCAGTCGGTGCGCCTGAACGTGGTGTTCGAGGCCGACTCGATGGAGGCGCAGGCGGCGCTGATCTCGCGCCAGCGCTGCTACGCCGTCTGGAGCGCCAGCTCAGCGCGCCGCGAGGCGCACGACCAGCGCTTTCACATGCACCCGATCGTCCAGCCGCGCATGCCGCGCTACGTGCTGATGCGCACCACCACGCACCACCCGCTGGAGCGCGCGGCGCGCGAGGTGGCGCAAATTCTGCGGCGGCTGATCGCCAATCTGTAACTCACGAATGGATAGCTGCCCAGGCTTTGTCCGCGCCGGCAAACGGCTGAAAAAGCGGCTCTCTTCCGTTTCGTGTGGAAACCGACATAGCCCACAGATGCATTGGTTAGGGCCTTGCGTGCTGCAAAGGATTGCGCGGCAGGTGAGCGAGCTTGCCGGCAATCAGAAAGGCCATGGCAATGAAGTGCTGCACACTCCCATAGCCACGCGCCTTGGCCTTGGCCGCTTGCAGCAGTGAGTTGACCGCTTCGACGTAACCGGTGTGCCAGTGAGATGCCTCGAACGCCTTGAGTATCCCCACCCAGTGCTGCTTGATGGTCTTGGCCAGCTCCCTGAAGGGCGGCAGGCGACAGCGCTGCGCCCATTGCAGCCACTTCTTGAGTGCCAAATTGCTTTGGGCGGTCTGAGCCGGAGCGCCCGCACTGCGGTAGATGTCC
>JAIUOM010000144.1 GCA_020161215.1 Pseudomonadota bacterium
GGTGGCCGTGAAGCGCGAGACCAACGGCTGGCGCTACCCGCTCATGATGCTGCTGCAGCTGTTCGGGCTGGCCTACGTCGCGGCCTTCATCACTTACCGCGTGGCGCTGGCGCTGGGGCGGGCTGAAAAGAGGCCACGGACATGCAGGAACTGATCGTCGTCCTGGTGGCGGGAGTCAAGGCCGGCTGAGCGTCGGGGCCATTTCGCAAGTGCCGCCGCAGCGCGTCGGCCTCAACCCATCACGGGCGAGCCGCCGTGGCATGGCCCCATGAAGCGCGCTTCGCCGTAGTGCTTGATCGGCCTACTCCTACGGGCCGACGGCGGGTTGAGGCGGACAATCGTCGGCAGCAGAGAGAAACGGCGAGCACTCGCCGGCGGCGGCATCCTCGCCCCGAAGCGCTTTATGAGCGCCTGCCTGCCAGGGCCGCCTGCCGGCCCTCATCACGGAACTCCATGACCCACGACAAAAAGACCCACAGCTCGCACGTTCTCGTTTTGCAAGGTGGGGGTGCGTTGGGTTCCTACCAGGCGGGCGGTTTTGAAGCACTGTCTCAGGTGGGCTACTACCCCGACTACGTGGCCGGGGTGTCGATTGGGGCCATCAACGCCGCCCTGATTGCCGGCAACACGCCCGAAAATGCCACCCAACGGCTGCGTGAGTTCTGGACGCACGTCAGTTCCAGCAACCCGTTGGGGCACCTGTTCGCCAAGGCGCTACAGTCGGTTGTGCCGCGTGAATGGCTCAATGCCGTCAGTGCAGGGGGCGTTGCGCTGGCGGGCATTCCAGGATTTTTTACGCCGCGCATGCCGCCGCCGTTTCTGTATCCGTCTGGGTCGTCCCAGGGCCTCAGCTTCTACGACACCGCGCCCTTGCGCGAAACGCTGTTGCGTTTGGTCGATTTCGACCGCATCAACCGGCGTGAGGTGCGTTTGGCCGTGGGCGCGGTGAATGTGCGCACCGGCAACCTGGTGTATTTCGACAACCACAAGCAGGACATCGGACCCGAGCACATCATGGCCAGCGGTGCGTTGCCGCCGGGCTTTCCGCCGGTGGAGATCGATGGCGAGATGTACTGGGACGGCGGCATCGTCTCCAACACCCCCCTGCAGTACGTGCTGGACGACCACGACCCCCATGCGGACACGGTGGTGTTTCAGTTCGACTTGTTCTCGGCGCGCGGCGACGTGCCGCGCGGCATCTTTGACTCGGAAAGCCGCGAGAAAGACATCCGCTTTTCCAGCCGCACGCGCTACACCACCGACCGCGTGGCCGAGCTGCTGCGCCTGCGCAATGCGTTCCAGCGCCTGTACGACAAGCTGCCCGCCGATCTGCAGAAATCACGCGACACCCGGCTGCTGATGGAGGCCGTGCACCCTGGACGAATGGCCATCGTGCACCTGATTTACCGCCAGGCGAGCCATGAACTGAACTCCAAGGATTACGAGTTCTCGCGCCTGACCGCCGAGGACCACTGGAAGGCCGGCATCGCCGACGTCGAGCGAACCCTGGCCCACCGTGATTGGATCGAACGACAGTCCGCGCGCGACGATCTGGTCATCATCGATGCAGCGCGGGAATTTGATCTCGAGGAATCCAGATGACTGAAGAGGAAGTCAAGCAAACGGCATTTGCCATGCCGCTGACCAGCCCCACCTACCCCCGGCCTCCCTACCGTTTTTACAATCGCGAATTTTTCATCATCACCTACCGCACCACCGCCGAGGCGATCCGTGCGGTGTTGCCGGCGCCGTTGGAATTCGACGAAAAAAATCCCATCGTCAAATACGAGTTCATCCGCATGCCCGACTCCACCGGCTTTGGTGACTACACCGAAAGCGGGCAGGTCATTCCTTGCACGTTCAAGGGGCGCAAGGGCAGCTACACGCACGCCATGTACCTGAACGACGACAGCCCGATTGCAGGTGGGCGCGAGTTGTGGGGCTTTCCCAAGAAGCTGGCCGAACCTTCGATCTCCATCGAAAAGCACAGCCTGGTGGGCGTGCTCAAGATGGGCAGTATCCCGGTGGCCGTGGGCAGCATGGGCTACAAGCACCAGATTCTGGGCAGCGCCGAAATCAAGAAAACCCTGCAAACGCCCAGCTGGTTGCTCAAGATCATCCCGCACGTGGACGCCTCACCGCGCATCCTGGAACTGGTGGAGTACACGCTTGACGACATCACCATGAAGGGCGCGTGGTCCGGACCCGCGGCGCTGGAGCTCTTTCACCACGCCCATGCGCCGGTCGGCGCGCTGCCGGTGATCGAGGTGATCTCCGGCACCCACATCCTCAGCGACCTGACCCTTGGCCTGGGTAAGGTCGTGCATGACTATCTGGCCAACTAAAAACGAAAGGAAAAACTACCATGACACTCACAGTCAAAGACAAAGTCTGCATCATCACGGGCGCAGCCAGCGGCATTGGCCGGGCCATCGCGACGCGCTTCGTAGAGGATGGCGCCAAAGTCGCCATTGCGGACCTCAACAAGGACGCCGCCGAGCAGACCGCCAAGGAGCTTGCCAGCAAGGGCCCGGGCCAGGCCATCGGCGTGGCCATGGACGTCACCAACGAAGAGCAGGTCAACCAGGGCGTGCAGCAGGTGGTCGACAAATGGGGTCGGGTGGATGTGCTGGTCTCCAACGCTGGCATTCAGATCGTGCACCGCGTGGAGGAATTTCCGTTTGCCGAATGGAAGAAGATGCTGGCCATTCACCTGGACGGTGCCTTCCTGACCAGCAAGGCCTGTCTGCCGCACATGTACAAGCAGGGCGCCGGTGCGGTCGTCATGATGGGCTCGGTGCATTCCAAGGAAGCCTCTCCCTTGAAGGCGCCTTATGTCACGGCCAAACATGGTCTGCTGGGTTTGGCACGGGTGATTGCCAAGGAGGGCGCCGCACACGGGGTGCGTGCCAATGTGATCTGCCCCGGCTTCGTGCGCACGCCGTTGGTCGACAAACAGATTCCAGAGCAAGCCAAGACGCTGGGCATCAGCGAAGACGATGTGATCAAGAAGGTCATGCTGGGCGGCACCGTGGATGGTGAGTTCACGACCGTCGAGGACATTGCCGAGGTGGCTCACATTTTTGCCGGTTTCCCGACCAACGCGCTGACCGGTCAGTCCATGGTGGCCAGCCACGGTTGGTTCATGGAGTAAAACGCGACGATGCCGCGCAGGCGGCTTACCGGAAAGGCCCGATTGGGCCTTTTTTGTCTCAGCCGCCGCTTGGCGGCATCAGCGCATCGGCGTTTGCGCCGCCCCCAGGCCATATCGACTCCGAGCCCTCTGACAGGCTTCACTACCGGCTTCGAATTCCTGGCAGGGCGAGGGGCGCCATTCATAGATGCCGCAGGCCACACGCTGGCCGACTCGGCCGGTCAGTGCAGCGCAGCGCGCCGGCACGTGGTCGGTACCACGCATGCGGCAGGTGCGGGCGTTGACCTCCACCACCAATCCGTCGGGCACCTGGCCCCCTTCGGCCTGGGTTTCCTGCACCGAGAAATCGACGCGGAAGCTGGCGCAGCAGGCGCCGCAGGTCTGGCAGTCGGGCGGCATGGGTTCAATCGGCGACCGGCTCGGCGTGGATCTGGCCGAGTTTCTGTTCCGCCGTGCGCACCAGATCGACCAGACGTGGCCCCAGGTCGTCGCGCAGTTGCGCTTCCGAGGTGGCGTAGCTGGGCAGCGTCAGATTGAAGGCCAGGCGCATGCCGCCGACCGGCCCACGCATGGACACGGCCACCGCCGCCAGGGTAGGGCGCCAATCGCCAGTGGCGATGCAGAAACCCTGCCGGGCAATCTGCTCGCCGGCCTGCAAGGCGTTCTCGCCGTAACGCTGCCAGTCGTCGGGCAAGGCCTGGGCCAAGCGCTGCTGCAGTGCGGCGCGTTCGGCCGGCTCCTCGCCGTGCAGCAGCGCACGCCCGATGGCCGTGCGCAGCAGCGGCCGGCTGGAACCGATGCCCGGGCGGGTGGCATTGGATTCCTTGCCCTGCACAGTCTCCACATAGACCACCTGCAAGCGGTCGCGCGTGCCGATCGAGATCGGGCCACCAGCGTGCACGGCCAGTGCCCGCATGTCGTCGGCCGCCACCTGCCGGATCGTCAGCTGCGACAGCAACGGATAGCCCAGCGACAGCACCGCCGGCCCCAGTTGGTATTTGCCGGTCTGCCGGTCGCGCCGCAGGTAGCCTAGGGCGATCAAGGTGAACGCCAGGCGCGACACCGTGGGCTTGGACAAGCCCAGCCGCTCGGCAATGTCCTTGTTGCCCAGCCAGGGCTGCCCGGTACCGAAGCAGCCCAGCACCGCCAAACCGTTGGACAAGGTGGAAGCGAAGGAGGGGTGGGCCTCGAGCGCTTGCCTATTCAGAGCACTGGGGTCGATCGGGTTTTCTTGGGGCATGAAGGCACGCGCGCGCTTCGGGCGCAACCGAATTGACAGGCCCTGATGATAAGAGCATCATGATTCTGTTATTTAAACATTAATTCCATTATGTTGAATTCAAGTCATCCTATCCGTGCGATGTCCAAACCTTCGGTGGGTGAGGAGCCGTTATTTTCCTTTGTGGTGGTGGCCGACACACATGTCAACGAGGCAGATGACGTTTCCGGCTCGCCTTGCGCGACCAACCGGCTGGCGAATGCGCGAGCGCGCCACGTGTTCGACGACATCGCAGCCATGGACCCCCCGCCGCGCTTTGTCTTTCACCTGGGCGATATCGTGCACCCGGTGCCGTCGCTGCCCACGTTCGCCGACGCGGTGGCGGCCTTCCGCGACATTGCCGCGCCGCTGAAGGTGCCGCTGCATGTGGTGCCGGGCAACCACGACGTAGGCGACAAACGCATCGACTGGATGCCGGCCGATCAGGTGTGCGACAAGTACCTGGAGACCTACCGCGAGGCGTTCGGGAGCGACTTTTTCAGTTTTGACGACGGCCAGCTCCGCTTCGTGGCCCTCAATGCCTTGCTGCTCAATTCGGGCCTGGCCGACGAAGAGAGGCAAAAGCGCTGGCTGGAGACGCTGCTGGACGATTCGACCGGCCGGCGCGTGTTCATGTTTTTGCACTATCCGCCGTATGTGCACAAGCCCGACGAGCGCGGCAGCTACGACAACATCGACGAGCCGGGGCGTTCGTGGCTTCTGGCGCTGATGCGTCGGCCCGAGGTGGAGGCGGTGTTCGCCGGGCACGTGCACAACTTTTGGTACGACCGCGTGGGCGGCGCCGACCTGTACATGCTGCCCTCGACCGCCTTCTTGCGGCACGACTTGACCGAGTTCTACCGCGTGGCCCCACTGGTCGAGTTCGGCCGTGGCGACGCCGAGAAATTCGGCTACTTCGTGGTTGATGTGTACGCCGATGGGCACGTCGCCTTGGCCGTGCGCACGCATGGCCAGTCGCTGGCGCCGGGGCAGACGGTGGGCCAGCGACGCCCGAATTTTCTGTCGCATCCCAGCCTGTCGGGCTTTGAGCGCGTGGGAGTGGAGCTGCGCCACCCCTGGACCGAAAGCATGCAGATCGCCGCGACCGGTGGCGTGCAGGAATTTGGCCGCAAATGGGCACGCAACGACTACCCGCTGCTGGCGCTGTGGGAGATGGGCGCGCGCCTGTCCAAGGTGACCGACGCCGACTTTCTGGACCCCGAGGCGCGCGAACGCATGGCCTTGCTGGCGCGCCTGGGGCACCGCTTCATCCTGACCTGCCTGGGGCTCCCGCCCACCGTGCTGACGCGCGAATCGGCCCAGGCCGCTGGCGTGCTGGCGGTGGAGGTGAATGCCACCTGGCGCACGGTACGCGAGCGCTCGGCCGACCTGGCCGAGCGCCGGCGTGCCGCGGGGGTGCCGGTCTACCTGTCCAAGATCCACGGTTTCGAGGACATGCACCACGCCAGCGACGGCAAGTCCTTCAGCCACTTCATCAAGGCCGGCTTCATGCTCGCGGATCTGCAGGGCGGCGCCGAGACCGAGGCGGTCCGTCAGGCGTTGGCAGAGGGCCTGATCGACGGTGTCACGGTCCGCGTCGAGGCGGACGAGGATCTGGGCCCGTCGGGTCTGGCGCTGATCGATGCGGCCGATGCGTTGGGCGTTCAGTTGCTGGCCTCGCTCAAGACCAGCGGGGCGCGCTTTGCAGATGAACGGGCCGACGACGACGACCTGGCCGTGCGCGTGGCCACGGCCATGTTGCTGTCCAAGGCCTCCGCGCGCGTGCACTGGGTCTTCGACACCTTCATGGACGTTGACCGCGGCTACTTCCCCCGTCACGCCTTCATCGACCGCCGCTTCGACCCTCGACCGGCCGCGCACACCTTCACCGCGCTCAACGCATTGCTCTCGCATGTGAGCACGCTGCGTGTCGAGTCAGCCGTTGGCGGGCTGGCCGGGCGCGGGGAGGGCGCCGAGGTCCGTCTGGTGCGCGGCACCGCCGCCGCGCGGCGCAAGGCGCTGCGCTCGGCACCCGCGCAGGCCCAGGTCTACGACCTGGTGAGCGAATCGTTCCAGCCGCGCGACGAGGCGCTGGCGGCCCTGGACCAGGCGCGCGGCGGAAGCGGCGCGCTGCTGATCGTGTTCACCCCTTGATTCATCACACCGGGAGGTTTGTCATGTCGTTTGTAAAGTTGTTCAGAACCCTGGCCTTGACCCTGATCTGCGCCAGCCTGGCCGCGGGCGCCGCGGCACAGTACCCGGATCGGCCGGTGAAGATGCTGGTCGGCTATGCACCCGGTGGCGCCACCGACATCATCGCGCGCCTGGTCGGCACGCACCTGGGCGAGGCCTGGGGCCAGGCCGTGGTGGTCGAGAACAAACCCGGCGCGGGCGGCATGCTGGCGGGCGAACAGACTGTCCGTGCCGCGCCGGACGGCTACACCCTGCTGCTGGGCTACACGCCAGAGGTGTCGATCAACAAACTGGTCTACAAGGCCATGCGCTACGACCCCATCAAGGACCTGACGCCGATTGCGCTGACGGCCGCGGCGCCGCTGGTGCTGGTGGCCGGTCCCAAGCTGCCGGTGGCCGATTTCAAGGCGTTGGTGGCGCTCAAGGACAGCGGACGCAAGATCAGCTACGGCTCGCCCGGGGTGGGTGGACAACAGCACATGGCCGGCGAGATGCTGGGCAAACTGACCGGCTTGCCGTTGCTGCACGTGCCCTATCGCGGCACGGCCTTGGCCGTGGCCGATCTGGTGGGCGGACAGATCGAACTGTTCTTTGCCACCGCGCCAGCGCTGCTGCCGCACATCAAGGCCGGCAAGCTCAAGCCGTTGCTGGTGGCGTCGGAAAAACGCGAAGCCTTGCTGCCGGACGTGCCGACCGCTGTCGAACTGGGCCTGCCCTCGCTGCAACTGACCAACTGGTTTGGCGTGTTCTCGCCCAGGGGGTTGCCGACCCCGCTGCAAACCAAGATCGCCGATGGGGTGGTGGCCGCCATGAAGGACCCCAAGGTGGTCAAGCAACTGCAAGACCAAGGCCTCACGCCGCAGCCACTGACGGGGCAGGCGTTCCGCTCCTTCATCGACGCCGAGATGGCGCGCTACAAGACCATCGTCGAGCAGACCGGTATCAGTGTGGAGTGAGCGTGGGGGGGCGGCTCGGCTACAGTGCCACTGTGGGGACGCCATTGAACCGCTCCCCACTGTCGAGGACCGCGAAATGAGCAGACGATTCCAGGTGGGCGCGCATGTGCGCTGGAACTCCGAAGCCGGTTGGGTATCGGGCACGGTGATTGCCGTGCACACCGCCGACTTCGACTACAAGGGCTACACGCACCACGCCAGCGAGGCCGAACCCCAGTACGAGATCAAGAGCGACAAGACGGACCACATCGCCGCCCACAAGGGCAGCGCGCTGCAGCCGGATTGAGCCGCACTGCGGGCATGAACCAGCCGTTCTTCACCATCGGCCACTCCAACCACGGTGTGGCCGAATTCGCCGCGTTGCTGCAGGCGTCGGAGGTGCGGCGCGTGGTGGATATCCGAACCATCCCGCGCTCGCGCGCCAATCCGCAGTTCAACGAAGACCGCCTGCCCGGCGAACTGACCCCGTACGGTATCGGCTACCAGCGGCTGGCGGCGTTGGGCGGCCTGCGCGGCAAAAGCCGCGTGCTGCCACCAGCGACCAACGGGTTCTGGACCCATCAGAGTTTTCACAACTACGCGGATTACGCGTGGACACCGGCCTTTCACGAGGGCCTGGCGCAGTTGATCCGCGATGGCCAGCGCGAGCGCTGCGCCTTCATGTGCGCCGAAACCCTGTGGTGGCGCTGCCACCGACGCATCGTCACCGATTACCTGCTGATTCGCGGTGAGACGGTGTTCCACATCATGGGTAACGGGCGTATCGAGCCCGCGCGGCTGACCCCGGGCGCGGTGCTGGAGCCGGACGGGAATCTGGCCTATCCTGCGGCGGCGTTGTGATCAGGGGACTTGGTTGGGCGCCAAGCCATGTCAACGGCGGCTGGCGGCGCCCCCTTGAGGCAACCGACACACCGCCAAGCGCGTGGCGCCGGCGGGCGAGTCACAGCCTGCCCAGCAGCAGGTACTCCATGAGCGCCTTTTGCACGTGCAGCCGGTTCTCGGCCTCGTCCCAGACCACCGACTGCGGGCCGTCGATGACCTCGGCCGTGACTTCCTCGCCGCGGTGTGCGGGCAGGCAATGCATGAACAGGGCGTCGGGCCGGGCGGCCAGCATCATGCCGGTATCGACGCGCCAGTTGGCGAAGGCCTGTTTGCGCGCCTCGTTTTCGGCCTCGTAGCCCATGCTGGTCCACACGTCCGTGGTGACCAGGTCGGCGCCCTCGCAGGCCTTGCGCGGATCGGCGAAGTTCTCCCAGGCCGTGCGGCTGGGAGCGCCGTTGGCGGTGGCCAGCTCGGCATCCACCTCGTAGCCGCGTGGCGTGCTCACGCGCAGCTGAAAGCCGAGTAGGGCGGCGGCTTGCGCCCAGGTGTTGGCCATGTTGTTGCCGTCGCCGATCCAGGCCACCGTCTTACCCTGGATCGAGCCGCGGTGCTCGATGTAGGTGAAGATGTCGGCCAGGATCTGGCAGGGGTGGTATTCGTTGGTCAGCCCGTTGATGACCGGCACGCGCGAAAACTCGGCGAAACGCTCGATCCGTCCCTGCTCGAAGGTGCGGATCATCACGATGTCGGTCATGCGGCTGATGACGCGCGCGGTGTCTTCAATGGGTTCGCTGCGGCCAAGCTGGCTGCCTTCGGTGGTCAGGTGCACCACGCTGCCGCCCATCTGGTACATGCCGGCCTCGAAACTCACGCGGGTGCGCGTGCTGGCCTTCTCGAAAATCATGGCCAGGGTGCGGTCGTTCAGCGTGTGGTGCTTCTCGTAGGACTTGAACTTGCGTTTGATGAGCGCGGCGCGCTCGAACAGGTAGGCGTAGTCGTCCGCCGTGAGGTCGGCGAACTGCAGGTAATGCTGGATCGGCGCGGTCACGGTGGGTTCACTCTTTCAGAAAGGCTTCGATCAGCGGCACCAGGATGCCGACGATCTCGTCGGCCTCGGCCTCGGTCAGGATCAAGGGGGGCACCAGGCGCACCACGCTGTCGGCGGTGACGCTGAGCAGCAGGCCGGCGTTCAGCGCGCGCTCGGTCAGCACACCGCAGGGCTTGGTCAGCTCAATGCCGATCATCAGGCCCTGGCCACGCACTTCCTTCACGCCCGAGTTGCTGGCCAGGCGCTGCTCCAGCGCGGCCTTCAGGTGGGCGCCGACCTTGGCGGCGTTGGCCAGCAGGCCTTGCTCTTCCATGATGCGCACGGTCTCGACCCCGGCGCGCATGGCCAGCGGGTTGCCGCCGAAGGTGGTGCCGTGGTTGCCCGGCTGGAAGATGTGGGCCGCCTTGGGGCCGGCCACCACCGCGCCAATCGGCACGCCCGAGCCCAGGCCCTTGGCCAGAGGCATCACGTCAGGGACGATGCCGGCCCACTGGTGGGCAAACCACTTGCCGGTGCGGCCCATGCCGCACTGCACCTCGTCGACCATCATCAGCCAGTCGCGCTCGTCGCACAGCTGGCGCACCTGCTTGAGGTAGTCCACGCGCATGGCGTGGATGCCGCCTTCGCCCTGGATGGTCTCGAAGAACACCGCCACCACGTTGGGGTTGCCTTCGGTGGCTTTCTTCAGTGCCTCGATGTCGTTCAGCGGCACGCGGATGAAGCCCTCCACCAGCGGCTCGAAGCCTTTTTGCACCTTGGGGTTGCCGGTGGCGCTGAGCGTGGCGATGCTGCGGCCATGGAATGCGTGCTCGTAGACCACGATCTGCGGGTTGGTGATGCCCTTGTCGTGGCCGAACTTGCGCGCCAGCTTGAGCGCCGCCTCGTTGGCCTCCAGCCCGGTGCAGCAGAAGAACACGTTGCTCATGCCCGACAGCTCGGTCAGCTTCTTGGCCAGCTTCTCGGCATTGGGCACGTGGTAGTAGTTGGAGCAATGAATCAGCTTGCCGACCTGCTCTTGCAGGGCCGCGACCAGCTCGGGGTGGGCATGGCCCAGGGTGTTGACGGCGATGCCGCCCAGGCCGTCCAGGTAGGACTTGCCGTTCACGTCCCACACTCGGCAGCCCTGGCCACGCTCCATCGCCACCGGCAGGCGGGCGTAGGTGTTCATGGTGTGGGGCGAGGCGGCTTCGATGGGCGCGGTCACGGCAGGCTCCTTGTCGCGGGACACAATAAAAAGGAATCGGGCCAACGTGTGGCCCGCTGAGATTGCATTCTAGGCCGTGGCGACAGCGGCTTTGTTGCCGTCTTCGCATGACAGTCATGCGGGGCCAAGTCTTATATAAGATACAATTTTCGCTGCACCGCAACATGCCACAAGCGTGCCCGGCGGTGTTCAGCATTTGCGTTACCCATGACGTCCATACCCCCCAGCAACGAGGTCTTCATCCGCGGCGTCACCCGCGACGGACGCAGCTTTCGTCCCAGCGATTGGGCCGAGCGCCTGGCCGGCGTGATGGCCCAGTTCCGTCCCGGGGGCGCGCAGGGACCGGGCAGCCACCTGGGCTATTCGCCCTGGTGCGTGCCAACCACCTTCGACGGTGCCAAGTGCGTGGTGGTGAACCGCGCGCTGCGCGAGCACGAACCCATGGCCTGGGATTTCGTGATGAACTTCGCCCGCGACAACGAGTTGCAGGTGCTTGAGGCCTGCCTGTTGCCCGAGCCCGGGGCGGCGCCCGCCGGCAAGCCGGCATAACCCCCCCAAAAAAATCCAAGGCGCCCATGAAAAAACCGCCCGAAGGCGGTTTTGTTTTTTTGCCGACAGCGCACCCGATACAAACTGCGGTGGGGCGGGCCCCAACCGGGCGGGTTTGCCTGAAAGTGGGCCGTTCAGGCGGCGGTTTGCTGGGCCAGGGTCTTGACCTTGGCCGACAGGCGGCTCTTGTCGCGAGCGGCCTTGTTCTTGTGGAAGATGCCTTTGTCGGCGACCGAGTCGACGACTTTCTGCATCAGTTCGAAGGCGCTCTTGGCCTTGTCCTTGTCACCGGCGAGGACCGCTTTTTCAACGTTCTTCACCGCGGT
>JAIUOM010000145.1 GCA_020161215.1 Pseudomonadota bacterium
GTTGACCAGCGCCTCCATGCGGCCCTGGCTGATCTCGGCCTGGTAGGGCGTGTAGGCGGTGTACCAGGCCGGGTTCTCCAGGACGTTGCGCAGGATCACGCCGGGCGTCAGACAACCGTAGTAGCCCTGGCCGATGAAGCTCTTCAGCAGCTGGTTCTGGCCGGCAAGGGCTTTCAGCTCCGCCAAGGCCGCGGCCTCGGTGACGGCCGGCGGCAGCGCCATGGGCTGGCGGCGCGCGATGCTGCGCGGCACGATGGAGTCGATCAGCGCCTGGCGCGAGGCTTCGCCAATGGCCGACAGCATCTGGCGCTCGTCGTCGGGCGTGAGGCCGATGTGGCGGGCGACGAATTCGCTCGGGTTCTCAAGACTGGCAAGGCTGGGAGTGTGGGACATGGGGGCTCCAGACTTCATTGGGGCAGGGCCATGCACGGCGCGGGCCGTGGGCGATGGCTGGGCAAGCCCTTGCGCCGCGCAGTGCGGCGCGCAGGGCGGTCAGGCGACGAGGGCCTTGTAGGCGGCTTCGTCCATCAGGGCCGTCACTTCGTCAGGGGCGGACAGCTTGACCTTGAAGAACCAGCCCGCGCCCATCGGGTCGGTGTTGGCCAGGGCCGGGTCGGCACGCAGGTCTTCGTTGACCTCGGTGACTTCGCCGCTGATGGGCATGTAGACATCAGCCGCGGCCTTGACGGACTCGACCACGCCGGCGGTGTCCTTCTGTGCGTAGCTCTTGCCGACTTCAGGCAGGTCGACAAACACCACGTCGCCCAGCGCGTCCTGCGCGTGCGCCGTGATGCCGACGGTGGCGATGCCGCCGTCAACGCGGATCCATTCGTGGTCTTCGGTGTATTTGAGGGTCATGAGAGCTCCTGGGGAAACGGATCAGAGAACGGGGAACGACAAGCGGTACGGTCGGACTGGCGCTGCCGGACGCTCAGCCGCGGTGGTAGCGCTGCGGCACAAAAGGCATGGCGCTCACCTTCATCGGCACGCGCTTGCCTCGCACCAGGGCGAACACGGGCGTGTCGATGGCGGCGTGGGCCGTGGTGACGTAGCCCATGGCGATGGGCTGGTCGATGCTGGGGCCCAGTAGGCCGCTGGTGACTTCGCCAATCTGGTGGCCTTCAGCGTCCTGCAGTTCGGTGTGTTCGCGCACAGGCACACGCTCCAGTGCGATCAGGCCGACACGCTTGCGGGCCACGGGCTGCGCGCCGTCCAGCTGCGCCAGCACGCGGTCGGCACCGGGGAAGCCGCCCGCGCGCTCGCCGCCAGTGCGCCGTACTTTTTGCATGGCCCAGTTCAGCGCCGCCTCGACGGGCGTGGTGCCGGTATCGATGTCGTTACCGTACAGGCACAGGCCGGCCTCCAGGCGCAGCGAGTTGCGCGCGCCCAGGCCGATGGGCTGAACCTCGGGCTGCGCCAGCAGGGTGCGGGCCAGTGCCTCGGCCTGCGATTCGTGCACCGAGATCTCGAAGCCGTCCTCGCCCGTGTAGCCGCTGCGCGTGATGTAGAGCTTTGCTCCTTGCCATTCGAAGGCGCCGCCGGTCATGAACACGAGTTTGTCGACGCCCGGCACCAGCCGCGCCAGTGCATCGACGGCCTTCGGCCCCTGCAGCGCCAGCAGCGCGCGTTCGGGCATGGGCACCACTTGGCACTGCTCGCCGATGCGTGCCTGCATGTGGGCGATGTCGCCGGCCTTGCAGGCGCCGTTGACGATGACGAACAGGTGGTCGCCCCGGTTGACGAACATCAGGTCGTCGATGATGCCGCCTTCGTCGTTCAGCAGCAGGCCGTAACGCTGGCGGTCGACGCCCAGGCCCATCACGTCCACCGGCATCAGGCTTTCGAAGGCCGCCGCCGCGCCGGGGCCGACCAGCCGCAGCTGGCCCATGTGCGAGACGTCGAACAGGCCGGCAGCGCTGCGGGTGTGCTTGTGCTCGGCCATCAGGCCGGCGGGGTACTGCACCGGCATGCCGTAGCCGGCAAAGGGCACCATGCGTGCGCCGAGTTCAAGGTGCAGCGCATGCAGCGGGGTGTTCAGCAAAGAGGTGTCTTCGGCCATGGGGCGGGCTCCTGGTGGGCGTGCGGGTTCAAAAAGCACGGTTGCAGGCCACGCCAGGCGTGGTCTGCCGGGAACCCGCTGTCCTCTTTACCTGAGAGATTCGCGCGCCGATGCGCACTTGCTCCTTCGGTGGGCGTGGCGCCTTGCGGGCCATGCCTCTCTCCAGCCGGGAACGCCCCCAAATACAGCCGGGGCGCTGTCAGTCCTTGGTGCCTGAGCGTTAACGGGCCAGTGGCCCTGCGCCTTCGGCGGCCCTGGGTAAGGGCACTCTCCTGACGAAGCCCGATTTTGCCATGAGCCGGCCGTGTTCCGCCGAATCTTGCTCAGCGGTACACCAGATCGCGCAGACCCAGCGAGAGCCCGGGCACGTAGGTGATGATCAGCAGGCACAGCAGCACCACGCCCACGAAGGGCACCAGGTGCTTGATGATGCGGTCGAGCGGGATGTTGGCCACTGTGCAGGCCGCAAACAGGTTGACGCCGAAGGGCGGTGTGATCATGCCCAGGGCCAGGTTCACCACCATGATCAGGCCGAAGTGCACCGGATCGACCCCGAAATGCTGGGCCACCGGCGCCAGGATGGGCGCCAGCACGATGATGGCCGCGCTGGTCTCGATGAACATGCCGATCACGAACAGCGCCGCGTTCACGCCCAGCAGGAACATGGCCGGGCTTTGCAGCACCGCCTCCAGCCAGTGGCCGATGGCCTCGGGCACGCCGGCGCGGGTGATCAGAAAGGCGAACAACCCAGCGTTGGCGATGATGAACATGATCACCGACGAGGACACCACCGACTTGCGCAAGGCGGCAATCAGATCGTTGAAGCTGATTTCGCGGTAGATCAGCATGCCGACGATCAGCGCATAGAGCACCGCAACTGCCGAGGCCTCGGTCGGCGTGAAGATGCCGCCGTAGATGCCGCCCAGGATGATGACCGGCATCATCAGCGCCCACGCGGCCTGGCGCGTGGCGGCGAAGAAACCCAGGCGCCCGTCGCCGTCGTTCTTGCCCCAGCCTTTCCACTTGCAGTAGAGCCACACGAATACCATCAGTGCGCCGCTGATCAGGATGCCGGGGCCGAAGCCGGCGATGAACAACTCGCCGATCGACACCTCGGCCGACACGCCGTACAGGATCAAGGGGATCGAGGGCGGGATGATCACGCCCAACTCGGCACTGGTGGCCTGCAGCGCGGCGGCGTAGCTGGTGGGGTAGCCGTGTTTGATGAGCGCCGGGATCAGGATGGCGCCGACCGCGAACGTGGTCGCCACCGACGAGCCCGACACGGCGGCAAAGATCATGCAGGTCAGCACGCAGGTCATGGGCAGGCCGCCCTGCACACCGCCGACCAGGCTCTTGGCGAATTCGACCAGGCGGCGCGAGATGCCGCCGGTTTCCATCAGGTTGCCGGCCAGGATGAAGAAGGGGATGGCCGCCAGCGGAAACTTGTTGATGGCGTTGAACATCTCCTTCACGGAGATCAGCATGTGGGCGTTGTTGACCTGGATGCCGACGATGGCGGCCAGCCCGATCGACACCGCCACCGAGACGCTGAGCACGAAGCCCAGCATCATGGTGATGAGCATGGCGGTGGTCATGCAAGGTCTCCTGGTGGGCGCGGTGCTTCCCTGCTCATTGCGCGGTCTCCAGTTCCATCCGGCGCGGGTCCAGGGTGTTGGCGACGATGGCCAGGATCGAGAACACCGCGCCCACCGGCATGGCGATGTAGGCCCAGAACATCGACAACTCCTCCAGCCCGGCCATGGTCTGCACGCGGCCGCGCACGGCGTAGTCGTAGCCCCACCAGAGAATGATCAGCATCAGGGTCAGCGCCGCCAGCGCGACGACGACGTCCAGCACCCGCTTGGCCGGCGCCGGCACGTAGCGGTAGAGCGCGTCCACGCTGACCATGGCGCCCTGGCGAAAGGCGGTGGGGATGCCGAAAAACACCATCCAGATCAGGCTGAAGCGGATCAGCACCTCGCTCCACTCGGCCGGTTGCTCCAGCACGAAACGGGTGACGATCTGGAACACGCCCAGCGACGAGGCCACCACCAGCATCAAGCAGGCCAGCAGCAGGGCCAGACGGGTGGTCCAGCGTTCCACGGTCAGGATGAGGGCTTTCATGGGGCTCGATCTCTGCATGAAAAATGCCCGTCGCGCTGGCGCAACGGGCACTCACGGCTAGGCGTTAAACAGCTTGCCGCGTGGCGGCTGAAGCGGCGTCAGCAACGCCACGTCACTTGTAGTTGCGGATGCGGTCCAGGTTGGCCTTGCCGAAGTCCTTCTCGAACTGGGCGTTGGCGCTGGTCAGCGCCGCCACGAACTTGGCCTTGTCGACGTTGTCGACCACCGCCATGCCCTTGCCGCGCAGGTCGGCCACGCCCTTGGCGTCGTCCTCGTCGACACGCGCGCGGTTGACCTTGGTGCCCTCCTTGGCGGCGTCGATGAAGGCCTGCTTGTCGGCGGCCGAGAGCTTGTCGAACACGCCCTTGTTCATCACGAAGATGCAGGGCGAGTAGACGTGGCCGGTCAGCGACAGGTTTTTCTGCACCTGGTCGAACTTGGCCGAGATGATGACCGACAGCGGGTTCTCCTGGCCGTCCACCGTGCCCTGCTGCAGGGCGGTGAACACCTCCGGGAAGGCCATGGGCGTGGTGATGATGCCCAGCGCCTTGTAGGCGGTGATGTGCACCGGGTTCTCCATGGTGCGCATCTTCAGGCCCTTCAGGTCGTCCGGCGTGTTGACCGCGCGCTTGCTGTTGGTCATGTGGCGAAAGCCGTTCTCGGCCCAGGCCAGGGCCTTGAAGCCCTTGGGCTCGAACTTGACCAGCAGCTCCTGGCCAATGGGGCCATCGAGCACGGCGCGGGCATGCGCCTTGTCGCGGAACAGGAAGGGCACGTCGAGGATCTTGGCCTCGGGCACGAAGTTGGGCACCGGGCCGGTGGAGCTGAAGGCCAGCTCCTGCGTGCCCAGCTGCACCGCCTCGATCGACTCGCGCTCGCCGCCCAGGGCGCCGTTGTAGAAGGTCTGCACCTTGTAGCGGCCGTTGGTGCGCTTTTCGACCTCCTTGGCGAAGGTGTCGATGGCCACGCCCTGGTGCGAGTTTTGCGCGGTGGAGATGCTGATCTTCATCGTCGTCTGTGCCAAGGTGGGGGCGGCCAGGCCCAAGCTCAGGCTGACGGCGGCGGCCAGCAGGGTCAGGGATTTCTTCATGTGCGACGTCTCCATGCGTTCGATGAGTGACAACCCAGCATTATGTTGGCGCGGCCACCCTCGACGAGACGGGGTTTTCGAGCATCCGCGACGGCGCCGCCGCCCGTCGCCCCCGGGCGCGGTCTCAGCGCGCGGGCGCCGCTGTTTCGCGCACATAGGCGCGCACGATGTCGTCAAAACTGGTGTCGGCCCGCAGGCCCAGGCGCGCGGCCCGCTGGGCGTTCATGCCGGCCGGCCAGCTGCCGATGAGGCGGGTGATGTGGGCGTCGGGCACCCAGTCCACAAGCGCGGCCACCTCGGGGCCGGCCACGCGGGCCAGCGCCGCCACCATCTCGCCCGCGGTGGTCGACACGGCCGGCAGGTTGAGCGCGGTGCGCGGGCCCCATTCGGCGTCGCTGGCCTGCAGCGCGCGCACCAGGCCTTCGATGGTGCGGGTGGGCGACGACAGCGCCACGGGTGTCTCGGGCGGCACAGGGCAGACCGCGCGTTCGCCGGCCAGCGGCTCGCGCACGATGCCGGACAAAAAGCTCGACGCCGCGCCGTTCGGTCGCCCCGGCCGCACGCTGACGGTCATCAGGCGCACGTTGCGGCCGCGCACAAAGCCCTTGCGCGTGCAGTCGGCCACCAGCTGCTCGCACATGAACTTCTGGATGCCGTAGCTGTTCTGCGGCGTGGGCAGGGTGTCGTCTTCGATGATCGGCGGCATCGGTTGCTCGGCCGTGTGGCCAAACACCGCCAGCGAGGACGAGAACACGAACACCGGCTGCGTGCCCAGCGCCCGGCAGGCCTGCAGCAGGGCGCGGGTGGCGTCCAGGTTACTGCGCAGGCCAAGGTCGAAGTCGGCCTCGCATTCGCCGCTGACGGCGGCGGCCAGGTGCACCACGGCGTTGGTGTCGGGCGGCACGGCGGGCGTGGCGCCTTGTGCATCGGGTTGCAGCAGTGCGTTCAGGTCGCCGATCACGGTGGTCACACGTGCGTCGCCCGCCAGGTCGGCCGGCGGCGCGGCGCGGTCCACCAGGGTCAGGCGCGTGATCGGCCGCGGCGCCGCGCCGGCCAGCGCCACGCTGCCCTGCGCCAGCAGGGTGCGCGCGAGGCGCACGCCCAGAAAACCGGCGCCGCCGGTGACGACGATGTGCATGGCGCTCTCCCGCATCGGATCACGCGAGCGATCAAATGCTATTAATTATATAGCTGGTGAGGATTTATCCACGCCGACATCCGGCCCATTTGACCTCAAAATCGGCGGCAGAGCCCGTGGCCGGGCCCCACCATCACATCCCGGAGTAGTTCGGCCCGCCGCCGCCTTCGGGCGTGACCCAGACGATGTTCTGCGTCGGGTCCTTGATGTCGCAGGTTTTGCAGTGCACGCAGTTCTGCGCGTTGATCTGCAGGCGCTGGGCGTTGCCGCCCTTGGTTTCGTCGGGCACAAACTCGTACACCCCCGCTGGGCAGTAACGCCCCTCGGGCCCGGCGAACTTGGCCAGGTTGACGTTGACTGGCACGCTGGGGTCCTTCAGCGTCAGGTGGGCGGGCTGGTTCTCTTCGTGGTTGGTGTTGCTGACGAACACGCTGGAGAGGCGGTCGAAGGTCAGCTTGCCGTCGGGCTTGGGGTAGACGATGGGCTGGCAGTCGGCGGCCGGCTTCAGCTGGACATAGTCCGGCTCCTGGCGGTGCAGCGTCCAGGGGATGTGGCCGCGCAGCACGTACTGCTCGAAGCCGTTCATCAGCGTGCCCACCGACAGGCCCTTCTTGAACCAGTTCTTGAAGTTGCGGTCCTTGTGCAGCTCGGCGGCCAGCCAGCTCTCGTTGAAGGCCTCCGGGTAGTCCGACAGTTCGTCGTGCTGGCGGCCGGCCACCACGGCCTCGTAGGCCGCGTCGCCGGCCAGCATGCCGGTCTTGATGGCGGCGTGGCTGCCCTTGATGCGGCTGACGTTCAGGTAGCCGGCGTCGCAACCGATCAGCGCGCCGCCCGGGAACACCGTCTTGGGCAGGGCCAGCAGGCCGCCCGCCGTGATGGCGCGCGCACCGTACGACAGGCGCTTGGCGTTGACGTTGCCGGCGTCGTCGGTGAAGTACCACTTGATGCGCGGGTGCGTCTTCCAGCGCTGGAACTCCTCGAACGGGGTCAGGTAGGGGTTCTTGTAGTTCAGGCCCACCACGTAGCCGCAATAGACCTTGTTGTCCTCGGCGTGGTAGAGAAAGGCGCCGCCATAGGTGTGCTCGTCCATCGGCCAGCCGGCGGTGTGCACCACCAGGCCGGGGGTGTGGCGGCTGGGGTCGATCTCCCACAGCTCCTTGATGCCGATGGCGTAGCTTTGCGGGTCGCTGTGCGCGTCCAGCTTGTAGTGCGCGATCAGCTGGCGCCCCAGGTGGCCGCGCGCGCCCTCGGCAAACAGGGTGTACTTGCCCAGCAGCTCCATGCCCAGCTGAAAATTCTCGGTCGGCTGGCCGTCCTTGCCCACGCCCATGTTGCCGGTGGCCACGCCCTTGACGCTGCCGTCCTCGTTGTAGAGCACTTCGGCGGCCGGAAAGCCCGGGAAGATCTCCACGCCCAGCGCTTCAGCCTGCTCGGCCAGCCAGCGCACCACGTTGCCCAGACTGACGATGTAGTTGCCGTGGTTGTGGGCAAACGGCGGCAAAAACAGCCCGGGCACGCGCGTGCCGCCGGTTTCGTTCAGGAACACGTAGGCGTCCTCGGTCACCTGCTGGTGCAGGGGCGCGCCTTTTTCCTTCCAGTCGGGAATCAGCTCGGTCAGGGCCTTGGGGTCCATCACCGCGCCAGAGAGGATGTGGGCGCCGGGCTCGGAGCCTTTTTCCAGCACCACCACCGACACTTCCTTGCCGTGCTCGGCCGCCAGCTGCTTGATGCGAATGGCCGCCGACAGGCCCGCCGGGCCGGCGCCGACGATCACCACGTCGTATTCCATGGCCTCGCGCGGGCCGTATTGCTCAAGGATTTCTTGTGATGTCATGGTGTGTCTGTCTCTCGGATGTCGTTCCGGGGAACGGGCTTTGGGAATAATGGCGTCAACCGCATTCTGCGCGTGTCCCCCATGCGTCGATTCTATGTGTGGCGTCACGAAACCGAACGTTCGTGCTTTTTTAGTATTCAGGAGCCCATCCCATGACCTACAGCATTGATTTATCTGGCCGCGTGGCCTTTGTCACCGGCGCCTCTGGCGGGCTGGGCGCGCAGTTCGCGCGGGCGCTGTCCGCCGCCGGCGCGGGCGTGGTGCTGGCCAGCCGCCGCATCGACAAACTCAAGGCCTTGCGCGCGCGCATCGAGGGCGACGGCGGCGACGCCCACGTGGTGGAATGCGACGTGACCGACGTGGCGTCGATCCAGGCCGCGGTGGCGCACGCCGAGACCGAAATGGGCTCCATCGACATCCTGGTCAACAACTCCGGCGTGTCCACCACCCAGCGCCTGCTGGACGTGACCGAGGAGGACTACGACTTCATGCTGAACACCAACACGCGCGGCGCGTTCTTCGTCGCGCAAGAGGTGGCCAAGCGCATGATCGCGCGCTCGCGCGGGGCGGCGCCGGGCAGCTTCACCGGTGGGCGCATCATCAACATCGCCAGCATGGCGGGGCTGAAGGTGCTGCCGCAGATCGGCGTGTACTGCATGAGCAAGGCCGCCGTGGTGCAGATGACCAAGGCCATGGCGCTGGAGTGGGGGCGTTTCGGCATCAACGTCAATGCCATCTGCCCCGGTTACATCGACACCGAGATCAACCACCACCACTGGCAGACCGAGGGCGGGCAAAAGCTGGTCAACATGCTGCCGCGCAAGCGCGTGGGCGAGCCCAAGGACCTGGACCCGGTGCTGCTGATGCTGGCCTCCGACCAGAGCCATTTCGTCAACGGCGCGGTGATCGCCGCCGACGACGGATTTGCACTCTAAAGCGGCGTAGGTCGGCGCCCATCCATCGTGAGTAGCTATTTTTTTGATAGCTATCTGATGCTGGACGGCATCCTGGCCGGGCGGGGCAACGGATTGTCGGCGCCACCTTGTTTGCCCTGCTGTATTCTTTTCCATGGGACCATCGTTGGCCCGACCCGGCGCGGTGGGCGGCCATGGCGCTGTTCACCGCCGGCATTCTGGCGTCCATCAAGGCACATCGATGAAGCTTGAACTTCCCGAGCAGAAAAAACTGGTCCACGAAACCACTTTCCCGATCCGTTGGGGCGACATGGACGCCATGGGCCACGTCAACAACACGGTGTACTTCCGCTACATGGAGACGGCGCGCATCGACTGGCTGCGCAGCCTCGGCGGCGAGCCCGACGCGCGCGGCGAGGGCGTGGTGATCATCAACGCCTTTTGCAACTTCCACCGCCAGCTGGAATACCCGGGCGAGGTGCTGCTCAAATCCTACGTCAGCGATCCTGGCCGCAGTTCCTACGAGAGTTGGATGACGATGGAAAAGCCCGGCGAGCCGGGCGTGTTCTACGCCACCGGCGGGGCCACCACGGTGTGGGTGGATTTTCCCAGGCAGCGCTCGGCGCCGCTGCCGGCGTGGTTGCGCCGGGTGCTGACCGACTGACCGCCCGGCGCGCTCAGGCGCGGTGGGCGCCCGGGTGGGCGTAAAAGTCGCAAATCAGCGACCAGGCCTGCCGCGGGGTCTCGGCGTACTGGAACAGCTTCAGGTCTTCAGGCGAAATGGCGCCTTCCTCGACCAGCACGTCCAGGTGCAGCAGGCGGTGCCAGTAGTCGGGGTCGAACAGGACGATGGGCACGGGCAGGACCTTGCGCGTTTGCACCAGGGTCAGCACCTCGAACAGCTCGTCCAGCGTGCCGAAGCCGCCCGGAAACACCACCAGCGCCTTGGCGTGCATCAGCAGGTGCATCTTGCGCAGCGCGAAATAGTGGAACTTGAACGCCAGCTCGGGCGTGACGTAGGGGTTCGGCTCCTGTTCGTGTGGCAGCTCGATGTTCAGGCCCACCGAGGGCACGCCGACGTCGTGCGCGCCGCGGTTGGCCGCTTCCATCACGCCGGGGCCGCCGCCGGTGCAGATGAAGATCTTGTCGGCTTGCGGCTGGCTCAGGCTGTGTTCGGCCACCAGGCGGCCGAACTCGCGCGCCGCCGCGTAGTAGCGCGAGTTGCGCAGGCCGCGTTCGGCCAGGGCCACGGCCGCCGGGTCGCCTTGCGCGCGGGCCGCGTCGAGCCGGCGCTGGGCCTCGTCGGGGGCCGGAAAGCGCGCGCTGCCGAACACCACGACGGTGCGGAACACGCCGGCGGCGGCCAGGTCCAGATCGGGTTTCAGCAACTCCAGCTGAAAGCGGATGCCGCGCGTCTCGCGCCGCAGCAGGAATTCGGGGTCGGCGAACGCCAGGCGGTAGGCGTCGGGTTGCAGCGGGTGGCCGTTGGCGGCGTGGGCCTGCAGCTCGGCCCAGGCGCTGGCCACGGGCGAGCCGGCGGAATCCTTGAGGTCTTCGGTTGAGTCCATACTGCTATCGTACTGGAAGCGGCACCGGATGGCTGGACGCCGGCCAGGCACAAAAAAGGCCCCGAAATGGGGCCTGATTTGGACGGGCGCTGATGGGGCGCTCAGACGCGCTTGCGGTATTCGCCGGTGCGGGTGTCGATCTCGATCTTGTCGTCCTGGGCCACGAACAGCGGCACGGCCACTTCGAAGCCGGTGGCGATCTTGGCGGGCTTGAGCACCTTGCCCGAGGTGTCGCCCTTGACGGCCGGCTCGGTCCAGGTGATGACGCGCTCGACGGTGGTGGGCAGCTCGACCGAGATGGCCTTGCCGTCGTAGAACACCACCTCGACGGCCATGCCGTCTTCCAGGTAGTTCAGGGCGTCGCCCATGTTCTCGGCCTCGACTTCGTACTGGTTGTACTCGCCGTCCATGAACACGTACATCGGGTCGGCGAAGTAGGAGTAGGTGCACTCCTTGTGGTCGAGGATGACCTGC
>JAIUOM010000146.1 GCA_020161215.1 Pseudomonadota bacterium
CGGCGAAGACGGCAAGCCCAAGATGGGCGACTGGGACATCTCGCGCGACGCGCCCTACTTCGGCATCGAGATTCCGGGCCAGCCGGGCAAGTACTTCTACGTGTGGTTCGACGCCCCGATCGGCTACCTGGCCAGCCTGAACAACCTGTTCAGCAAGGGGGGGGGCAAGACGGCCAGCGGCCAGCCGATGAGTTTCGAGCAGTTCATGGCCGACCCCGCCACCGAGCAGTACCACTTCATTGGCAAGGACATCATCACCTTCCACACCTTGTTCTGGCCGGCGCTGCTGCAGTTCAGCGGCCGCAAGGTGCCGACCAAGGTCTTCGTGCACGGCTTTCTCACCGTCAACAACGGCGAGAAGATGAGCAAGAGCCGCGGCACCGGGCTGGACCCGCTGAAGTATTTGTCCTTGGGCATGAACCCCGAGTGGCTGCGCTACTACCTGGCGGCCAAGCTGTCGGGCCGCAACGAGGACATCGACTTCAATGCCGACGACTTCATGGCCCGCGTCAACGCCGACCTGATCGGCAAGTTCGTCAACATCGCCTCGCGCGCGGCCGGCTTCATCAGCAAGCGCTTTGACGGGCGCCTGAGCGTGGTTTCGGCCGACGGCCTGGCGTTGCTGGAGCAGTTGCGCGCCGCCCTGCCCACGGTGATTGAGCTGTACGAGCAGCGCGAAACCGCCAAGGTGGTGCGCGAGGTCATGCAGCTGGCCGATCGGGTGAACGCCTACGTCGACCAGAACAAGCCCTGGGAGTTGGCCAAGGCGCCCGGCCAGGACGAGCGCCTGCACGACGTCTGCACCACCTGCATCGAGGCCTTCCGCATCCTGGCGCTGTACCTGCAGCCGATCCTGCCCCGCCTGGCGGCCGACGTGGCGCATTTCGTCATGGTGCCGCCGGGACGCATGGACGACGTGCGGGTGCCACTGGGCGCGGGCGCCCAGATCGGCGAATACAAGCACCTGATGCAGCGCGTCGACGCCAAGCAGCTGGAAGCGCTTTTTGCGCCACCGGCCGGCGCCCAGCAATCCGAACCAGCTATCAAAACAGAAGCAACCGAGACCACCCAAGCTCCCGGGGGCGAGCCGCTGGCACCCACCATCGGCATCGACGACTTCGCCAAGACCGACCTGCGCATCGCCCGCATCGTGCGCTGCGAGCCGGTGGAAGGCTCGACCAAGCTGCTGCGCCTGACCCTGGACGCCGGTGAAACAGGCGAAGACGGCCAGCCACGCCTGCGCAACGTGTTCTCCGGCATCGCCAGCGCCTACCAGCCCGAGCAGCTCCAAGGCAAGCTGACGGTGCTGGTCGCCAACCTGGCGCCGCGCAAGATGAAGTTCGGCGTCAGCGAAGGCATGGTGTTGGCCGCCAGCCACGCCGACGACAACGCCCAGCCCGGCATCTTCGTGCTGGAACCCTGGCCCGGGGCGCAGCCGGGCATGCGCGTGCGCTGACGCCGCGCGCCGGGCTGGCCGTGTGTCCGGTCGGCATCGGATCAAGCCAACGCCACCCCGCCTAGCGGGGCCGGCACGGCGGCCGAGCTTGTGGTTCGTCAGCCAACCCAAAGCCCTCAGGCTCTACCATCCAGGGCACGGCGCCCCTGCTTGGCGCCGCACTCCGTCGCCTTGAGTCACCATGTCGCTGCCCCTGCCTGCGTTCCGCCCCCGCCTGATCGACGCCCTTCAGGGCTACGACCGGGCCCGCTTCGCCAAGGACCTGGGCGCCGGCGTGACGGTGGCGGTGGTGGCGCTGCCGTTGGCCATGGCGTTTGCCATTGCCAGTGGCCTGAAGCCGGAAGCGGGCCTGTTCACCGCCATCATCGCAGGTTTTCTGATTTCGCTGCTGGGCGGCAGCCGGGTGCAAATCGGCGGGCCGGCGGGGGCCTTCATCGTCATCGTCTACGGCATCGTCGAGCGCTACGGCGTGGGCAACCTCATCATCGCCACCGCGCTGTCGGGCGTGCTGCTGTTCCTGATGGGTTTGTTCAAACTGGGCACGCTGGTGCGCTTCATCCCGGTGGCGGTGATCATTGGCTTCACCAACGGCATCGCGGTGCTGATCGGGCTGTCGCAGGTGAAGGACTTCCTGGGCCTGACCATCGCCAAGATGCCGGGTGATTTCTTCGGCATCCTGGGCACGCTGTGGGCGCACCTGAACACACTGAACCCCTGGGCGCTGGGGGTGGCGCTGGCCTCGCTGGCCATCGTGGTCGGCTGGCAGCGCCTGGCGCCGCGCGTGCCGGGCATTGGCCCCATCCTGCCCTTTGGCGACAAGCTTTCCAGCGTGCCGGGCTCGATCGTGGCGCTGGTGCTGGCGACCGCGGTGGTGGGCGTGTTCCAGCTGCCGGTGGAAACCATTGGCAGCCGCTTTGGCGGCATTCCGGCGGCGCTGCCGGCCTTTCATCTGCCCAATTTCAGCTGGGAGTCGGCGCGCTACCTGCTGATGCCCGTGATCACCCTGGCGCTGCTGGGCGCCATCGAGTCGCTGCTGTGCGCCCGCGTGGCCGACGGCATGATCGGCGACCGCCACGACCCCAACCAGGAGCTGATGGCGCAGGGCATCGCCAACTTCGTCACCCCATTTTTCGGCGGCATGCCGGCCACCGGCACCATCGCGCGCACCGTCACCAACGTGAAAAGCGGCGCCACCAGCCCCGTCGCCGGCATGGTGCACGCGGGGGCGCTGCTGGCGGTGATCCTGGTGGCCGCGCCACTGGCCGGCTCGATTCCGCTGGCCACGCTGGCGGCCATCTTGATGTTCGTGGCCTGGAACATGGGCGAATGGCGCGAGTTCGCGCGCCTGAAGAGCTACCGCCTGCCGTACCGCGTGACCCTGGTGGCGGTGTTCCTGCTGACGGTGATCTTCGATCTGACGGTGGCCGTCGAATTTGGCATCTTCGCCGCCTGCGTGACCTTCATTTACCGCATCTCCAGCCTGTCGCGCAGCGAGCGCCTGACGGCCGCCGACCACGCCGAGCTGGCCGGGCACGAAGGCCAGCTGCAAGCCTGGCGCCTGTACGGCGCGCTGTTCTTTGGCGCCACCAAGCTGGTCGAGGCGCTGGAAGACCATCTGCCGGCGCACACCCTGGTGCTGGATCTGAAGAACGTCATCTACGTCGATTCGACCGGCGCCGAGGCGCTGGAGAACCTGCTCCACACCTGCCGCAAGCAGGGTGTGCGCCTGGTCGTCTCGGGCCTGATGAACCAGCCGCGCGACATCGCCGAGCGCACCGGGCTGCTGGACCAGTTCACCGCCCGGTCGGCCGACGACGTGCAGCCCGACGTGGCCCGCGCCGTCCATGCCGCGGTGCAGCCGCTGACTGGCCAAAGCGCCCGGGCCGAGGACTCAGCCTACGGCGGCGCGTGAGGCTTGGCGGGCGGGCGCTCAGCCCCCGCCGCGCATGTCGGGGCCATCCGGATCGGGGCCGATCTCGGTGCCCAGCACGCGGTAGTCGGGGCCGAAGATGACGTTGAAGGCCTTCTTTTCGCTCGGCGGCTCCAGGAACTTCCAGGTCCAGGTCACTTCGTTGCGCAGCTTGTAGGGCACCTGCCGGGCCGGTTTGCCGAGCAGGCGGCGCACCTCCTCCACCCCCATGCCGGCGCGCACGCGGCGGAAGTTGTCGGGCGTCAGCACCTGGCGCAGCGCGCTCATCTTGCCGTCCGGGCCAATGGTGATCATGTAGTTGCGCATGCCCTCGGGCTGGCGGTTGTATTCGAAGGTACGGGCGCCGCCGGCCTCGGGCCAGACGCGTTCGGGCTGACCGAAGCGCTGCACCACGTCGGCCTCGCTGGCCACGCCCTCCTCCAGCTCCTTGATGGCCTGCTGATCGCAGCCCCACAGGACCAGCGTGGCCCCCAGCAGGCCAGCCAGGCCCCAAACTCGAAAGCGCGTGTGAAATGTCTTCATGACGGGGTTGCCCGGTAAAATGGGGAAAACAGACCTACAACGCCGCAGCCGGGTGCCGCGCCGTCAGATTTTTCCGACCCAACGCCACAGTTTATGTCCCTTGCTCGCATCTTCCAGCGCCCGCACTACCGTTCCGAGGTCACGCTGTTCCTGAACGATCTGAAGCAGACCCGGCCCGAGCTGGACCGGCAACAGGTCGAAGGCCGCGCCCTGCTGTGGGACAAACAGATCGACCGCACGCTGCAGGCCGAGTTTCAGGCCGGCCGCGTGGCGCAAAAGCCCTACGTCTACCAGACCGCCGCCGTGCCCGACTGACGGCGTGCGACACGCCGACCGGAGCATGGGCCAAATCAGGGCTTGGCCGGCGCTGGCACATCCAGGTTTGCTTCCAATTTCATAGTAAATGGCCCTCCCCGACGCACATCAGTTGCTGGCCGAAGGCGCGCCCCAGGCGCCGTTGCCCGAGGTGGTGGACCACGTCGCCGTGGCGCGCCTGTACGGCGAGCCGCTGTTTGCGATGCCGCAGGACCTGTACATCCCGCCGGATGCGCTGGAGGTGTTCCTGGAGGCCTTCGAAGGCCCGCTCGACCTGCTGCTCTACCTGATCCGCAAGCAGAACTTCAACATCCTCGACATCCCCATGGCGGCGGTGACCCGCCAGTACCTGAGCTATGTGGAGGAAATCCGCAGCCGCAACCTGGAGCTGGCCGCCGAATACCTGCTGATGGCGGCCATGCTGATCGAGATCAAGTCGCGCATGCTGCTGCCGTCCCGCAAGACGGCCGAAGGGCAGGAGCCCGAGGATCCGCGCGCCGAACTGGTGCGGCGCCTGCTGGAGTACGAGCAGATGAAGCTGGCGGGTGCGCGGCTGGCCGAGATTCCGCAGTTCGGGCGCGACTTTCTGAAGGCGCAGATCCACATCGAATCGGCGCTGCAGCCGCGCTTTCCGGACGTGGAACTGGCCGATTTGCAGGCCGCCTGGGGCGACATCTTGCGCCGCGCCAAGCTGGTGCAGCACCACAAGATCACGCGCGAGGAGCTGTCGGTGCGCGAGCACATGTCGATCGTGCTGAAAAAGCTGCAGGGCCGGCGCTTCGCCCCGTTCGAGGACCTGTTCGACCCGGCCAAGGGCGCGCCGGTGCTGGTTGTGACCCTGATCGCCCTGCTCGAGCTGGCCAAGGAGAACCTGGTCGAGATCACCCAGGCCGAGGCCTACGCGCCGATCTACGTGCGGCTGGCCTTCACGCCGGCCTGAAAACACCCACGCCCCGGATGCAAAAAACCCGCTCGAGAGCGGGCTTTTTGCATCGGGGCCGGGGCTGGAGGCCAGCCCGGGCACCGGTCGGGACGCCGCTTACAGCGGGGTCTTCTTGCCGTCCACGTACTTGTACAGCGTGATGGCCGCGTTCTTCAGCTCGCCGTTGGGCTCGAACTGGATCTGCGAGGTCACGCCCTTGTAGTCGGACTCGATGAGCTTGGGCAGGTAGACCTTGGGATCCACCGAATCGGCACGCTTCATGGCGTCGGCCAGCAGCATCGTGGCGTCGTAGGTGTATGGGCTGTAGACCTGGAACTGGTTCGGGTACTTGGCGTCGTACCGGGCTTTCCATTCGGTACCGCCCGGCATTTTCTGCAGCGAAGCACCACCTTCGGCGCAGATCACATTGCCCAGGGTCTTGGCGCCACCGGAGAGCTTGGCGATCTCGCTGGTGCAGATGCCGTCGCCGCCGAAGTACTTGACGTTGGCCATGCCCAGCTGCTCCATCTGGCGCAGCATGGGGCCGGCTTGCGGGTCCATGCCGCCGTAGAACACGGCGTCGGGGCTCTTCGACTTGATGGCCGTCAGGATGGCCATGAAATCGGTGGCTTTGTCGGTCGTGAACTGCTGGTCCACCACTTCCATGCCTTTGGCCTTGGCGGTGTCCTCGAACACCTTGGCCACACCCTGGCCGTACGCCGTGCGGTCGTCCATGACGGCGATTTTCTTCAGCTTCAGCGTTTCGGCGGCGTAATTGGCCAAGCCGGCACCCAGCGCCAGATCGTTGGCGATGATGCGGAAGACGTTCTTGTAGCCGGGTTTGGTCAGGTCGGGGTTGGTGGCCGCGCCAGTGACCATCGGCAGGCCGCAGTCGTTGTAGATCTTGGACGCCGGAATGGTGGTGCCCGAGTTCAGGTGACCGACCACGCCGTTGACCTTGGCGTCGCACAGCTTTTGCGCGGCGGCGGTGCCCTGCTTGGGATCGGCGGCATCGTCCTCGGCCTGGATCTCGAATTTGATCTTCTTGCCACCGATGACGATGTTCTGGGCGTTCAGGTCCTCGATGGCCATGCGCGAACCGTTCTCGTTGTCCTTGCCGTAGTGGGCTTGAGGACCGGAAACCGGGCCGACGTGACCAATCTTGACCACCATCTCCTCGCCAGCGGGAGCGGCGGGGGCGGGCGCTTGGGCAGCGGGGGCCGGAGCCGGCGCGGGAGCTGGCGCGGGGGCCTCTTCCTTCTTGCCGCAGGCGGCGGCCAGCATGGCACCCACCAGCACGGCGGCCCAAGTCAATTTGACCTTCATACTCTTACCTCCAAGTTGGAAAACAAGAACGATACAGCATCTGGCCGCCCCGCGGCATCAGGGAACTTGCTAGGGTCCGCCGCCAAATCTTAATATTCTGTGCAGGATCAAGCGCGCTCTCGCAGGGCGCGAGCCACCGCGTCGCGCACCACCTCGGCCACGGCCTGGCGCACGCGGGTGTTCAGACCCAGCAGTTGCTCGTGCAGCACGCGGGCGATGGCCTCGCTGATTTCGCGGTCCAGCTCCGGGCCCAGACGGCGCAGCAGGGCGTCGATATCCAAAGGCTCTGTGGCCGCCAGCGGTGGCGGCGCAGCGACCGGGGGGGCCGGGACGGTGGGCTGGGGCACAGCCGGCGTCGGCGCGGTCGCACCGCCCGGCACCATCACCTCGGTCAGGGTCGGCACGAAGCGCCGCGCCGCCACGGCGGGAGCGACGGGCAAGGCTGAGCCGGGATCGGCTGGCGCGGGCGGCGGGTTCACGGCGGGTCAGCTCCGTTGGGCAAGGTCGTGGTGCGTGATCGCGTAGCCGCGATCGGCGTAATGGCGCCAACGCTGGCGGGCCAGGCCGCGGTCGGCGTCGTCCGCGGCCACCAGCTCGATCAGGCGTGAGAAGCGCTCAAAACCGGCCGGCACCGTCTCGCCCAGATGCACCAACACCTCGGCTGCCTGGGGCAGCTCGGCGGCGGCACTGGCCAGCACGATGGGGCTGGCCTGCAGCAGGGGCGCCGGTGCCGAGGCCCGGCAGTGCGGGATGAAATCCAGCGCCGAAAAGCTCCACAGCGTGGTGTCCAGGGTCTGCAGCTGCTCCGGCGATGCCACCACGCCCACCGGGTCACCGGCCGCGTAGGCCTTGCGCAGCAACCGGCAGGCGTAGTGCAGCTTGTCGGGCACGTTGAAGTGGAACACCACTTCGGTCATGGTCGCCGGGCTCAGGCGCGCCGCTTGCCCTTGCCGCCGGCGGGCTTGCGCCCACGCGCCGAGGCCGGGGCGGCGGGCTCCGCGCCGGCCTGCGCCAGCAAATACTGCACCAGCAGGCCGACCGGCCGGCCGGTGGCGCCCTTGGCCGTGCCGCCCTTCCAGGCGGTGCCGGCGATGTCCAGGTGCGCCCAGGGCAAATCGCCCACAAAGCGCTGCAGGAACTTGGCCGCGGTGACGGCGCCGGCCGGGCGACCGGCGACATTGGCTACATCGGCAAAGTTGGTTTTCAGGCCCTCGGCGTAGTCGTCGTCCAGCGGCAGGCGCCAGCACAAGTCCTGCGCCTGCTCGCCAGCGGCTTGCAGCGCGGTGGCCAGCGCATCGTCGCTGGCGAACAGGCCGCTGCGCACGCCGCCCAGGGCAATCACACAGGCACCGGTCAAGGTGGCGATGTCGATCAGCGCGCGCGGCTTGAAGCGCGCCGCGTAAGTCAGGGCGTCGCACAGCACCAGGCGCCCTTCAGCATCGGTGTTGAGAATCTCGATGGTCTGCCCGCTCAGGCTGGTGACCACGTCGCCGGGCTTGACGGCGCGCCCGTCGGGCATGTTCTCGCACGCCGGCACCAGACCGACCACGTTCAGGCGCGGCCGCAACTCGGCCAGCGCGCGGAACACGCCCAGCACACTGGCGGCGCCGCTCATGTCGAACTTCATCTCGTCCATCTCGGGCGCCGGCTTGAGCGAGATGCCGCCGGTGTCGAAGGTGATGCCCTTGCCCACCAGCACCACCGGGGCCTCGCCCTTGGCACCACCGTTGTAGCGCAGCTCAATGAAGCGCAGTTCCTGCTCCGAGCCCTGGGCCACGGCCAGGAAGGCGCCCATGCCGAGCTTGGCGACCTCTTTCGGGCCCAGCACCTGGCAGTCGATGCGCGGCAGCTTGGCCAGCGCCTTGGCGGCTTCGGCCAGCTGCCGGGGCGTGGCGTGGTTGGCCGGGCGGTTGGCCCATTCGCGCGCCATGCGGATGCCCTGGGCGGTGCCCACGGCCTGGTCGAACTCGGCTTTCGCCTCGGCGGTCAGGCCTGGGACGGCGAGGGTTATCCGGCTCAGCCGGGGCGCGGCCTGATCGCCGGCCGATGGCCCCTTGGTGGTGGTGTAGACGTAGGCGCTCTCGGCGGCGGCCCGCACGGCCGCGCCCACGGCCAGGGGCGCCGGGGCCTGCGCGAAACACACGGTGAGGGCGTCGAGGGAGGCGTTCTTGAGCGCGCCCACCGCCGCCGTCACGGCCTTGCGCACCTGGGCCGGGGCACCGTCGCCGATGCCGGCCAGCACCAGGCGCCGCGCGGCGATGCCGGTCGCGCCATAAGCGGACAGCAGCTTGCCGGCGTCGGTTTTCAGATCGCCCTCGCCGATGGCGCGCGCCAACAGCGCCGACAAGGCATCGTCGCCACTGGGCACGCCGTCGGCCACCAGCACCAGCAACGCGGGTACGCGCGCCTTGGTGGCCTGGGCCAGGGAAAGGGATTGCAGCTGGAAGTCCATAATTGACGTTTTCCTTTCGACCAATGTTATTCGATTCATCCCTGCGCAAGGAGCTGGGCCGCAGCTTCGGCGCCACCCTGGTGGTGCTGGTCACCATCGTGATGACCGTGATGCTGATCCGCACGCTGGGTCAGGCCAGCATCGGCCGGGTCAACCCGTCCGAGGTGATGCTGGTGCTGGGCTTCACCGTGCTCGGCCATCTGCCGACCATCCTGACGCTGAGCCTGTTCGTGGCCATCACCGCCACGCTGACGCGCATGTACGCGGCCAGCGAGATGGTGGTGTGGTTCTCGAGCGGGCAAGGCTTGCTGGCGTTTCTCAAGCCGGTGCTGCGCTTTGCCGCCCCGGTGCTGCTGGCGGTGACGGTGCTGGCGCTGCTGGTCTGGCCCTGGACCAACTCCCAGGTGCGCGAGCTGCGCGACCGCTACCAGAGCCGGGGCGACATCGAACGCGTGGCGCCCGGGCGCTTCATCGAATCGGCCGGTGGCCAGCGCGTGTTCTTCATCGACCGGGATTCGCCCGAGGCCCAGGTCGGCAGCAACATCTTCATTTCCACCCGCGAACGCGGCAAGGAAGCCGTGGTGGTGGCCCAGCGCGGCCACCTGGAGGTGCGGGATGCCGAGCGCTTCCTGATCCTGGACCAGGGCCAGCGCGTGGAAACCGAGGTCGACACCCGACAGATGCGGGTCAGCGAGTTCGCCCAGTACGGCAACCGCCTGGGCAGCACGCTGTCCACCGAGACGGTCAACAATTCGCCGACCATGAAGTCGTCCCTGGAGCTGCTGCGCGAGCCCAGCGACCGCCACCTGGCCGAGCTGTCGTGGCGCCTGGGCCTGGCGCTGGCGGCCCTCAACTGCGTGATCATCGCGCTGGCGGCCACCCGGGTAAATCCGCGCGCCGGCCGCAGCGCGGGACTGGTGTTCGCGCTGTTCGCCTTCGCCGGCTACTACAACATGCTGAGCGTGGGCCAGAACTGGATCGGCCGCGGACGCATCGACATGGGCCTGTTCATGCTGTTGCTGCACGGCGGCATCTTCCTGCTGGCCATGGGACTGCTGCTGGCACGCCATGGCAACTGGCGCCTGGGCTGGCGGCGGGCCCCCACGGGAGACGCGGCATGACCACCATCCGCCGGCTGGTCTACAACGAGATCCTGCGCGCCGTCGGCTTCGTGGCGCTGGCCTTTCTGCTGCTGTTCTTCTTCTTCGACTTCGTGGACCAGCTGGGCGAGCTGAACCAGGGCGCCTCGCGCGGCTACACGCTCAGCTACGCGCTGCTGTACGTGGCCTTGCTGGTGCCCAGCCACCTGTACGAGCTGCTGCCGATCGCGGTGTTGATCGGCACCATCTTCGTGATGGCGCGCCTGGCCGAGAGCTCCGAATACACCATCCTGCGCACCAGTGGCCTGGGGCCGCGCCGCGCGCTCGGCATGCTGCTGACGCTGGGGCTGGGCTTCGTGGTGCTGACCTTCGTGTTCGGCGACTACGTGGCACCGGCGGCCAACCGCACGGCGCAAACGCTGCAGGCGCGCTTTCTGGGCGATATCACGGTCGGGCGCACCGGCGCCTGGATGAAGGACCGGCAAGAAACCAGCACCTATTCGGTGAACGTCGGCGCGCTGGCCTCGGACGGCACGCTCAGCCAGATCCGCATCTTCGAGTTCGACGCCCGGCACGGCCGGCTGGCGTCGACCACCCAGGCCGCCACCGGACGCATCGTCGCCGGCCAGGGCTGGGCCTTGCAAGACGTCGAGCGCCTGCGCTTCGGCCAGGTCGACGCGGCCGATGCCCAGGTCAGCATCGACAAGCTGGCGCAATGGAGCTGGTCGACGCAGTTGTCGCTGGACATGGTGGCCGCCGCCGTGCTCAGCCCCGACCGCATGCAGACCACCGAACTGTTCCAGTACATCCGCCACCTGCAGGCCAACGGGCAAAGCGCCCAGCGCTACGAGATCGAGTTCTGGCGCAAGGTGTTCTACCCCTTGAGCTGCCTGGTGATGATGGTGCTGGCGCTGCCCTTTGCCTACCTGCATTTCCGCTCCGGCAACATCACCGGCTACGTGTTCCTGGGCGTGCTGGTGGGCATCAGCTTTTTCCTGCTGAACAACGTGTTCGGCTTCATCGGCAACCTGCGCGATTGGGAACCCTGGGTGGCGGCCGCCGCGCCGGGGCTGATCTACACCTTGCTCTCGCTGGGCGCGTTTGGCT
>JAIUOM010000147.1 GCA_020161215.1 Pseudomonadota bacterium
GCACCGTGATCGACATCACCGGCCTGCCCGCGCCCGACCGCCAGGTCATCAACCAGGTGCTGGGCGAAGGCGAAGTCAGCGCCAAGATTGAGCTGGACGCCGACGCCCAGGTGCACGTGCAGGAGTCGGTGTTTGCCGGCGTTTGGCGCCTCATCACCCTGCGCGGCGAGGTGGTGACGGGCGACCATGTCGAGATCGGCCCGGTGCCGCGCCTGTTCGTCGAGGCGGCCGCCTTCGATTTGTGGCCCGACATGCCGGAATGGGCCGGCGCGCTGCCGCCCAACGTGGTCAATGCCCCGGCCCTGCTGCACGAGGTGCGCGATCAGCTCGGCCGCTGGCTGCCGGGGCAAACGCCGCACGTCATCAACCTGACGCTGCTGCCGGTGTCGATGGAAGACATTGCCTTTCTCGACCACCACCTGGGCACTGGCGGCCTGCTGGTGCTCTCGCGCGGCTACGGCAACTGCCGCATCAGCAGCACCCGGCTGCGCCACTGCTGGCGCGTGGTGTACTACAACTCGGCCGACAGCGTGATCCTGAACAGCGTGGAGATCACCGACATGCCCGACGTGGCCACCGCCGCGCCCGAGGACATGCGCGACGCGCACGAACGCCTGGCTGATATCCTGTGCGTTCTCAGCGAGACCGAGTGAGCCATGGAACGCCTGGACACCTTCGAGGGTTCGTACCTGGGCGACAAGGCGGCGCTGCGGCCCGGCTCGCGCCTCGAATGCAAGATTTGCTGGTGGGTCTACGACCCGGCCGAGGGCGACGACACCTGGCAAATTCCGCCTGGCACCCCGTTTGCCGAACTGCCCGCCCATTGGCGCTGCCCACGCTGCGACTGCGCGCCCGAGCAGTTTCTGCTGATGGACGAGCCGGAGCACCCCTGATGAGCCCGGACAGCGCCACCGAAGCACGCTTGGTCGAGCGGGTGCGCGCGCTGGAGCACCTGTTCGAGCACATCCGCCGCGAGCGCATGCAGGGCGTGCCCCTACTGCACCCCGCGTTGCGCGTGCAGGCGCTGGGATT
Organism: Pseudomonadota bacterium; assembly: GCA_020161215.1. Taxonomy (GTDB): domain Bacteria; phylum Pseudomonadota; class Gammaproteobacteria; order Burkholderiales; family Burkholderiaceae_C; genus Ottowia. The sequence goes on from JAIUOM010000147.1 coordinate 1,033, forward strand.
TCAGCTGGCGCCGCAAGCTGGCTGGCACGACGACGAGGCGGCCCCCGCGGCGCATGGCGTGCTGATCACCCCGTGGTGCATGAATTTGCTATCTTTTCCATTGCAAAGAGTGACGCATCCACGCCGAGGTTCGGCCAAATTCGTTCAAAATCTGGGCGCACGAGGCTTTGAGTTCCTGCCCGGCCACGACGCGCACTTTGGCGCCTTTGCCTCCTGCACCTTGTTTTCCCCCATGCAGGATTTCAGCACCCAGGACGAGGCGCTCGGCACCGCACGCGAAGTGCTCCGGCAGTTGCGCGATGCCGTCGCCGCGGCGCCCGAAGCAGCACCCACTCCCTCGACGTCACCTCGCCCGCACACCTCCACGCGGCGCGGCCTGCTGTTCGGTCGCGGCGCCCCCGGCACGCCATGACCGGTTTGCACGCCCTGGCCACCCCGCTGCGTCTGCGGCCGGGTGTGCCCGTGGGCGCCAACCTGCAGGCCAGCCGGCCAGAGCTTGCCCAGCCATTGGCCGAGCGTTTGCGGCCGGCCGAGCTGCCGCGCGCCTGGGCCAGCGTGTTCAACCTGTGCGGTCATGCCCACCACCTGGCCGCCACCCTGGCTTTGCAAGCACTGGAAGTGCCGCTGGATGCCGATACCGGCACCGACCGCGCCGAACTGGCCCGGCGCTTGCGCACCGAAACCTTGGCCGAGCACACACGGCGCCTGCATCTGGACTGGCCGCGCCTGTTCGGCGATGCCGCTGCCCAGGCCGGCGCCGCGCAAGATTTGCAGGCCCTGGCGCCGCTGCTGCGCGCCACGGCACAGCCGACCCACGGCACATCCTGGGCCACCCTGCACCAAGGTCAGCGGCAAGCGCTGGATGCGGCACCCGAACATTGGCTGGCGCAGTGGCAGGCCTCGCCCCTGGCGTGGTTGAAGACCTGGAGCAAGGCGCAAGACACCTGGCTGGCCCGTCTGCTGGCGCATGCGCTTGCACAGGATGTCAGCCTGCCCGCCTCACGGGTGCCCGACCTTCGCGTCCATGCGCACGCCGACACTTTGTACACCTGGGCTCGAGAAACCTTGGCCCTACCCTCAACGGCCCCGCCGCTGTGGCAGGGCAAGCCCGCCCACACCGGCTGCTGGACACGCGGGGCCGCCCCGACCGCACCCGACTCAGCCGCCCTGCTGCTGGGCGCCCGCATTGCCGAGTGGTTGCGCCTGGCTCAGCCCCCCACCGCCTCGTCCGCCGCTCGGCTTGCTTTTGGTGCCCTGCGCCTGGACGACGCCCGCGCCGTCGCCTGGGTGGAAATGGCGCGCGGCCTGCTGCTGCACTTGGTGCAGATCGATCACCCGGCCGCCGCGCGCGTGGCCCGCTACCGCATCGTGGCACCGACCGACTGGAACTTTCACCCCCAGGGGCTGGCGGCCCAAGCCCTGGCCACGATGGCACCAGCCAAGCGCGATGCCACATTCGGCGCGGGCGGGTCGGCCGTCAACCTGCTCATGGCCGCGCTCGATCCGTGCCTGCCCTTCGAGATTGAGCCGGCGCAGCAAGCGGTGGCCGTGGCGGAGTTCCCCGATGCATGAGCTGAGCCTTGCCGGTGGCATTCTGCGCATCGTCGAGCAGACCGCCGAGCACGAACATTTCGCGCGGCTGCTGCGCCTGCGGCTGGAGGCTGGCAGTCTGTCCGGCGTGGATGTGCGGGCCTTGAGCTTTGCCCTGGAGTCGATGGCCCCCGCCACGGTGCTGGAAGGCGCCGTGATCGAGATCGAGGAACCCCTGGGGCGGGCCTGGTGCATGGGCTGCCAGCAGCAGATCGACGTGCGCGCGCGTGGCGACGCCTGTCCTTCTTGTGGCTCATCGCAATGGATTGCCTGCGGCGGCACCGAGCTGCGCGTGGTCGACATGGAGGTGGCCGATGCCTGAAACCCTGGGGCGACCCCGTACCCCCTGATAGTTGAGAAGGAGCCCAACATGTGTGTGGTGTGTGGATGTTCAGATACAGGCGCCCGCGTGGACGCCGCGCCGGCCCGGGCCGGCACCGATCGCCAGCAGGATGTGCATTTCGGCCTGGGCGAGGCGCGCGTGTCGGTGCCCGGCATGAGCCAGACGCGCGCGATCCAGATCGAACGGAACGTGCTGTCGGCCAACAACAGCGTGGCCGCCGCCAACCGGGCGCGCTTTGCCGCGCACGGCGTGGCGGCGTTCAACCTGGTGTCCAGCCCGGGCTCGGGCAAGACCACCTTGCTGTGCGCCACGCTCCAGGCTTTGCGCCAGCGGCGACCAGGCTGGCCGGTGGCGGTGATCGAAGGCGATCAGCAGACCAGCCACGACGCCGACCGCATTCGCGCCACCGGCGCGCCCGCCATCCAGATCAACACCGGCAAGGGCTGCCACCTGGACGCGCCGATGGTGGCCGAAGCCTTTGACCGCCTGCACGATCACTTTCACCACCATCACCACCACGACCACGGTCACGCGCACGGTGACGAACATGCGCACGACCAGGCCGGTGGCCTGCTGTTCATCGAAAACGTCGGCAACCTGGTCTGCCCCGCGCTGTGGGATTTGGGCGAGGCGGCCAAGGTGGCCATCCTGTCGGTGACCGAAGGCGAGGACAAGCCGCTGAAGTACCCCGACATGTTCGCCGCGGCCCGTCTGATGCTGTTGAACAAGATCGATCTGCTGCCGCACCTGAGCTTTGACGTGGCGCGCTGCGTGGACATGGCGCGGCGGGTGAACCCGGGCATCGAGATCATTCAGGTGTCGGCCACCACCGGCCAAGGCCTGGACGACTGGCTGCACTGGATCGAGCACCAGGCCGGTGGCTCGCACGGGCACGGCCACCACGCCCACCCTGCCGACACGCCCGAGGCGGTGGACGACACCGACGCCCTCAAACGCCGCATCCGCGAGCTGGAATCCGAGCTGGCCCGCGCCCGCAGCCTGGCCGCCCCTTGAACCTGGCCCATGGTTGACGACGTGACACGCCCGCTGCCCACCGTGCTGGCCACCGGCGCCTGGTTGAAGAACCAGGCCTGCCTGCTGGCCTCCGAGCGCGTGCTGTGGTCGGGGCCGCACGGCGACCTGTCGACGCCCGAGGCATGCCAGGCCCTGACGCAATCGGTCGACGCCTTGTTCCTGCCCGACCGTCCCCTGGCCGCCGTCGCGCACGACCTACACCCCGACTTTTTCAGCACCACCCTGGCGCAGCGGTGTGCCAGCCAGCACGGTGTGCCGGCCATCGCCGTGCAGCACCACCACGCCCATGTCGCGGCCGTGGTGGCCGAGCATCGGCTGGAACAACCCGTCATCGGCCTGGCGCTGGACGGCGTGGGCCTGGGCACCGACGGCACACCCTGGGGCGGGGAATTGCTGTGGGTGCACCACGAAAAATGGCAACGCCTGGGGCATTTCCAGCCCCTGCCGCTTCCGGGCGGCGACCGCGCGGCCACCGAACCCTGGCGCATGGGTTGCGCCGTGCTGCACGCGCTGGGCCAGGCCGAGTACATGAGCACGCTGTTTGCGCATGCCGTCGGCAGCGCGCGCGTGGACGCGGTGCGCCAGTTGCTGGCGCGCGACGTGCGCTGCCCACGCGGCAGCAGCGCCGGGCGCTGGTTCGACGCCGCCAGCGCCCTGCTGGGCCTGGTGCTGGTGCAGCACGACGAAGCCCAGGCACCGATGGCCCTGGAGCGTGCCGCCGCGGCCTGGCTGGCCGACCACGGCAACACCGATGCCGCCTGTGACGCCCTGGTCGACCCCAACATGACGCGCCTGATGCTGCGTGAGGATGGCCTGCTCGACCCCCTGCCGCTGCTGTCCACCCTGCTCAGCGCCAAACCCCCGGCACGGCGCGATGCCGGCGACGTCGGCCGCCGCGCGGCGCTGTTTCACCTGACCTTGGCGCGCGCCCTGGTGGACTGGGCCACGCGCGCCGCGCGCATGTGCGATGTCGGCACCGTGTGTCTGGGCGGGGGGTGCTTCTTCAACCGCATTCTGTCGGCCGAGGTCGAGCACGGTTTGCGCGCCCACGGCCTGGATGTGCGCCGTCCCGTGACCCATTCCTGCGGCGATGCCGGCTTGGCCCTGGGACAGGCCTGGGTGGCCGCGCATCAGACTCGCCTGGCCACTGCCCCCAACGATTCCAAGGAGACCTCATGTGCCTCGCCGTTCCCACTGAAGTGATCGCCCTGCAGCCCGGAGACCAAGCCGTGGTGAAGATCGGTGGCATCGAGAAAACCATCAGTCTGGCCCTGCTGGAGGACGTGACCGTGGGCGACTACGTCATCGTGCACGTCGGTCACGCCATCGGCAAGCTCGACCCCGAGGAGGCCGCGCGCACCTTGGCCTTGTTCGATCAACTCTCGCCCGGTAACGCGGCACAGGCACGGTCATGAAATACATCGACGAATACCGCGACGGCGACGTGGCCCGCCGCGTGGGTGAGCAAATCCACGCCGAAGCCCACAGCGACCGCCAGTACAGCTTCATGGAGTTCTGCGGCGGGCACACGCACGCCATCTCGCGCTATGGCGTGACCGAGCTGCTGCCCGACAACGTGCGCATGGTGCACGGACCGGGCTGCCCGGTGTGCGTGCTGCCCATCGGTCGCATCGATTTGGCGATCCGGCTGGCGCTGGAACACGACGTGATGCTGTGCACCTACGGCGACACCTTGCGCGTGCCGGCCTCCGACGGCTTGTCGCTCACGCGCGCCAAGGCGCGCGGCGCCGACATCCGCATGGTGTATTCGGTGGCCGACGCGCTGGCGCTGGCTCGGGCCCATCCCGGGCGGCAGGTGGTGTTCTTCGCCATCGGCTTCGAGACCACCACCCCACCCACGGCCGTGGCCATCGCCCAGGCCGCGCGGGAAGGCCTGAAGAATTTCAGCGTGCTGTGCTGCCATGTGCTGACGCCGGCCGCCATCACCCACATCCTCGAATCGCCCGAGGTCCAGCAGTACGGCACGGTGCCGCTGGATGGCTTCATCGGCCCGGCGCACGTCAGCATCATCATCGGCTACCAGCCCTATGTGGCCTTTGCCGAGGGCTACCGCAAGCCGGTGGTGATCTCCGGCTTCGAGCCGTTGGACGTGATCCAGTCCATCCTGATGCTGGTGCGCCAGGTCAACGAGGGCCGCGCCGAGGTCGAAAACGAATTCATCCGCGCCGTGGACCGCCATGGCAACACCAAGGCGCAGGCGCTGATGGACCAGGTGTTCGAGATGCGCCCCAGCTTCGAGTGGCGCGGCCTGGGCGAGGTGCCCAGCAGCGCATTGGCGATCCGCCCGGCCTACGCCGAATTCGACGCCGAGCACCGCTTTGGCCTGCACTACCAGAGCGTGCCCGACAACAAGGCCTGCGAATGCGGCGCCATCCTGCGCGGGGTCAAGCGCCCCACCGACTGCAAGATCTTCGGCACCGTCTGCACACCCGAAAATCCGGTCGGCTCCTGCATGGTCTCCAGCGAAGGCGCCTGCGCGGCGCACTACACCTACGGGCGTTTTCGCGACATTCCGGTGGTGACGGCATGAACGCACGCGACACCACCCCACCCGGGAACACCGACATGTCAGACCCCAAGCGCCATTACGTGCGCCCGCTGGATGTCAAGCACGGCCGCGTCGACATGGGTCACGGCGCGGGTGGCCGGGCCGCCGCCCAGCTGATCCGCGACATCTTCCTGGCCGCCTTCGACAACCCCTACCTGCGCCAGGGCGACGACGGCGCCCTGCTGCCGGCACCGGGCCCCGGCCGCCTGGTCATGGCCACCGACGCGCACGTGGTGTCGCCGCTGTTTTTCCCGGGTGGCGACCTGGGCTGCCTGTCGGTGCACGGCACGATCAACGACGTGGCCATGATGGGCGCGCGCCCGCTCTACCTCAGTGCCAGCTTCATCCTGGAGGAAGGCTTCGCGCTGGCCGAGCTGCAGCGCATCGTGCAATCCATGGCGCGGGCCGCGCAAGAGGCCGGCGTGCCCATCGTCACCGGCGACACCAAGGTGGTGGAAAAGGGCAAGGGGGACGGTCTGTTCATCAGCACCACCGGGGTCGGCGTGGTGCCGGACGGCGTGGCGCTGTCGGGTGCCCACGCGCGCGTGGGCGACGCCGTGCTGCTCTCGGGCACCATCGGCGACCACGGCGTGGCGGTGTTGTCGCAGCGCGAATCGCTGTCCTTTGGCACCAGCGTGGTGTCCGACACCGCGGCCTTGCACACCCTGGTGGACGCCCTGCTGCGCGCCGCGCCCGGCGCCCTGCGCACGCTGCGCGATCCCACACGCGGCGGCCTGGCCACCACGCTGAACGAAATCGCCCAGCAGTCGAGTGTGGGCATTCGGTTGGACGAAGCGCAAATTCCCATCGCCGCGCAGGTCGAAGCGGCTTGCGAATTGCTGGGCCTGGACCCGTTGTACGTGGCCAACGAAGGCAAGCTGATTGCCATTTGCGCCCCCGAGGCCGCCGACACCCTGCTGGCGACCTTGCGCGCGCACCCGCTGGGTGCACGGGCCGCGCGCATCGGCACCGTGACGCAGGACGCGCACCACTTCGTGCAAATGAACACGCGCTTTGGCGGCAAACGTGTGGTCGACTGGCTGTCGGGCGAGCAGCTGCCAAGGATCTGCTGACCGGCCGGGGCCGGAGCTCAGGAGGCACCGCGCGGATGAGCCTGCCAAACCCGGACACGCTGTACCAGAAAACGCCGGCCGGCAAGCTGGAAATCCAGCAGCGGGGTCATGGACTCAGCCCGGCCACGCGGGCGCTGCTGATCCGCCTGAACGGCCAGACGCGCTTGCGCGAGCTGCAAGGCCCCGGGGATGACGACATCGGCCCACGGGTCGAGCATCTCCTGGCGTTGGGCTTGATCGAACCGGTGGCGACGGTGAAAAAGCCCGTTCCCCCACCGCCGCCCGTACCGGCGCCACGCGCGCCTGCACCGGTGCTTGCCAACGGTCCTCCGCGTGCCGCCCCCGCGCCGGCGCCGGACCTGGCGGCGCTGCGCCAGGTGGCCCTGCAGCGCCTGTACCTGCACTTCGGCCCGGAAACCTCCATCGCCGCCGCGCCCTTGGTGCAGGCCCAAACCCCAGAAGAGTTCTCCCGGGCCATCGGACTGATGGTCGAGAAACTCGCCATCTACCTCGGCAAGAAGGCCGCGCAGGCGGAACTGGCCGGCCTGCAGCCCTGGCTGGGGAAGTAGCGGCCCGACGACCGGAGTCTTTTAAAGAAAAACGCCGCGCGAACACTTCGCGCGGCGTTTTTTTACCTGGATCGAGGTCGGTCGGCTCAGTTGGCCTCGGCGCCTGACACCTTGATCACCTTGGCCCACTTGTCGTTTTCCGACTTCACATAGGCCAGGAACTCGTCGGGCGTGGAGGTGCGGATGGTGACACCGCGCTCTTCCAGTTTCTGGCGAATGGCGGGCGTGTTCACGCTGGCCACGATGGCCTGGTGCAGCTTGTCCAGGATGGGCTTGGGCAGGCCGGCAGGCGCCATCACGCCGACCCAGGCATCCACCACCATGTCGGGCAGGCCCGATTCGGCGGCGGTCGGCACGTTGGGCAGCTGGGGCACGCGCTCCTTGGAGGTGATGGCCAACGGACGCAGCTTGCCGCCCTTGACCAGACCCAGGGCCGAAGGCATGTTGTCGAACATGACGTCGATCTGCCCGCCGACCAGGTCGTTCAGCGCCGGGCCACTGCCCTTGTACGGAATGTGCGCCAGGTTCACGCCGGTCAGCATCTTGAAGTACTCACCGGTCAGGTGCGGCGAAGTGCCATTGCCCGGCGAGCCAAAGTTGATGGGCCGCGGCGACTGCTTGGCCTGGGCGATCCACTCGCCCAGCGTCTTGGCGGGGTTGGACGGATTCACCAGCACCAGGTTGGTGTAGTACCCCACCTGGCTGATCATGGTGAAGTCCTTGAGGTGGTCGAACGGCAGGTTCTTGTGCAGCACCGGGTTGATGCCGTGCGTGGCCAAGGTACCCAGGTAGATGGTGTAGCCGTCGGGAGCGGCATTGGAAACGTACTGCGAAGCCACGTTGCCGCCGGCGCCGGGCTTGTTGTCGACCACGATGGGGGTCTTCAGCTCCAGCGCCATCTGCGTGGCGATGGTGCGCGTCACCAGGTCGGTGGAGCCACCGGGCGGAAAGGCCACCACGAACTTGATGGGTTTGGACGGGTAGTCCTGCGCCTGCACGCCGGGCGCGCAGGTGAGCAAGGCGGCGGAAACCAAGGTCGCGGCGTAGCCGACAAAAGAACGCTTGTTCACTTTTTCATCTCCTTGATGGATTTATGGAAGGGAGCCGGAAAATCTCAGGACGCCTGGAGCTTCTGGATGAACTCCTCGCGCAACTGACGTTTTTGCACCTTGCCGAGCGAATTGCGGGGCAATTGATCGACGATGTGAATCGTCTTGGGCGTGCGCACCGCGCCCAATTTCTCGCGCGCGTGGCGCTTGATCTCATCGGCCGTGGCCTGGCGTCCGCGTTTCAGTTCCACCGCCGCTTCGACGCGCTCGCCCCAGTGGCTGTCGGGCACACCGAAGACCACGCTCTCGGCCACGTCCTCGTGTTGCGAGAGCGCATCTTCGACGTCGGACGGGTAGACGTTGAAGCCGCCCGAAATCACCACGTCCTTGGAGCGCCCCTTGATGTACAGGTAGCCGCGCTCGTCCAGGTAGCCCACGTCGCCGGTGCGCAGCCAGCCCTCGGTCAGCACGGCCTGTGTGGCCTCGGGCATGTCGAGGTAGCCGCTCATCAGCAGATCGCCCCGTGCCACGATCTCACCGGTCTGACCCGGTACGCACAGGCCGCCGTCCTGCCCCAGCACCGCCAGGCGCGTAAGCGGCCCGGCGCGGCCGGCGCTGCCCAGGTTGGCGTCCACGGCGCTGTCGCGCCCGGGCATGCCGGCGATAATCACCGGCGCCTCGGTCAGGCCGTAGGTGACGCCCACCACCGGGCCGAGCATGGCGCGTGCCTGCTGCAGGCGCTCCAGCGTGGCACCGGCGCCGCCGTACAGCAGATTGCGCAAACGTGGCAGGGCGCGGGGTTGTTGATCCAGGGCGTCCAGCATCTGGTACAGCAGGGTTGGCGGCACCCAGGTGCCCGCCACCTCGTGCCGGGCCATGGCGCCCACCAATTGCGGCGCCTTGGCCCCGTCCATCACGACCAGGCAGCCGCCGGTGGCCAGCACCGGTACGACAAACGTGCCGGCGCCATGCGTCAAGGGCGGGCTGAGCAGAAAACGTTCGCCCTCGGCCGGGCCGTAGACACCGATGAGCGAGGAAATCATGGTGTTCAGGCAGCGCATGGACTGCAACACCGCCTTGGGCCGGCCAGACGAGCCGCCGGTGAACTTGATGGCGGTGATGTCCTCGCCCAGTGCCTCGACCACTTCGGGTGCTCCCGCAGAGGGTTCGGCCAGCAGCGACGCGAAGGAGTGGAAGGCGCCCGCGTCGGGCCCCATGTGGACGACCTGCGCACGCTGGTCCGTGGCGATGGCCAGGGCCGAATCGTCGATCAGGAGCAGGTCGGGCCGGGCCACGTCGATCTGCTGGCGCAGTTCGGCCTCAGGGTTGCTCGGCGTGAGCGGAATCAGCACGCCCCGGCACTGGTAGGTGGCCAGAATCGCCACCAGCATGGCCAGGCTGTTGTGGCTGGCGATGCAGATGCGCGGGCGGCGCTGGCCCGAAAGCCGCTGGAAGGCGTTGGCCACGGCGCTGACCTGGCCGGCC
>JAIUOM010000148.1 GCA_020161215.1 Pseudomonadota bacterium
TAGGTCTGGGTGCTCATCCACTCGACCAGGCCGGCCTTGTACAGCGCGCCGACGCCCATCAGCATGCAGCTGACGGTGCAGTTGCCGCCGATCCAGTTGTTGCCGCCCTTGGCCAGCGCGGCCTGGATCACGGGCATGTTCACCGGGTCGAGCACGATGACGGCGTCGTCCTTCATGCGCAAGGTGCTGGCGGCGTCGATCCAATGACCCTTCCAGCCCGCGGCGCGCAGCTTGGGGAACACCTCGGTCGTGTAGTCGCCGCCCTGGGCGGTGATGATGATGTCGCACTTTTTCAGTGCGTCGATGTCGTGCGCGTCCTTCAGCGTCTTCTCGTTCTTGGCCATGGCCGGGGCGGCGCCGCCAGCGTTGGAGGTGGAGAAGAAGATGGGCTCGATCAGGCTGAAGTCGTTTTCTGCCTGCATGCGGTCCATCAGGACCGAGCCGACCATGCCGCGCCAACCGACGAGGCCTACAACGTTACCGGTTTTCATGAGTTTTCGCGCCTTTCAAACAATCAAACAAAGATAAATCTGTCTGACCTGCCGGGCTCGTCTGGCTCCGGTGAGGCGCGCACGACGAACCCAGGCTGGTCAGCCTTTTTTGGTGGTCGTGGTAATCGAGGGGGCAATGGACACCGCAGCGCCGGGCGTCAGAGCCGGCGCGGGCTGATCGAGGCGGATCAGGGCGTTCATCGTGCCCCTATTGTAGTGCAGCGCAACATGAGAACCTTCGGCTTCGCGGCTTGACCCTGGGGCGGTGTTGGTGTCATGCGACGGGCGAACGGCGCTGCCAAAGGCCTGGTGGGCGGGATTTTGCAGCCAAACGGGTTAAATGTCGGTGTGGATATTGCGCTGTTAGCTATAAAAATAGAAGCATTTCCTGTCGTGTCGGCATCCGGCCTTGGCTTGCATGAGGACGCCACCTGCGCCAGGGCGCGGGGCGCCGCGTCGCGTGGATTCGCCAAGTCGGGCCGCTGGCTCGGTGAGCCTTCAACGCGGAGTTGATTTTTTGCTGCTGTATTTGTAGCTAAAGGATGAATGTACACGCCGACATTTGGTGTTTTTTTATAGATATCGGCTGTAGATGGCCATGTTATTGGCAACGTCGGCTGGTTTTTTTGCCGCCAAATGGGCCAGATGTCGGCGTGGATATTTGATGGGTTGCTATCGAAAATAAAGCAACCGAATCCTGACTCAAGGCGCGCGAGCCGCATCCAGCTGATCCGCCAAGTCCAGAAAATCGCGCGCGTGCAAGCTGTTGTCGGGATGCGGCGACACGTCCTTGGGCTGGCTGGCGCCAAACTCCAGCGGGCGCTCGATGTAGGCGGTCTGCAGGCCGCAGGCGCGGGCAGCAGCCAGATCGTCCTGGTGGGCGGCGACCAGCATGACCTCGCTGGGCGGCAGGTCAAAAGTCTCGGCGGCGCCCAGGTACACGCGCGGGTCGGGCTTGTAGGCGCGGAACACTTCGGCCGAGAGCACGCAGTCCCAGGGCAGGTCGGCGTGCTTGGCCATGTCGGTCAGCAGGCCGATGTTGCCGTTGGACAGGGTGCTGATGGTGTGCCGGTGCTTCAACCGAAGCAGGCCGGCGTGCACGTCGGGCCAGGCGTTCAGGCGGTGCCAGACGCGGTTGAGCGTGTGCCGCTCGGCCTCGGGCAGCTCGCCCAGGCCGAAGCTGGGCAGGATGTTGTCGAGGATCAGGCGGTGCAGCTCGTCGATGCGCGTCCAGCCCAGCTCGCCGGAGCGCACGCGCGCCATCGCCGGCTGGTAACCCTGTCGCCAGGTCAGGGCAAAGGCGCCGCCATCGACCTGCGGATACAGGCGCGCCATCTCGGACGCAATCGAGCCGTGCCAGTCGACCACGGTACCGAAGACGTCGAAGACCAGCAGTTTGGGCGGGGTGAGTGTCATGGCTTGGGGCTGTGCAGAGCAGGGCTTCGACAGGCTCAGCCCGAACGGGAGTTTTATAGACCGAACGTCACTACCCAGTCAAACGGCCGCTGAGCAGGCCGTGCGGGGAGCCGCCGCGCACGGCCGCTCCGAAGCGGCCGGCTCGTCCCCCGCCCGAAGAGAGAGCGGGGGAAGCGCCGGAAGGCGCTCAGGGGGTCAGCGCTTTCAGCACCGCTTCACCCATCTCCCGCGTCCCGACCTTGGTCGTGCCTTCGCTGTAGATGTCGGGCGTGCGCAGGCCTTGGGCCAGGACCTTCTTGACGGCGGTCTCGATGCGTTCGGCCGCCTCGGGCTGGTTCAGGCTGAAGCGCAGCATCATGGCGGCGCTCAGGATGGTGGCCAGGGGGTTGGCCACGCCTTTGCCGGCGATGTCGGGGGCGCTGCCGTGGCTGGGCTCGTACAGGCCTTGGCGATTGGAGTTCAGGCTCGCGGACGGCAGCATGCCGATGGAGCCCGTCAACATGGCGGCCTCGTCGCTCAGGATGTCGCCAAACATGTTGCCGGTGACGACCACGTCAAAGAACTTCGGCGCCTTGACCAGCTGCATGGCGGCGTTGTCGACGTACATGTGGTCGAGCTTCACGTCGGGGTATTGCTGGCCGACTTCGGTGACCACGTCTTTCCAGAGCTGAAAGGTCTCCAGCACGTTGGCCTTGTCGACGCTGGTGACGTGCTTGCCCCGCTTTTGCGCGGCCTGAAAGGCGACGTGGGCGATGCGCTCGATCTCGGGCCGGGTGTAGCGCATGGTGTCAAACGCTTCCTCAGCGCCGGGAAAGTGCCCATCGGGCGCCTGGCGGCGGCCGCGCGGCTGGCCGAAGTAGATGTCGCCCGTCAGCTCGCGGATGATGAGGATGTCCAGGCCCGCCACCAGCTCGGGCTTGAGGCTGGAGGCGTGCGTGAGCTGCTCGTAGCAGATGGCCGGGCGGAAGTTGGCGAACAGGCCCATGTGCTTGCGCAGGCCGAGGATGGCCTGCTCGGGGCGCAGAGCGCGCTCCAGCTTGTCGTACTTCCAGTCGCCCACGGCGCCAAACAGCACGGCGTCGGCGGCCTGGGCCAGCTTGAGCGTGGCCTCGGGCAGGGGGTGGCCGTGCTGGTCGTACGCGGTGCCGCCGACGGGGGCTTCTTCAAGCTCCAGCTTCAAATCCAGCGCTTTCAGCACCTTGACGGCCTCGGCCACGATTTCGGTGCCGATGCCGTCACCCGGAAGAACTGCGATTTTCATGTCGTTAACTATAATTTTTGTAGCGGCATCGCGTTTTTCCACGCCGGCCACCGGTGGTTTTTCTGGGTTTGATTTAAGCCAGGGTATGGCTCAGCCAGGGCTTGGTGGCCAGGCGATTGGCCTCAAAAGCCTGAATCTCGTTTTTGTGGCGCAGGGTGAGGCCAATGTCGTCAAAGCCGTTCAGCAGGCAGTATTTGCGAAACGGCTGCACATCAAAGGCCAGTTCGCTGCCGTCCGGCTTGACGACCACCTGGCGCTCCAGGTCCACGGTGAGTTCGTAACCGGGGAAGGCCGCCACTTCGTCGAACAGCTTGTTCACTGCGCTGTCGGGCAGCACGATCGGAAGCAGGCCGTTCTTGAAGCAGTTGTTGAAGAAGATGTCGGCAAAGCTGGGCGCGATCACGGCCCGAAAACCGTACTGGTCCAGCGCCCAGGGCGCGTGCTCGCGGCTGGAGCCGCAGCCGAAGTTCTTGCGCGTGATCAGCACGCTGGCGCCCTGGTAGCGCGGCAGGTTCAGCACGAAGTCGGGGTTGGGCTTGCGCGTGCTCGGGTCCATGCCCGGCTCGCCGTGGTCGAGGTAGCGCCATTCGTCGAACAGGTTGGGGCCAAAGCCGGTCTTCTTGATCGACTTGAGGAACTGCTTGGGGATGATGGCGTCGGTGTCGACGTTCTCGCGGTCGAGGGGGGCCACCAGGCCCTTGTGTACGGTGAACTTGTCCATGCGGTCGCTCGGCGGATGCCGGGCCTGGCCTGTTGGCGCGGCCCGCGGCGGGGGTGAATCGGATCGGGAGGCGGCCAGACGCACCCGCCTCCCGTGCGGGGGGCGGGCCAGGGTCGGGCCGAGGGCCGGCGCGCTGCCGGCGGAGGCTTACTTGCTCTTGCGGGCGGCGTCTTCGACGGCGTTGCCGGCTTTCTGCACGTCCTTGCCGACACCTTCGACGGTGTTGCAGGCGGTCAGGGTGGCCAGGACCATGGCGGTGCCCAGCAGGGCGGCGAGTTTCTTCAGCATCGTGATCTCCTTGGGAAAAAATGGCCCGCTGGCGACAGCGGTTCAGGAAAAGGCCCGGACATCGACGAAATGTCCGTGCACGGCCGCCGCCGCCGCCATGGCGGGGCTGACCAGATGGGTACGGCCGCCATTGCCCTGGCGACCCTCGAAATTGCGGTTGCTGGTGGAGGCGCAGCGCTCACCCGGCTCCAGGCGGTCGGCGTTCATGGCCAGGCACATGCTGCAGCCGGGCTCGCGCCACTCAAAGCCGGCGGCGGTGAAGACCTTGTCCAGGCCCTCGGCCTCGGCCTGGCGTTTGACCAGGCCCGAGCCGGGCACGACCAGCGCCTGCTTGACGTTGCCGGCCACCTTGCGGCCCAGTTTCTTGACCATGGCGGCGGCTTCGCGCATGTCCTCGATGCGGCTGTTGGTGCAGCTGCCGATGAAAACCTTGTCGACGTGGATGTCGGCCAGTGCCTTGTTGGGCGCCAGGCCCATGTAGGTCAGCGCGCGCTCGATGGCGCCGCGCTTGTTGCTGTCCTTTTCCTTGTCGGGGTCGGGCACGCGGCCGTCGATGCCCAGCACCATCTCGGGGCTGGTGCCCCAGGTGACCTGCGGCACGATCTGGGCAGCATCCAGCTCGACCACGGTGTCGAACCTGGCGCCCTCGTCGGAATGCAGGCCGCGCCAGTAGGCCACGGCCTGGTCCCACTCGGGCCCGCCGACGAACTTGCCGCTGGCGGCGTCGGTGCCGGGCGCCAGCAGACGGCCCTTGACGTAGTCGATGGTTTTGTCGTCCACGGCCACCAGGCCGGCGCGGGCGCCGGCCTCGATGGCCATGTTGCAGACGGTCATGCGGCCTTCCATGCTGAGCGCGCGAATCGCGTCGCCCGCGAACTCGATGGTGTAGCCGGTGCCGCCGGCGGTGCCGATCTTGCCGATGATGGCCAGCACGATGTCCTTGGCGGTCACGCCCGGGGCGGCCTTGCCATTGACCTTGATGAGCATGTTCTTGGCTTTTTTGGCCAGCAGGGTCTGCGTGGCCATCACGTGTTCGACCTCGCTGGTGCCAATGCCGTGCGCCAGCGCGCCAAAGGCGCCATGGGTGCTGGTGTGGCTGTCGCCGCAGACCACCGTCATGCCGGGCAGGGTGGCGCCGTTTTCGGGGCCGATGACGTGCACGATGCCTTGCCGCTGGTTCAGGAACGGAAAGTACGCGGCCGAGCCAAAGGCTTTGATGTTGGCGTCCAGCGTGGTGACTTGTTCTTTGCTGATCGGGTCGTCGATGCCGTCGTAGCCGCGCTCCCAGCCGGTGGTGGGGGTGTTGTGGTCGGCCGTGGCGACGATGGAGCTGACTCGCCAGACCTTGCGGCCAGCCTGGCGCAGGCCCTCGAAGGCCTGCGGGCTGGTCACTTCGTGTACCAGGTGGCGGTCGATGTAGAGGATGGCGGTGCCGTCCTCCTCGGTGTGGACGACATGTTCGTCCCAGATCTTGTCGTAAAGCGTTCTTGCGGTCATGGCGTGATTCTCTCTATGGCAAATTTTATGCGGCCAACGCATCGGGGGTGGCTTGCAGGTGTTCCACCAGGGCACGGGCGGTGACGGGCAGGGTGTCGAAGTCGCGCGCCACCAGGCTGATGTCGCGCCGCGCCCAGTCGTCCTGCAGGGCAATGGCGGTCAGGCGGGCCGCCCCGCGCATCAGCTGAAAGGCGCGCAGCGGCATGACGCCGACCCCCAGGCCGTTGTCGATCATGCGGCACATGGCGTCCAGCCCGGTGATGCGGATGCGCAGGCGGATGGCCCGCCCCGCCCGGGCCGCGGCCTGGTGCATGGCCAAGGCGATCGAGCTGTTGGCGTGCAGGCCGACATGGTCGAAATCCAGCGCATCGGCGAAGGGCATGGCACCGCGTCCGCGCAGCGGGTGGCCCTCGGGCACGACCAGGGCCAGTTCGTCGTGGCGGTAGGGGCGCAGTTGCAGTGTGCCGCCGGTCTCGCCCAGCGCCTGTGCGTTGCACACGCCCAGATCCGCCGCGCCTTCCTGCACGGCACGCACGACCTCGCCTGAGAGGTGTTCCTCCAGGTCGATCTTGACCTGCGGGTGCTGGCCAATGAAACGCCCCAGGTCGTCGGGCAGGAACTGCACTACGGCCGAGATACTGGCGTGCATGCGCACATGGCCGCGCACGCCCTCGGCGTACTCCGACAGCTCGCCCTGCATCTTCTCCAACCCGAACAGCACGCTGCGCGCGTGGTGCAGCAGGCTTTGCCCAGCGGGGGTCAGGTCGACGCCGCGCGCGTGGCGGTGCAGCAAGGGGGTGTCCAATGCCGCTTCCAGATCGGCCAGCCGCTTGCTGACGGCCGAGGCGGCGATGAATTCGCGCTCGGCTGCCTTGCCGATGCTGCCGGTTTCGCACACGGCCACGAACAGCTGCAACGACGTCAGGTCGATGCGGCGGGCGAAGCTGCGTTCGGTGTGTTTCACGGCCGAGTGGGGGTCAGGAAGGCGTATCTGTTGAAGATGGCTTGGTTGGTATTTTCAGGGTTTATTGTCACCAAGGCATCGCGATTGGCGATGGGTGTGGTCGGCGATGGGCAAGGCGGCGAGGCGGGGTCGATTCGATGTCTTTTAAGGCTTTGGTCGGCGTGTATCAACCCTCATATGCTACGGATAGTGTAGCAATGTGCGCGCCGCCAAGAAAAAACCCGCCGGGCGGCGGGTTTTTGTGCGGGGCGCTGGCCTGGGCTCAGGGCACGTCGCGCCGTGCCGAACCGGTGTAGAGCTGGCGCGGGCGGCCGATTTTGTACTCGGGGTCGCCGATCATCTCGTTCAGCTGCGCGATCCAGCCCACGGTGCGGGCCAGCGCGAAAATGCCGGTGAACAGGTTGACCGGGATACCGATGGCGCGCTGCACGATGCCGGAGTAGAAGTCGACGTTCGGGTAGAGCTTGCGCTGCACGAAGTAGTCGTCTTCCAGGGCGATTTTCTCCAGCGCCTTGGCCAGGGCGAACAGGGGGTCGTTTTCCAGGCCCAGCTCGGTCAGCACCTCGTTGCAGGTTTCCTGCATCAGCTTGGCGCGCGGGTCGTAGTTCTTGTACACGCGGTGGCCAAAACCCATCAGGCGCACGCTGGAATTCTTGTCCTTGACCTTGGTCACGAACTCGCCCAGCTTGGCCACGCCGCCCATCTTCTGGATGTCCATCAGCATGTTCAGCGCGGCTTCGTTGGCGCCGCCGTGCGCCGGGCCCCACAGACAGGCCACGCCGGCGGCGATGGCGGCAAACGGGTTGGTGCCGGAGCTGCCGCACAGGCGCACGGTGGAGGTGGAGGCGTTCTGCTCGTGGTCGGCGTGCAGGATGAAGATGCGGTCCAGGGCTTTTTCAAGCACCGGGTTGACCTGGTACTCCTCGCAGGGCGTGCCGAACATCATGCGCATGAAGTTGCCGGCGTAGCTGAGGCTGTTCTGCGGGTACATGTAGGGCTGGCCGGTGCCGTACTTGTAGGCCATGGCCACCAGGGTCGGCATCTTGGCGATCAGGCGGATGGCGGCGATGTCGCGGTGCTCGGGGTTATGGATGTCGGTGGAGTCGTGGTAGAAGGCCGACATGCCGCCGACCAGGCCGGTGAGCACGGCCATCGGGTGCGCGTCACGGCGAAAGCCACGCAGGAAGAACTGCATCTGCTCGTTCACCATGGTGTGCTTGAGCACCAGCTTGTGGAAGTCCTCGCGCTCGGTGACGTTGGGCAGCTCGCCCTTCAGCAGCAGGTAGCAGGTGTCGAGGTAGTCGCACTTTTCAGCCAGCTGTTCGATGGGGTAGCCGCGGTACAGCAACTCGCCCTTGTCGCCATCGATGTAGGTGATGGCCGACTGGCACGACGCGGTGGACAGAAAGCCCGGGTCGTAGGTGAACATGCCGGTCTGCGCGTACAGCTTGCGGATGTCGATCACGTCGGGGCCGATGGTGCCGGAGTAGATCGGCAGGTCGACTTCGGGGCTGCCGTTGCTAAAGGCCAGGGTCGCTTTGTGGTCGGAGAGTTTCATGTCGTCGGGTTTCCTTGGGGGGTGGGCGGGCGAGTGCGTGGGGGCTGGGGCTGTGCGCGCGCTAGGCACGCAGCAACCCGAGCAGTTCGCGCACGTCGGGCGAATCGAGGTCGTCTCCAGGCTCTTTCCGGCGCAGCAGCAGGTCGAGCAAATCGTTATCCGATAAATCCATCAGGCGGGTCATGGCGTCGGCCTGCCGCGCCGTGATCTGTTCGCCGTGGCGCAGAAAGAAGCGTTCGATGAACAGATCGTTCTCCAGCATGCCGCGGCGGCAGCGCCACCGGAGCTTGCCCAGCGCGCGCTCGTCAAGGAATTCAGGAGACATGGCGAGTCGCGGGGTGGGCGCGCACGTGCGTCACACCGCGCGGCGGACCATCAGTTCTTTGATCTTGCCAATGGCCTTGGTCGGGTTCAGGCCCTTGGGGCAGACGTCGACGCAGTTCATGATGGAGTGGCAACGGAACAGACGGTAGGGATCTTCCAGATTGTCCAGGCGCTCGCCGGTGGCTTCGTCGCGGCTGTCGGCGAGGAAACGGTAGGCCTGGAGCAGACCGGCGGGGCCGACGAACTTGTCGGGGTTCCACCAGAAGCTGGGGCAACTGGTCGAGCAGCTGGCGCACAAAATGCACTCGTACAGGCCGTTCAGCTCCTCGCGCTCCTCGGGCGACTGCAGGCGTTCGGTCTCGGGCGGCTGGGTCGGGTTGATCAGGTAGGGTTTGATCGAGTCGTACTGCTTGAAGAACTGCGTCATGTCGACGATCAGGTCGCGGATGACGGGCAGGCCCGGCAGGGGCTTGAGCACGATCGGGTCCTTGAGCGTGCGCAGGTTGGTCAGGCACGCCAGGCCGTTCTTGCCGTTGATGTTCATGGCGTCGGAGCCGCACACGCCCTCGCGGCAGGAGCGGCGAAACGACAGCGTCGGATCGACGGCCTTGAGCTTGATCAGCGCGTCCAGCAGCATGCGCTCGTTGCCCTCAAGTTCGATCTCCACCGTCTGCATGTACGGCTTGTCGTCCTTGTCCGGGTCGTAGCGGTAGATGTTGAAGGTACGTTTTTGCATCTTGTCTTCCTTTGAGCCGGGCGCCGATCAGAACGTGCGGACCTTGGGGGGGATCGTGTCGACGGTCAACGGCTTCATGCGCACCGGCTTGTAGTCCAGGCGGTTACCGTCCTGGAACCACAGGGTGTGTTTCAGCCAGTTGGCGTCGTCGCGGCCCAGCGGCGCAACGGGGTCGTCGGCCGGGCGCTCGTAGTCGAGCACGGTGTGCGCGCCGCGGCATTCCTTGCGCGCGGCCGCCGATACCATGGTGGCTTGCGCCACTTCGATCAGATTCTCGACTTCCAGCGCTTCCTGGCGCGCCATGTTGAACACCCGCGAATGGTCTTGCAGGCCCAGGCCGTTGACGCGCTCGCGCAGCTCGGCCACCCTCTTGACGCCTTCGTCCATGGTGGCCTGGGTACGGAACACGCCGGCGTGCGACTGCATGGTGCTGCGGATGTCGTTGGCGATGTTCTGCGGGTATTCGCCGCTGCTGGCGGCTTCCAGGCGGTTCAGGCGTTCCAGCGAGCGGTCGGCGGCGTCGGCCGGCAGCGGCTTGTGCGCGCCCTTGGCGTGGTGGGCGATGATGTGGTCGCCGGCCGATTTGCCGAACACCAGCAAATCGAGCAGGGAGTTGGTGCCCAGGCGGTTGGCGCCGTGCACACTGACGCAGGAGCATTCGCCCACGGCGTACAGGCCGTTGATCGGCACGTTGTGGTCGCCGCCCTGCGGCACGCTGACCTGGCCGTGGATGTTGGTCGGAATGCCGCCCATCTGGTAGTGGATGGTGGGCACCACCGGAATCGGCTCCTTGGTGATGTCGACGTTGGCGAAGTTGTGGCCGATTTCTTCCACCGAGGGCAGGCGCTTGCGGATGGTGTCGGCGCCCAGGTGGGTCATGTCGAGCATGATGTAGTCCTTGTTGGGACCACAACCGCGACCTTCCTTGATTTCCTGGTCCATCGAGCGCGAGACGAAGTCGCGCGGGGCCAGGTCCTTCAGCGTGGGCGCGTAGCGCTCCATGAAGCGCTCGCCATCGGAGTTGCGCAGGATGGCGCCCTCGCCACGGCAGCCTTCGGTGAGCAGCACGCCCGCGCCGGCCACGCCGGTGGGGTGGAACTGCCAGAACTCCATGTCCTGTAGCGGAATGCCGGCGCGCGCCGCCATGCCTAAGCCGTCGCCGGTGTTGATGAAGGCGTTGGTGCTGGCGGCAAAGATGCGACCGGCGCCACCGGTGGCCAGCAGCACGGTCTTGGCGTGCAGCACGTAGAAGTCGCCGGTTTCCATTTCGATGGCCGTGACGCCGACCACGTCGCCATCGGCGTCGCGGACCAGATCCAGCGCCATCCATTCGACGAAGAAGGTGGTGTGCGCGGCCACGTTCTGCTGGTACAGCGTGTGCAGCATGGCGTGGCCGGTGCGGTCGGCCGCGGCGCAGGCGCGCTGCACGGGTTTTTCGCCGTAGTTGGCGGTGTGGCCGCCGAA
>JAIUOM010000149.1 GCA_020161215.1 Pseudomonadota bacterium
GGGCCGCCGCCAGCGCCTCTGGCGCTTGCGCCGCCGAGGCCTGCAGCAGCCGTGCGGTGCCGGGCGCCGACGCGGCCAGGATCACGGCGTCGAAGGGCTGATCGGCCAGCCGCCAGTGCGGGGCCTGCCAGTGCAGCGCCTCGATGCGCTGGCCGAGGTGCAGCTGGGCGCCGCGCGCGCGCAGCCAGTCGGCGGCCGCGTCAGGGAACAAGGCGCCCAGGTCGACGCGCGGCAGCAGCAGGTTGGAGCCGCCGCTCACGGCGAACAGGCCGTCGTGCAGCACGCGCAGAAACACCTGCGCGCTGGCCTTGTCGGCGGGGGTGTTCAGGGCCGAGACGCACAGCGGCTCGATGAACTCGGCCCGCAAACGGGGTGGCAGCCCGGCGCACAGCGCGGCCACGGTCAGCGCTGGGTCGCAATCGAAGCCGGCGCGTTGCCAGCGCGCGGCGGCGCGCAGCAGGGCCAGGCGCTCGGCCCAGCGCCAGCCGCGCGCGGTCAGGATGCCCAGGCCAGCGTCCAGCGGCGCGGGCAGGCGGGGCAGGCGCAAGCCGCTGCCGTCCGGAAAGGGCAGCGCCAGCGGCAGGCGCAGCAGGGCGGTGTCGGGGTCCACGCCCACGGTGCGCATCAGGTGCAAGGTGTTGGTGTAGGCGCCGATCAGGATGTGCTGGCCGTTGTCGACCTGCACCCGTCGGCCGTCGGGCAGGGTCAGCGGCAGGCCGCGCGCGCGCCCGCCGAGCTGGCGCGCGGCCTCGAACACGGTCACCGCGTGGCCGCGCCCGGCGGCGTGCACGGCCGCCGCCAGGCCGGCCCAGCCGGCCCCCACGATGGCCACGCGCCGCACCATCGGTTTCATGACCAAAACAGGCGTAGGCCGGCGTGGATACATCCACGGCAGCTATCAAAACAGGAGTTTTTCAAGGCCCCGCCGTCTAGAACCGCCCCAGCGCCTGCATCTTCCAGGCCAGCCACAGCTTGCGCAGCGGGGTCAGGGCGATGCGCTGGTTCAGCACATGAAAGCCGTCGTGCTCGATCTCGCCCAGCAGCGTGCGGTAGATGCTGGCCATCATCAGCCCGGGCTTTTGCGCCCGGCGGTCGGCGGCGGGCAGCAGGGCCAGCGCCTCGTCGTAGCAGCGCTGGGCGCGCTCGGCCTGGAACTTCATCAGCGCGGCAAAGCGCTCGCTGTACACGCCCTTCAGGATCTCGTGCGCCTTGACGTCAAAGCGCTGCAACTCGTTCACGGGCAGGTAGATGCGGTCGCGCCGCGCGTCCTCGCCGACGTCGCGGAGGATGTTGGTCAGCTGCATGGCCAGGCCCAGCTGGTGGGCGTAGGCGGTGGTGCGCTCCTCGGTCTGGCCGAAGATGCGGGCCGACACCTCGCCCACCACGCCGGCGACCAGGTGGCAGTATTTCTCCAGCGCGGCAAAGTCGAGGTAGCGGGTCTGCGTCAGGTCCATCTGGCAGCCTTCGATGACGGCCAGCAGCTGATGCGCCTCGATGCCGAACTCCGGCGCCCAGGGCATCAGCGCCTGCGTTACCGGGTGCGTCGGCTCGCCGGCGAAGGCGCGGCCCACCTCGGCCCGCCACCAGGCCAGCTTGGTGGCGGCCACGCCGGGGTCGCTGACTTCGTCCACCACGTCGTCCACCTCGCGGCAGAAGGCGTAGAAGGCGGTGATGGCGGCGCGGCGCGGCGGCGGCAGAAACAGAAAGGCGTAGTAAAAGCTGCTGCCCGAGGCGGCGGCCTTTTGCTGCACGTAGTCTTGCGGGGTGGTCACGGGGCCGATTGTCCCATCGGCGGCGGGCGCGTCAGCCGTGCGGCAGTTCGCCATCCAGCCAGGCGCCGACGAGGGGCTGCCACAGGGCGGGTTGGGCGATCAGGCCGTGGCCGCCGCGCAGGCTGTGGAAGCTGCCGCGCCCGCCGGCCGCCAGGTAGGCGGCGAAATGGGCCCGGCAATGGGCGATGCGGTAGTAGGGGTCGTGGCTGCCGTGCAGCCACAGCGTGGGCCCGCGAAACGGCGTGCCGCGCGCAAAGGCTTGCGGGTTGACCTGTTCGTGCGTGGCGCAGGCACGCCCCAGCCAGCCGCCGTTGAAATTGAGCGCGCCCACGAAGCGGTCCGGCCAGCGCCCGGCGCAGGCGATGGCCAACACGCCGCCGCGCGAGACACCGCCGATCAGCAGGCGGCGCATGTCCACGTCGGGTTGTTGATCCAGATGCTCCAGCACGGCGCCCACGTCCTGGGTGGCGCGGTCCAGCCCGGCGAGCGCGGTGGCCGGGTCGCAGCTGTAGCCGGACGACCGGTCGGCGCCAAAGCCCTCGCCGTACACGCCGTCCGAACCGCCGCGGCCGCGCCGCTGCGGCGCCACCAGCATCCAGCCGCGCTGGCTGAAGAACCGCGCCGTGCGCGGGTAGTCGGCCAGGTGCGCGTACAGCGCGGGGTGGTTGCCCCTGCCCGTGGAGCCGTGGTTGAACACCACCACCGGGTGCGGCCCGGGCGTCGGCGGCGTGTAGACGACCAGTTTCAGCCGCACGGGCTGGCCGTGTTCGACGAAGGGCGTCTCGATCAGGCGGACGCTGCGCGCGGGCTCGGTCACCGTCACATCCACAACGCCCGCCAGGCGATGCGCGGGGCGTCCCAGGCACCGACCACGGGGCGCTGGCGCAGCGCGTGGCCGTGCAGCGCGGCGACTTTCTCCAGCACGCGCAGCCCGCCTTGCACCACCAGGCGCAGCTCCCAGCCGGCCCGGCCCGGGATGCGGTGCACCAGTTTGGAGCCTTTTTGCATGGATGTCAGCGTGTAATCTACACAGTGTGCTATTAATTTTGATGCTTCCGGGCTCGGCGCCAGGGCCGCGAAATCGCGCCCTGGGTCGTTGATGCGCAGGCCGTGCGCGGCGCAGGCGGCCAGCGGCAGGTAAAAGCGTCCGCTCGGGATGTCCTCGCTCAGGTCCTGCCAGAAGTTGATCAGCTGCAGCGCGGTGCAGATGGCGTCGCTTTCGGCCAGGGCCTCGTCGCCAGTCACGCCGTACAGGTGCAGCAGCAGGCGCCCCACCGGGTTGGCCGAGCGGCGGCAGTAGTCCAGCAGCTCGGGCCAGTCGGCGTAGGTGGCGCCGTCCCGGGTCTTGGCCACGTCTTGCGCAAACGCCGACAGCAGATCGTCCAGCAGCGGCACCGGCAGGGCAAAGGCGCGCAATTGGGCCGCCAGCGGGCCGAACACCGCCGCCCAGCGCGGGGCCGGCGCGGCGCCACCGGCCACGGCGTGCAGTTCGGCGCGGTAGGCGGCCAGATCGGCCAGGCGCTGCGCGGGCCCGGCATCGCCCTCGTCGGCGATGTCGTCGGCCGTGCGCGCGAAGTGGTAGATGGCGGCGATCGGCGGGCGCAGGCGCGGTGGGCACAGCCAGGAGGCGACCGGGAAGTTCTCGTAGTGTTCGACGGAGGGGGGCCGAGCTGAAACGCCGCGCGGGGCACCCGCGGTGCCGGCCTCCACCCCGGGGTGGGCGGGCGGCTTCGGGACGGCCGTGCGCGGCGGCGCCTGGCTGGGGCGAGGGCCTGTCATGCGGTGCGGAGCGCGCGCCGCGCCATGGGCAACTGAGGTCGGGTGGTGGGCATCGGGCGGGCGCGGCAAGCAGCCCCAAGGGCGGCGGCGCCCGCCGATTGTGCCCGCCCCCGCTTGACAAGTACGGGGGGCTTTACATAAATTACTAACCAGTCAGTCATTAATTTGGGGCGCGAGTGGGTGCAATGGGCAACAAGCGGCGGCGGCCGATGAACACGCGCCGCCACGGGCGGCTGGGTGTGGCCACGGTGGTGGCCGCACTGGCGCTGGCCGCTTGCGGCCGGGCGCCGGCGCCGCAGGAGCCGGTGCGCGCCGTCAAGCTGGTCACGGTGGGCCAGGGGGCGTTGGAAGCGCGCCACGAGTACGCCGCCGAGGTGCGCGCCCGCATCGAGTCGCGCCTGGGTTTTCGCGTGGCCGGCAAGATCGTGCGCCGCGCCGTCGAGCCGGGCCAGCGCGTGCGCGCCGGCCAGTTGCTGGCCGAGCTGGACGCGCGCGACTACCAGTTGGCCGCCGACGGCGCGCGGGCGCAGGTGGCTTCGGCCCTGGCCCAGCGCGACCTGGCGGCGGCCGATCTGGGGCGCTACGAATCGCTGCGCGCGCAAGGCTTCATCAGCCACGCCGAGCTGGAGCGCCGCGGCGCGCAGCTGAAGGCGGCGCAATCCACGCTGCAGCAGGCCCAGGCCCAGCTCAGCAGCCAGGGCAACCAGGCCGCCTACACGCGCCTGCTGGCCGATGCCGACGGCGTGGTGACCGGCATCGAGGCCGAGGTGGACCAGGTGGTGGCCGCCGGCACGCCGGTGGTGCGGCTGGCGCAGGACGGCCCGCGCGACGCCGTGTTCGCGGTGCCCGAGGACCGTGTGGCCGCGCTGCGGCTGGGCCAGCCGGTGGCCTTGCGCGCCTGGTCGGGCGATGCGCGCCTGACGGGCCAGGTGCGCGAGATCGCCGCCAGCGCCGACCCGGTGACCCGCACCTTCGCCGTCAAGGTGGCGCTGGCCGGCGCCGCGCCACCGCTGGGCGCCACCCTGACGGCCGTGCCGCAGGCCGAGGGCGCGCCGGCGGCGCCGGTGCTGAAGCTGCCGACCACCGCGCTGCGCCAGGAAGGCCAGGGCTCGGCCGTGTGGGTGTACGAGCCGGCCAGCGGCAGCGTGCGCTCGCAGGCCGTGCAGGTGGCCGGGGCCGACGGCAACCAAGCCGTGATCGCCGCTGGCCTGACGCCGGGCATGCGCGTGGTGGCCAGCGGCGTGCACGTGCTGGCGCCGGGGCAGAAAGTCACGGTTTACCAGCCAAAAACAGGCTCGGTCGGCGTGGAACAAGCCACGGCAGCTACACAAAACGTAGCAAATTCAGCGGCTGCCTCCGCCGCTTCCTCCGCCGCCGCCGGCGCGCGCTGAGCCCTCGCATGAGCACGCATTCCTCGCCTTCGGGCGCCGCCGGCATGGCCGAGCCCCAGCCGGGCTTCAACCTCTCGCGCTGGGCGCTGGAGCACCCGGCGCTGACGCGCTACCTGATGGTGGTGCTGATGCTGCTGGGCGTGGCGGCCTACTTTCAGCTCGGCCAGGACGAAGACCCGCCCTTCACCTTCCGCGCCATGGTGGTGCGCACCTACTGGCCCGGCGCCACGGCGCAGCAGGTGGCCGACCAGGTCACCGACAAGCTCGAGCGCACCCTGCAGGAGGTGCCCTACGCCGACAAGATCCGCAGCTACTCCAAGCCGGGCGAGTCGCAGATCATCTTCCAGATCAAGGATTCCTCGCCGCCCAAGGAGGTGCAGCAGGTCTGGTACACGGTGCGCAAGAAGATCGGCGACATGCGCTTTACCTTGCCGCAGGGCGTGCAGGGGCCGTTTTTCAACGACGACTTCGGCGACGTGTACGGCGTGATCTACGCGCTGTCGGGCGAGGGCTTCAGCGACGCCGAGCTGAAAACCTTCGCCGACGACGCGCGCCAGATCCTGCTGCGCGTGAAGGACGTGGCCAAGGTCGATTTGTTTGGCGTGCAGGACGAAAAGGTCTACGTCGAGGTCTCGCAGCGCCGCCTGGCCCAGCTCGGGCTGGACATGAACCAGGTGCTGGCCCAGCTGGGCGCGCAGAACGCCGTCGAGCCGGCCGGCCCGCTGAACACCCCGCAAGACGTGCTGCAGGTGCGCGTGGCCGGGCAGTTCCACGAGCTGGCGGCGCTGCGCGCCATGCCGATCCGCGGCGCCTCGGGCCAGCAGCTGCGCCTGGGCGACATCGCCGAGGTGCGGCGCGGCTACGTCGATCCGCCGCAGGTCAAGGTGCGCCACGACGGCCAGGGCGTGATCGCGCTGGGCGTGTCGATGGCCAAGGGCGGCGACATCATCGCCATGGGCAAGGCGCTGAAGCTGGCCAACGCGCAGATCGAGCGCCTGCTGCCGCTGGGCGTGACGCTGGCGCAGATCCAGGACCAGCCGCAGGCGGTGGCCGACTCGGTGGGCGAGTTCATCAAGGTGCTGATCGAGGCGGTGGTGATCGTGCTGGGCGTGAGCTTCATTGCCCTGGGCCTGCACAAGCGGCCGGGCCAGCACCCGCTGTGGCGCCGCTGGACGCTGGATCCGCGCCCGGGGTTGGTGGTGGGCATCACCATTCCGCTGGTGCTGGCCGTCACCTTCCTGGTGATGCAGTACTGGGGCATCGGGCTGCACAAGATTTCGCTCGGCTCGCTCATCATCGCGCTGGGCCTGCTGGTGGACGACGCCATCATCGCCGTCGAGATGATGGTGCGCAAGATGGAGGAGGGCTACGACAAGTTCCGCGCCGCCACCTTCGCCTACGAGGTGACGGCCATGCCCATGCTCACCGGCACCTTGATCACGGCGGTGGGTTTTCTGCCCATCGGCATCGCCAAGTCGACGGTGGGCGAATACACCTTCGCCATCTTCGGCGTGACGGTGGTGGCGCTGCTGGTCAGCTGGGTGGCCTCGGTGGTGTTCGTGCCCTACCTGGGCGAGCGCCTGCTGCGCCTGCCGCCGCACGTGGCGGCGGCGCGGGCCGAGGCGCTGAACCGCGGGGTGCCGGTGCAGGCCGAGCCGCACGAGATGTTCGACACGCCGTTTTACCAGCGCTTTCGGCGTGCGGTGCACTGGTGCGTGGCGCACCGCTGGATCACCATCGGCGCCACCATCGGGGTGTTCGCGCTGGGCATCGTCGGCATGGGCAAGGTGCAGCAGCAGTTTTTCCCGGATTCCAGCCGACCTGAAATCCTGGTCGACCTGTGGTTTCCCGAAGGCACGGCCTTCGCCGCCAACGAGGAAGTGGCCCGGCGCGTGGAGGCGCGCCTGCGCCAGGAGCCGGGCGTGGACAGCGTGACGCAGTGGGTCGGCTCGGGCGTGCCGCGCTTTTACCTGCCGCTGGACCAGGTGTTTCCGCAAACCAACGTGTCGCAACTGATCCTGCAGCCGACCGACCTGGCCACGCGCGGTCGGCTGCGGCTGGCCCTGCCGGCCATGCTGGCGCAGG
This sequence comes from Pseudomonadota bacterium, assembly GCA_020161215.1. Classification (GTDB taxonomy): domain Bacteria; phylum Pseudomonadota; class Gammaproteobacteria; order Burkholderiales; family Burkholderiaceae_C; genus Ottowia. Next base: position 7,028 of record JAIUOM010000149.1, read on the forward strand.
AATTTCCCGAGGTGCGCGCCCGCGTCAAGCTGCTGCCGAACGGGCCGCCGGTGCCGTACCCGGTGCAGTTCCGCGTGGTCGGCCCCGATCCGGCCCAGCTGCGCGTGCGCGCCGACGAGGTCAAGGCCGTGCTGCGCGCCAGCCCGAACACGCGCGGCGTCAACGACAACTGGAACGAATCGGTGAAGGCGCTGCGCCTGGAGGTGGACCAGGACAAGGCGCGCGCGCTGGGCGTCACCAGCCAGTCGATTGCCCAGGCCGGCCGCGTGCTGCTGGCCGGCAGCACCATCGGCCAGTACCGCGAGGGCGACAAGCTGATCGACATCGTGCTGCGCCAGCCGCTGGATGAGCGCCAGGCCATCACCGACCTGGGCAACGCCTACGTACCCACGGCCAGCGGGCGCAGCATTCCGCTGACGCAGATCGCCAAGCCGGTGTTCGCCTGGGAGCCGGGCGTGCTGTGGCGCGAGAACCGCGACTACGCCGTCACGGTGCAGTCCGACGTGGCCGAGGGCCTGCAGGGCGCCACCGTCACCGACCAGCTGCTGCCCCAGCTGCGCGCCCTGGAGGCCGGCTGGGCCGACGCCGGCCAGCCGCACTACCGCATCCAGGTGGCCGGCGCGGTGGAGGAGAGCAGCAAGGGCTCGTCCTCCATCGCCGTGGGGGTGCCGATCATGCTGTTCGTCACCTTCACCCTGCTGATGCTGCAACTGCACAGCTTCAGCCGCGCCATGCTGGTGTTCCTGACCGGGCCGCTGGGCATCGCCGGCGTGGCGGCGGCGTTGCTGCTGCTGAACCGGCCGTTCGGCTTCGTGGCGCTGCTGGGCGTGATCGCGCTGATGGGCATGATCCAGCGCAACTCGGTGATCCTGATCGATCAGATCGAGCAGGACCGCGCGCGCGGCGTGCCGGCCTGGGACGCCATCGTCGAGGCGGCGGTGCGGCGCCTGCGCCCCATCGTGCTGACGGCGGCGGCGGCGGTGCTGGCCATGATTCCGCTGTCGCGCAGCGTGTTCTGGGGGCCGATGGCCGTGGCCATCATGGGCGGGCTGATCGTGGCCACGGTGCTGACCCTGCTGGCGCTGCCGGCCATGTACGCGGCCTGGTTCCGGGTGCGCAGACCCGACCAGCAGGCCCCCAGCCCACCGGTTGGCGACGCCGTCCTGGCGGCAGGTTAAAATCTACAGTTCGCCGAATTCCAGCGGGCGGTTGCAGCAGTGCGAACCGCCCGATTCATTTGCAGCGGATTCGCAGCAATCGCGCGGGTGGCGAAATTGGTAGACGCACCAGGTTTAGGTCCTGACGCCAGCAATGGTGTGGGGGTTCGAGTCCCCCCCCGCGCACCAGCTTGAAGTCCAATATTTCAGTCAACGAGAGAACACCATGGCCGTGAATGTGGAAACCCTTGAGAAGCTCGAGCGCAAGATCACGCTGACGCTGCCCGTAGCCACCATCCAGAGCGAGGTCGAGGCGCGCCTGCGCAAGCTGGCCCGCACCGCGCGCATGGACGGTTTCCGTCCCGGCAAGGTGCCGATGAGCGTGGTGACGCGCCAGTACGGCTACTCGGTGCAGTACGAGGTGATGAACGACAAGGTCGGCGAGGCCTTCTTCAACGCCGCCAACGAGGCCGAGCTGCGCGTGGCCGGCCAGCCCACCATCACCGAGAAGGAAGGCGCGCCCGAGGGCGAGGTGTCCTTCGACGCCGTGTTCGAGGTGTTCCCGGAGGTCAAGATCGGCGATCTGGCCAACGCCGAGGTCGAGAAGGTGAACGCCGAGGTCAGCGACGAGGCCATCGAGCGCACGCTGGACATCCTGCGCAAGCAGCGCCGCAGCTTCGCCCAGCGCGCCCAGGCCGCTGCCGCCGAGGACGGCGACCGGGTCAGCATCGACTTCGCCGGCAAGATCGACGGCGAAGCCTTCGATGGCGGCAAGGCCGAGGATTTCCAGTTCATCATCGGCGAAGGCCAGATGCTCAAGGAATTCGAGGACGCCGTGCGCGGCATGAAAGTGGGCGAGAGCAAGACCTTCCCGCTGGCCTTCCCCGAGGACTACCACGGCAAGGACGTGGCCGGCAAGACCGCCGACTTCATGGTCACCGTGAAGAAGATCGAAGCCGCCCACCTGCCCGAGGTGAACGAGCAACTGGCCAAGTCGCTGGGCGTGGCCGAGGGCACCGTCGAGGGCCTGCGCGCCGACATCCGCAAGAACCTGGGGCGCGAGGTGAAGTTCCGCCTGGCCAGCCGCAACAAGCAGGCCGCCATGGCCGCCCTGGTGGCGCAGGCCGAGCTGGACATCCCCAAGGCCGCCGTGCAGGCCGAGCTGCAGCGCATGGTCGAGAACGCCCGCGCCGACTTGAAGGCGCGCGGCTTCAAGGACGCCGACAAGCTGCCCATCCCCGAGGACAACTTCCGCCCGCAGGCCGAGCAGCGCGTGCGCACCGGCCTGGTGGTGGCCGAGCTGGTCAAGACGCGGAACCTGCAGGCCAAGCCCGAGCAGATCAAGGCCCAGGTCGAGGAGCTGGCCGCCAGCTACGAGAAGCCCGAGGAGGTGGTGCGTTACTACTACGCCGACAACCAACGCCTGGCCGACGTGGAGGCCATGGTGATCGAGAACAACGTCACCGAGCATGTGCTGGGCGCCGCCAAGGTCACCGAGAAGACCCTGGATTTTGACGAACTGATGGGCCAGCAGGGCTGATTGGTTTACTCCTGATTCAATAGCGAATCAGGTTTTTCCGGCGCTGGCGGATGGGCATTTTGACCAGAAATCCGGCGCCGGTGCCGAGCGGCTACCATGGGGCTTGGAATCGACCGGTTCCGGCCCCATTTGCGTGGGCATATACCCCATGACACGGAGCATTTCTTCCATGAGCGAGTTTGACACCCAGCAGAACCTCGGCCTGATCCCGATGGTGATCGAGCAGTCCGGCCGCGGCGAGCGGTCGTTCGACATTTATTCCCGCCTGCTGAAAGAGCGGGTGGTGTTCCTGGTCGGTGAAGTCAATGACCAGACCGCCAACCTGGTGGTGGCGCAGTTGCTGTTCCTGGAAAGCGAGAACCCGGACAAGGACATCTCGCTGTACATCAACTCGCCCGGCGGCAGCGTCACGGCGGGCATGTCGATCTACGACACCATGCAGTTCATCAAGCCGGACGTGTCCACCATGTGCCTGGGCTTCGCGGCCAGCATGGGCGCCTTCTTGCTGGCGGCGGGCGCCAAGGGCAAGCGCTACAGCCTGCCCAACAGCAAGATCATGATCCACCAGGTGCTGGGCGGCGCGCGCGGTCAGGCCACCGACATCGAGATCCACGCCCGCGACATCCTGCGCACCAAGGACCAGATGAACCGCATCCTGGCCGAACGCACCGGCCAGCCGCTGGAAAAAGTGCAGCGCGACACCGAGCGCGACTACTTCATGACCGCCGACGAGGCCAAGGACTACGGCATCGTCGACCAGGTCATCGCCAGCCGACCGTGAGCTTAAGGGCCGCCGGGCGCTGGCCCGGGGGTTCTCCCGGTGTGGCGCTGAGTTGGTTATCATGCCCCGATCCATCCCCAAACAGGTAGCCAATGGCCGATAAAAAGGGATCTTCCAGCGAGAAAACGCTTTACTGCTCGTTCTGCGGTAAGAGCCAGCACGAGGTGAAGAAGCTGATCGCCGGCCCCTCG
>JAIUOM010000150.1 GCA_020161215.1 Pseudomonadota bacterium
GCTCCCGCATGGTCGGTCTGACCGAGTTCGGCGAGGCGGCCTGGGCCATGGAGCAGCTGCTGAACGCCTGGCTGGCCGAGCAAAAGCCCGTCACCGAGGAGGTCCGCGGCCTGGCCAGCGAGGCCCTGCAGAACCTGACCCGCTGGATCGAGGACATTGCCGCCCGGACCGATGCGCACTGGCGGGCGGCCCCATTCCGCGCCGCGGCGGATGCGTTGCGCTTGCACGGTCGACGCAATCCGCTGATGCCGGAGGGGGCTGCCGCGGCTGCCCTGGCCGAGCCACCAGCTGCTGCCACCGACGAAGCCACCTTGCCGGGGGCGCTGGACGCGCCGCAAGTGCCCGAGGCGCCTGTCGCCACGGCGCAGTCGTTCGCCATGCCGGAGATGCCGGATCTCGATCTGTCGCAGGAGTCCTTCGACGACCTGTCCGAGGCGGCCCTGGCGTCGGAATCGGGCAGCGCCGAGTTTCTCGCCGGTGACGCCGTGGCGCCCGAGCTGGATCTCAGCCTGGATCTGGCCGCCGCCGATTGGGATACGCCCGCCGAACTGCCGTCTGTCGAGGTGACGGACATGGATTGGGATGAGGCATCGAGACTGGCGGAGTTCACTCCGGCGCCGGTGCCCGCGGCCACGCCGGCGCCACAGGCCGTGGAGGTGGTCCTGCCGGATCTCGAATTGTCCTTGGACGATGACGCCGCCGCGCCAGCGACGGAACCGATGGAGGAGGTTGGCGCGCCGACCGAGCCCGGGGTCAGCGCCGACACTTCTTTCGCCCCGGAAGCCGCCGCCACGCCGGACGTCTCCAGCGGCGAGGGCGCTGCCGCCTTGCCGTCAGATGCAGCGGACGCCGCCCCACCGGCCGAGGCCGCCGCGGTGCCCGACGAGGCCACCACGAGCCCGCCAGAAGAAGACGATCTGTTCAAGCAGATCGGCGATCTGCGCATCAGCACCCCGCTGTACAACGTGTACCTGAACGAGGCCGATGAATGGTCGCGGCGCCTGGTCGCCGACCTGGCCGACTGGGCCACCGATGTGCGGCAACCGGTGCCCGACAGCGCCATTGCGCGCGCGCACTCCTTGGCGGGCAGTTCCGCCACCGTCGGCTTGCGCGGTCTGTCCGGACTGGCGCGCGCCGTCGAGCACGCCCTGGAGCGCCTGAGCGGGCAGGGTGAAGGCTCGGCCGAGCAAGCGCGCGTCCTGCAGAGCGCCGCCGACGACATGCGCCGCGTGCTGCACCAGTTCGCGGTGGGCACGTTGAAGTCGCCCAATGCGGCCGTCACCGCCGCCGTGCACGCGCTGGAACCCAGCGTGCCGGGCGTCGCATCGGCCACGGAGCCGTCCAGCTTTGACGACGAAGCCGAATTTTTCATGACCCAGGTGGCGGTCGATCTCGACATGCCGCCCATGGAGCGTGCGGTCGTGCCCGCGCCCAGTGCTTTCGCGCCGCTGGAGTCGACTCCCGAACAGGCGCCGACCGTCGTCCCGCCCGTTCAGACCATCAGCGATGCACCCGAGCACGCGTTCGCCGACGACATCGACGTCGAGGACGTGGTCGACGCGGACCTGTTCCCGATCTTCGAGGAGGAAGCCGAGGAGTTGCTGCCGCGGCTCGACAACTCGATGCGCCAGTGGGCGGCCAACCCCGACAACCGGGCTCCCCGTGGCGAGGTGCTGCGCGTGCTGCACACGCTCAAGGGCAGCGCGCGCCTGGCCGGCGCGCTGCGACTGGGGGAAATGGCGCACCGGACCGAATCGGCGATTGAAACCATTGGCTCGGAACGGGTCGGCGCCGAGGATCTCGAGCCGGTGCTCGACCATGTGGATGAGCTGCAGTCGGCTTTCCGTAGCCTGCAACGGCGTGCCGTCAGCGATGCCCAGACGGCCTTGGCAGCCGCCGAAGCCGCCGCCAGTGCCCCCCAGCAAGTGCCCGAGACCGATGAGCCCGAGCACGGGGACGCTCTCCAGCCCGACGAAGACACCCCCGCCGCGACCGACGTCGCGCCGGTGCCGCGCGGCACGGTGGCCTTGCCCGCGCCCTTGTCCCTGGTGACCGCGCGCGCGGCGGCCAGTCAGGCGGTGCGGGTGCGTTCGCAGCTGCTGGACCGGTTGGTCACCCAGGCCGGCGAGGTGATGACCTCCCGGGCCCGTCTGGAGTCCGAGGTCGGCCAGTTGCGCGGCTCGCTGACCGAGCTGACCAGCAACCTCGAGCGCCTGCGCCAGCAGCTGCGCGACGTCGAGTTGCAGGCCGAAACCCAGATGCAATCGCGCCTGGCCTTGTCGCGCGACGCGCAGCAGAACTTCGACCCATTGGAGTTCGACCGCTTCACCCGCATGCAGGAGCTGACGCGCATGATGGCCGAGTCGGTGAACGACGTGGCCACGGTGCAGCGCAGCCTGCAGCGCGCGGTCGATGCCAGCGAAGGCGACCTGGCCGCGCAGGCGCGGCAGTCGCGCGAGTTGCAGCGCGACCTGTTGCGCACCCGCATGGTCGAGTTCGAGGGCATCTCCGAGCGCCTGTACCGCGTGGTGCGCCAGGCCTCCAAGGAAACCGGCAAACAGGTGCGCCTGGACATCTCCGGCGGCTCGATCGAGATGGACCGCGGCATTCTCGACCGCATGACCCCCGCCTTCGAGCACCTGCTGCGCAACTGCGTGGTGCACGGCATAGAGGCCCAGGGCCTGCGCGCCGAGCGCGGCAAGGACCCGGCTGGCGTGGTGACCATCGATGTGGCGCAGGCCGGCAACGACGTGTCGGTCGAGTTTCGCGACGACGGCGGGGGCCTGGACCTGCGCCGTATCCGCGAGCGCGCCCAGGAGCAAGGGCTGATCGGCGCCGGCCAGGTGCTGGACGACGTGGCGCTGGCCAACCTGATCTTCTCGCCCGGCTTCACCACCGTGACCGAGGTGACGGAGCTGGCCGGGCGCGGCGTCGGCATGGACGTGGTGCGCACCGAGGTGCAGGCGCTGGGCGGCCGGATCGAGCTGCAAACCGCCGAGGCACGGGGCTCCTCGTTCCGGTTGGTGCTGCCCCTGACCACCGCCGTGACGCACGTGGTGTTGATCCGCACCGGCCAGTTGGTGATCGGCGTGCCGTCCAACCTGGTCGAACTGGTGCACCGCGCCTCGGCCAAGGATTTGCAGCTGGCCTACAACTCCGGGGCCTACCCGCATGGCGGCGACCCGGTGCGCTTCTTCTGGTCTGGCGCCCTGTTGCAGAGCTCTGGCCGCAGCAGCGAGCCGCAGGGCCGCACCACGCCGGTGGTGGTCTTCCGCTCGGCCGATCAGCGCATCGCCCTACACGTCGACGAGGTGCTGGGCAACCAGGAAGTGGTGGTGCGCGCGCTGGGCGCCCAGCTGTCGCGCCTGCCCGGCCTGGTGGCCATGACGGCGCTGGCTTCCGGCGCCGTGACCCTGATCTACAACCCGGTGGCGCTGGCCGCGGTGTACGGCGAGCAGGCACGCGCGCTGAGCGCCGACCGGGCCCAACCCGAGGTGCTGGGGCAAGGCGCCACGCCAGCCGGCCAGGGCACTCCCGCGGTACCGGCGGTGCCCACGCGCCAGTCCGATATTCCGTTGGTGCTGGTGGTGGACGATTCGATCACCGTGCGCCGCGTCACGCAGCGTCTGCTGCAGCGCGAGGGTTACCGGGTGGCGTTGGCCGCCGATGGCCTGCAGGGCCTGGAGCGGCTGCAGCTGGAGCGCCCGGCCGTGGTGTTGTCCGACATCGAGATGCCGCGCATGGACGGCTTCGATTTCGTGCGCAACATCCGCGCCGACGCCGAGCTGCGCGATCTGCCGGTCATCATGATCACCTCGCGCATCGCTGAAAAACACCGCGAGCACGCGCGCGAGCTGGGCGTGAGCCACTACCTGGGCAAGCCGTATTCCGAGGACGAGCTGTTGGCCTTGATCAAGACCTACGCTCAGGTGACTGGCGCCGACGTATCTTCCTGAAGGGCGCCGGTCGCGGCGCCCGCGCAGGGGTGGGGCTCGCTAGAATCGGTCCATGGCCGATGCAGCGCAGACCATCAATCTGACCAACCACTTCCTCATCGCCATGCCCAGCATGGACGATGACACTTTCTCGCGCAGCGTGGTTTACGTCTGCGAGCACAGCGAGCGCGGTGCGCTGGGGCTGATCATCAACAAACCCGGCGACATCAGCCTGGCCGAGCTGTTCCAGAAGCTCGATCCGCCCCTGCCGCTGCCCGGCAAGGTGGATCAGCCGGTGTTCCATGGCGGACCGCTGCAGACCGAACGCGGCTTCGTGCTGCACGATCCGGTGCTGGCCGAGGGCCTGGAGCCCGATCAGTCGGTGTACGCCTCTACCCTGGCCGTGCCTGGCGGGCTGGAGATGACCACCTCCAAGGACGTGCTGGAGGCCCTGTCCTCCGGCGCCGGGCCGCGCCGCATCCTCGTGACCCTGGGGTACTCGTCCTGGGGCGAGGGGCAACTGGAATCCGAGATCGCCGGCAACAGCTGGCTCACCGTCGATGCCGACGCCAACCTGGTGTTCGACGCCCCGGTGGCCGAACGCTACGACCGCGCCTTGCGGCTGCTGGGCCTGGAGGCCTGGATGCTGGCGCCGGATGCGGGGCATGCATGACGGCGGCGACGCAAGCTCCCGACGTTCCTGCGCGCCTTGGCAGTTTCCTGGCTTTTGATTTCGGCCTCAAGCGCACCGGCGTGGCGGTGGGCAATCGGCTGACGCGCAGTGCCACGCCACAGGCCACCATCCGCGCCGAGGGCGATGCGCGCTGGCCGCCGGTGGCCGCGCGCATCGCCGAATGGCAGCCCGACGCGCTGGTGGTCGGCGTGCCCTTTCATCCCGACGGCGCGGCGCACGAGAACACGCGCCGCGCCCAGCGTTTCGCGCGCCAGCTGCGCGCGCGCTTTCAATTGCCGGTGTACGAGGTGGACGAGCGCTACAGCACCACCGAAGCCCTGGCCGGCGGCGCCCGCGACGCCGACGCGGCGGCGGCGGCCATCATCCTGGAGCAGTTCTTGAGAGGTCTGTCATGAGTTCCCTGGCACTCGATGCCGAAGCCCTGTACGCCGAGCTGCTGGGCGCCGTGCGCCCGCTGCTGGGCCCCAACACCCGCCTGGTCGGCATCGTCTCGGGCGGCCAGTGGCTGGCCGAGCGCCTGCACGCCGACCTGGGCCTGCCCGGCGCGGCCGGCGCCATCTCCTCGGCCATGCACCGCGACGATTTCGCCAAGCGCGGCCTGGCCGCCAGTGGTCAGACCACGCTGCCCTTCGACATCGACGGCGCCGACGTGCTGCTGCTCGACGACGTGCTCTACACCGGCCGCACCGTGCGCGCCGTGGTCAACGAGCTGTTCGACTACGGCCGCCCGGCGCGCGTGCGCCTGGCCGTGCTGGTCGACCGCGGCGGGCGCCAGTTGCCCGTGGCGGCCGAGGTCGCCGCCGCGCGCGTGGCGCTGCCCGCGACGCGCTCGCTGCGGCTGGCGCGCGGCGACGACGGCGGTTTCAGTTTCCACGTCGAGAACAAGGGGTGAACCGTGCTGGGCCGGCGCAATCCGCAACTGAACAAGAACGGTGAGCTGATCCATCTGCTCTCCACCGAGGGCCTGTCGCGCGACATGCTCACCCACATCCTCGACACCGCCGCGCAGTTCGTCAGCGTGAGCGACCGCGAAGTCAAGAAAGTGCCCCTGCTGCGCGGCAAGAGCGTGTTCAACCTGTTCTTCGAGAACTCCACCCGCACCCGCACCACCTTCGACATTGCCGCCACGCGCCTGTCGGCCGACGTCTACACGCTGGACATCACCCGCTCGTCCACCGCCAAGGGCGAATCGCTGCTGGACACCGTGGCCAACCTGAGCGCCATGGCGGCCGATATCTTCGTCGTGCGCCACAGTGAAAGCGGCGCGCCCTACCTGCTGGCCCAGCATGTGGCACCGCACGTGCACGTGGTCAATGCCGGCGACGGGCGGCACGCGCACCCCACACAGGGGCTGCTCGACATGTTCACCATCCGCCACTACAAGCAGGATTTTTCCAATCTGGTGGTGGCCATCGTCGGCGACGTGCTGCATTCGCGCGTGGCGCGCTCGGACATCCACGCCCTGACCACCTTGGGCGCGGCCGAGGTGCGCGTGGTCGGCCCCAAGACCCTGGTGCCGGGCGACATGGCGCCCATGGGCGTGCGCGTGTGCCACACCCTGCAAGAAGGCATTCAGGACGCCGACGTGGTCATCATGCTGCGCCTGCAGAACGAGCGCATGAGCGGCGCGCTGCTACCCTCCAGCCAGGAGTTCTTCAAGAGCTTCGGCCTCACGCCCGAGAAGCTGCGCTGGGCCAAGCCCGACGCCATCGTCATGCACCCCGGGCCGATCAACCGCGGGGTCGAGATCGACTCCCAGGTGGTGGATGGCCGGCACAGCGTGATCCTGCCCCAGGTGACCTTCGGCATCGCGGTGCGCATGGCGGTGATGAGTATCGTGGCCGGCGCGCAATGACCCACCCCCAGGCTCCACTCGCTGCGCGATGTTGCGCCACCCCCCTCCAGGGGGCGACGCCAGCAACCGGGGGGACCCCGGCTGCGGCGTTTGTTGGTTTGGCCTGCTCCGCGGCCCTCGGATCGGGCATTGGTGTGAGTTTTATGAAAATAATAGCTGCCTGGGCTTGTTGGATAAGCCTTGGTGGCCAATTTGGCATCCAAAAATGAAGATCCTGATCGAGCAAGGTCGCGTGCTCGACCCCGCCACGGGGCGCGACGAAGTCACCGATGTGGCGATCGCCGCGGGGCGGGTGTTGCGGATCGGCGCGCGGCCGGCCGATTTCGCGCCCAACCGGGTCATCGACGCGCGCGGCTGCTGGGTGCTGCCCGGCCTGGTCGATCTGGCCGCGCGGCTGCGCGAGCCCGGCCATGAGCACGCCCGCATGCTGGAGAGCGAGATGGCCGCCGCCGTGGCCGGCGGCGTCACCAGCCTGGTCTGCCCGCCCGACACCGACCCGGTGCTCGACGAGCCCGGCCTGGTCGAGATGCTGAAGACCCGCGCCGAGCGCCTGCACCAGGCGCGCGTGTTCCCGCAGGGTGCGCTGACGCGCGGCCTGAAGGGCGAGGTGTTGACCGAAATGGGCCAGCTCACCGACGCCGGTTGCGTGGCTTTTGGCCAGGCCGACACGCCCCTGGTCAACACCCTGGTGCTGCAGCGCGCGTTGCTGTACGCCAGCAGCTTCGGCTACGCCGTCTGGCTGCGCCCGCAAGACCCCTGGCTGGGCGGCGGCGTGGCCGCCAGTGGGCCGCTGGCCATGCGCATGGGCCTGGCCGGCGTGCCGGCGGCGTCCGAAACGATTGCCCTGCACACTGTGTTCGAATTGCTGCGCGCCATGGGCGGCGGGGCCAAGGGCCCGCGCGTGCACCTGTGCCGCCTGTCCAGCGCCGCCGGCGTGGCCCTGCTGCGCCAGGCCAAGGCCGATGGGCTGAACGTCACGGCGGATGTGAGCATCCACTCCTTGCACCTGATCGACCACGACATCGGCTACTTCGACAGCAGTGCTCGCGTCAACCCGCCGCTGCGCCAGCAGCGCGACCGCGACGCGTTGCGCGCGGCCCTGGCCGACGGCACCCTCGATGCCCTGGTGTCCGACCACACGCCCGTCGAAGCCGACGCCAAGCAACTGCCCTTCGCCGAGGCCGAGCCCGGCGCCACCGGGCTGGAGCTGCTGCTGCCCTTGGCCCTGAAATGGGGCCGGGAGAACGGCGACACCGGCATCCGGCGCGCGTTGGAGGTGGTCACCCACGCCGGCGCCGATGTGCTGGGCGCGGCCCTGGGCACCTTCCAGGCCAGTTGCGGCCGGCTCATCGAAGGCGGCATGGCCGATCTGTGCGTGTTCGATCCCGAGGCGCGCTGGCGTGTCACGCCCGAGGCGCTGTGCAGCCAGGGCAAGCACACCCCGTTCGCCGGATTGGAGCTGCAAGGGCGCGTGCGCTGCACCCTGGTCGGCGGCCATCTGGCGCACGGCGCCTGAACGGCCCGCACCGCCAAGCATGCGGGCGCTGACGGCGATCTGGCTGTTGCTGCGCGGCCTGCTGCACCTGCTGGGCGGCTGGTGGACCATTCGCCTGCATTTCGGGCGCTGGTCGCAGGTCGAGCGCGAGGCGCGCGTGCAGCGCTGGGCGCGCGAGTTCCTGCGCATCTGGCGCATCGGGCTGGAGGTGCACGGCCAGCCGCCGCGCAGTGGCCCGATGCTGCTGGTGGCCAACCACATCTCCTGGCTCGACATCTTGGTGCTGCACGCGGCGGGGTTTTGCCGCTTCGTCTCCAAGGCCGAGGTGCGCCGCTGGCCGCTGGTCGGCACCCTGGCCACTGGCGCCGGCACGCTGTACATCGAACGCGCCTCGCACCGCGACGCCTTGCGCGTGGTGCACCACATGAAAGAGGCGCTGCAGCGCGGCGAAGTGCTGGCGGTGTTCCCCGAGGGCACCACCAGCAACGGCATCGCCCTGCTGCCGTTTCATGCCAACCTGATCCAGGCCGCCATTTCGGCGCAGGCCGCGGTGCAGCCGGTGGCGCTGCAGTTCGTCGACGCGGCGACCGGCCGGCTCAGTCTGGCGCCGATCTACGTCGGCGACGAGAGCCTGGTGACCTCGGTGTGGCGCACGCTGACCACGCCGGGGCTGCGCGCCGTGCTGCGCTACGGCCCGCCGCAGTCGCCCGAGGGGCGCGAGCGGCGGGCGTGGGCCAGTCGGCTGCGTGAAGCGGTCGACGAGCTGCGTTCGGCTGCTCCTGAATAGATAGCTACTCAGGATTTACCCACGCCGACTGACGGCCAAAATGGCTCAAAAATGGCCGGCTCAGCCGCCGCGGGGCGGGAAGGTCACCACGTGGTCCACCTCGGGGCGGATGCCGATCCACTCGTCCAGCTTGTGGTTGTGGTGGCTGGGCACGTGGGCCATGACGATCTCGCCGCTGTTCAGCTGCAGGGTGTAGAGAAACTCCGAGCCGCGGAACGCCTTGCGCACGATGCGCGCCTTCACCGGCGCGTCGTCGTCGTGCACGATGTCGTCGGCGCGCAGCAGCAGATCGCACGCATCCTGTGGGTAGGCGCCGGGCAGGGGGCAGTCGGTCAGGTTCATCAGCCCGCCCAGCGGCGTCTCGACCTGGGCGCCGCGTTCGGTGGCGACGATGCGCGCCGGCACGAACACGCCGTGGCCGATGAATTCGGCCACGAAACGGGTGGCCGGGCGGTGGTAGAGCGAGTAGGCGTCGTCCCACTGCTGCAGCCGGCCTTCGTGCATGACGCCAATGGCGTCGCCGATGGCAAACGCCTCCAGTTGGTCGTGCGTGACGAACAGGGCCGTGGCCTGCGCCGCCTTCAGGATGCCGCGCAGCTCCTGCGCCAGGCGCTCGCGCAGGTCCACGTCCAGGTTGGAAAAAGGCTCGTCCAGCAGCAGCAGGCGCGGGTTCGGCGCCATGGCCCGGGCCAGCGCCACGCGCTGCTGCTGGCCGCCCGAGAGTTCGTGCGGAAAGCGGCGCTCGCTGCCGGCCAGATCGACCAGGCGCAGCACCTCGGCCACGCGCTGGGTGCGTTCGGCGGCCGGCAGGTGCCGCAGGCCGAAGGCCACGTTGCGGCCCACGTCCAGGTGCGGGAACAGCGCGTAGTCCTGAAACACCATGCCGACCCGGCGCTGCTCGGGCGGCAGGTGCAGGCGCGGGCTGCTGACGGTTTCGCCGGCCAGGCGGATGGCGCCGGCGCTGACCCGCTCCAGCCCGGCCACGGCCCGCAGCAGCGTGGTCTTGCCGCAGCCCGAGGGGCCGATCAACACGCCGATGTCGCCGGCGCGCAGGCCCAGCGCCGCGCCCTGCACGGCCGGGCGCGGCTGGCCTGGGTAGCGCACATCGACCTGATCGATCTGGAGGAACATGGGGCGATTGTAGATGCGTACAATTCTCATTTAAGCCGGCACGGGATCGTTCCGGCACGCCGTCCTCGACGCTTGGCGCACGCGCGCCGACCCTCTTCTCACTTCGTCCGTCCTTCCTCGTGCGCGCCGCTCCCACGCTGATTCTGCTGCTGGTGGCCCTGGTGCTGGCCCTGCCGGTGCTGGCGCTGGTGACCTCGTGGGCGCAGTGGGACGCGCTGACGGCCGGCATCCTGCGCGAGATGGCGGCCACCGTGCTGCCCGAGTACCTGTGGGTGACCTTGCGGCTGATGGCGATGGTCGGTGTCGGCGCGATCGCCATGGGCGTGCCGGCGGCCATTCTGGTGACGGTGTTCGACTTTCCGGGCCGGCGCAGTTTCGAATGGCTGCTGCTGCTGCCGCTGGCCATGCCGGCCTACGTCACCGCCTATGCCTACACCGACTTCCTGCAGTTCTCCGGCCCGCTGCAAAGCTGGCTGCGCGCCAGCTTCGGGCTGGAAGGCCGCCTGCTGCCCGAGGTGCGCAGCGTGTGGGGCGCGGCCTGGGTGTTCTCGTTCTCACTCTACCCCTACGTGTACCTGCTGGCGCGCACCGCCCTGGTCGAGCGCGCGCCGCAGCTGATGGAGGCCGCGCGCCTGCTTGGCGCTTCGCTGCCGCGCCGGCTGTGGGCGGTGGCGCTGCCCATGGCGCGCCCGGCCGTGGCGGCCGGCAC
>JAIUOM010000151.1 GCA_020161215.1 Pseudomonadota bacterium
AGTTCGTCACTCACCACAACGCCAACTCCCAGCCGTTCCAATGGACGGCCACCGCAGATTCAATCCTTGAAAAGTTGCATCGACTTTGCTCACGTATCAGCGGGACAGGACACTAGGAGGCATGACGCTGCGTGCGCTGATGTCACCTCATATGCGAGTGTTAGCTGAACGCTCCAGCAGCATGGTCGCGCTGGCGGCGTGCGAAGACTGCAGCATGCTTGTGATCGATGTCGCTATGAGCCCGAACACTCTAGCCCAGCCCATGGAGATCGGCGCGCGGATGGCAATGGACACTACCGGGGCCGGGCTTACCTAGCCTCGTGCAGCGCTGCCGAGCAGCGCAAACTTATCGAGTGCTTGCTGGCACATGGCGAGAAACGTAGCGTGACCGGCGTTGCTGTACCGTTGTACCTGAAGCATTTTGGGCGACGCTTGGTGCTAACTTGCGGAGGTTCGGCGCGTCAGCTCACGCCAGAGTTCATCGTGGAGGGCATCGCTCCGCTGCTTAAGCAGACAGCCACAGATATTGAGGCGGCTTGCGAGCAACTTGGGCGCCGCTAACTATCGCTTCCTGGGGGTTCTTTGCTTTCTCCTGCGTATTGGAATTCGCACAACTGAAGCGCGGTTTCGATGGCATCCTGAGCGGACTTCAAAAACGAGGACCGCTCGGCGTTTCGTCCGCCCCAACAAGACGCCACTCCAAGTTGCTCCGTCATCACACGTTGCCACAGCCACAGGCACTCGCGTGTACACGAGTCTATGCAGCCAATGTCGACTAAAGCCGTCCAATTCAATCGATTCTGGGATGGTAGAAAGGATGGCTCAAAAAAGAAAAAAGCGGCCCGAAAGCCGCTTATTTCCTTGTCGATTGGCGGAGTGGACGGGACTCGAACCCGCGACCCCCGGCGTGACAGGCCGGTATTCTAACCAACTGAACTACCACTCCGCGCGCTGTGACTTTCGCTCCTCGCGGAGCCAAGTGCCACAAAACTTGGCGACCCTACGGGGATTCGAACCCCGGTACTCACCGTGAAAGGGTGATGTCCTAGGCCTCTAGACGATAGGGTCAAAACCTTGGAACTTCTCGACAACCTTTGGTGGAGGTAAGCGGGATCGAACCGCTGACCTCTTGCATGCCATGCAAGCGCTCTCCCAGCTGAGCTATACCCCCGTTGGGTGTCGAGCCTCGAATTATATGTCGAAATTTCGCACGTCCTCAAGGTTTGCAAAAACTTCTACAAAAAAACATCGACCGCCCGATTCGGAGCAACCCATCACACGACTCAACCCGCCTTGGCGGCGGTCGGATCGGCGTCGAGGAACTGCTCCGGATCAGGCAGCGACGTGACCGGCACCTGCATCTCACCGGGAGGAATCTGCTCGGTGAAGCCCTCCAGCGTGCCCATGGAGCGCCGATCGCGGCGCGCCACCGGATCGCTTTGCATGTAGGCCGCGGAGAGGCGCGCCAGGCCGTCCAGCGCATCCCAGTGCGTGCGCTCCTGGGCGTGCGAGGCGTCGGCGCCAAAACCGATCAGCGCGGTGCGGATGTCGTTACCGGCTTCCACCGCGGCGGCCGAATCCGAGCGGTAGAAACGGAACACATCGCGCCGGTGCGGAATGTCGTGCGCCTGGGCCAGGCCGATCAGCTTGTGCGTGAGGTGAAAGTCAAACGGCCCCGACATGTCCTGCATGCAGATGGTCACGGCGTGCTCGCTGGTGTTCTGGCCCGGCGCGGCAATCGCAATGTCCAGGCTCACCATCTCGGCGATGTCGCCGTGCAGGGCGGCGGAAGACCCCGACCCAACCTCCTCGGTGATGGTGAACAGCGGGTGCACATCCACCGGCAGCTCCTTGCCGGCATCGATCAGGGCCTTGCACGCGGTCAGCAGGGCAGCCACCGCCGCCTTGTCGTCCAGGTAACGGGAGTTCAGATAGCCGTTGGGCAGAATTTCCAGCTGCGGATCGAACGCCACCCAGTCGCCGACGTTGATGCCGGCGGCCAGCAGCTCCTCGGCGCTGCTGGCCGGTACGTCGACCCGCACCTCGACATGCTCCCAGCCCACGGGCTGGGTATCGATCTCGTCGCCGAAGGCGTGGCCGGAGGTCTTCAGCGGCAGACAGGTGCCGCGCAGTTGCTGGGTGTCGGTGAATACCGTGAGCCGCCCGCCTTCGGCAAAGCGCGCCGACCAATGGCCAATGGGCACCACGCCCAGGCGGCCGTTCGGCTTGATGCGGTGCACCATGGCGCCCAGCGTGTCCAGGTGCGTGACGATGGCGCGCGCCGGCTTCGGTTCGCGACCACGCAAGGTGGCCCGGATGGCGCCGCGCCGCGTCACTTCGTAGGGCAGGCCGATCGACTCCAGGCGCGCGGCGGTGTAGCGCACCACGCCATCGGTCAGGCCGACGGGACTGGGAATGGCCATCAACTGCAGCAGCGTTTCTTCCATGAAGCCGCGGTCGATGTCGGGCAGGGTCTCGAAAGAGGATGGATTCATGTTTCTCCTTGGATACGGGTGGAGGGGAACAGCAGATCGATGAAGCGCTGCGCCGTCGGTTGCGGCTCGTGGTTGGCCAGGCCCGGGCGCTCATTGGCTTCGATGATCACGTAGTCGGGGCCTTCCACGGCGGGCACCAGCAGATCCAGCCCGGTCACCGGAATGGCCAGCGCGCGCGACGCCTGCTCGGCCGCGGCGCGCAGGGTCGGGTGCAGTTGCTCCGTCACGTCGTGGATGGTGCCGCCGGTGTGCAGGTTGGCGGTCATGCGCACGGGCAAGGATTCGCCCTGGGGCAGCACGGCGCCCATGTCGTAGCCGGCGGCCTGCACGCAGCGGCGGGTCTCGGCGTCCAGCGGGATGCGCGACTCGCCGCCAGTGGCCGCGGCACGGCGCCGGCTCTGCTTGCGCACCAGCGCCTCGACGGTGGACTGGCCGTCGCCGATGACGGAGGCCGGCCGCCGCACGGCCGCCGCCACCACTTGGTGGTCGATGACCAGCACGCGCAGGTCCTTGCCGCCGCAGAACTGCTCCAACAGCACGCGTTCGTCGAAACGTCGCGCGCGCTGGATCGCGGCCTCCAAGTCCTGTGGCAAGCGCAGGTCCACGCTGATGCCGTGGCCCTGCTCGCCCTCCACCGGTTTGACCACCACGCTGCCGTGCTCGGACAAGAAGGCCTGATTCACCTCGGCCTCGCCGGCCAGGCGCTGGGCGGGCATGCACAGGCCGGCCTGGGTGAGCACGCGGTGCGTCACGCGCTTGTCCGCGCACCGGCTCATGGCCACCGCGCTGGTCAGCTCGGACAGCGACTCGCGGCACAGCACGCTGCGCCCGCCATGCGTGAGGCGAAAGTAGCCGTGCTCGGCGTCCACCACCTCGATGCGCACGCCGCGCCGTTGCGCCTCGTCCACGATGATCTGGGCGTAGGGGTTCAGGCGTTGCTCGTCGCTGACTGGGGGTTCGCTGAACAGCGGTTCGTTGAAGGCGTTGCGGCGCTTGATGGCGAACACCGGCACCGCCTGAAAACCGAGCTTGCGGTACAGCTCGATGGCCAAGCGGTTGTCGTGCAGCACCGACAAATCCATGTACGTCCGGCCACGGGCCTGAAACTGCTCGGCCAGGTAACGCACCAGGGCCTCGCCAACGCCCGGGTGCGCGGCCTGGGGCGCCACCGCCAGGGCCCACAGGCTGGCGCCGGCGTCGGGCGCGGGGTCGCCAAAGGCCTGTTCATGGTCCAGACCCATGGCCACGCCGAGCACCTCGCCGCTGCAGCGGTCCTCGGCCAGCACGTAATGCAGGCTGCGGTTGGCGCGCTGGCCCCACACCACCGCCGGATCCACCGGCACCATGCGGCGCGCCCGGTAAATGGCGTTGATGGCGTCCACGTCGGCGCGCGAGCGCAGGCGCCGCACCGTGAAGCCGCGGCGCCGCGCGGACGCCGGCAGGTAGTGGCCCAGCCACAGCCGGAAGGCTTCCGACGGGTCAACGAACAGCCGCTGCGGCGCGCAGCCCACCACCACCTGTGGCTTCTCGACATAGAAGGCCACGTCGCGCTGGCCCGGGCGCTCGCCCAGCAGCGCGCTGGCGATCTCGCGCGGCTCGGCAAAGGTGTGGCCGGCGATCAGGCGGCCCCAGCCACATTCGACAATGCGGCCGGCCGCCCCGCCTTCGGCGCTGCCCATGGTCTGCGGCGCCTGGGGCTGGCGGCGCTTGCCCAGACGCACGCCGCGCTGGATCTGCTTGCGCGTCATGCCGCGGCCCGCTCCTGCCCCAGATGCGTCTGCAGCCACCACTCCAGCAGGCCCAGTTGCCACAGCTTGGAGCCCCGCAGTGGCGTGATGTGCGCCATGGGGTCCGCCATCAACTTGTCGACGTACTCATTTCTGAACAGGCCACGCTCGCGCGCGGCGCGGCTGTGCAGCGCGTCCTGCACGTGCTCCAGCACCGAACCCTTGAGGTACTTCAGCGCCGGCACCGGAAAATAGCCCTTGGGCCGGTCGATCACCGCGGACGGAATCACCTGGCGCGCGGCCTCCTTCAGGATGCCCTTGCCGCCACCGGCGAGCTTGTGGCGCGCGGGAATGCGCGCCGCCAGTTCGACCAACTGATGGTCCAGAAAGGGCACGCGCGCTTCCAGGCCGAAAGCCATGGTCATGTTGTCGACACGCTTGACCGGGTCGTCCACCAGCATCACCGTGGTGTCCAAGCGCAGCGCCTGGTCCACCGGATCGCTGGCGCCAGGAGCGGAAAAGCGCTCGGCCACCAGTTCGCGCGAGGCGTCACGCCCGAGGTAATCGGGCTGCACCACGCGCTGGTACTCGGCGAAGTCGCGGTCGCGAAAGGCCGCCAGATAGTCATCGACCGGCGCGCGGCTGCCCTCCAACTTGGGGTACCAGTGGTAGCCGCCAAACACCTCGTCGGCGCCCTGCCCGCTTTGCACCACGCGGCTGTGCCGCGAGACCGCTTCGGACAGCAGGTAGAAGCCGATGCAATCGTGGCTGACCATGGGCTCGCTCATGGCGGCGATGGCCTCGGGCAGGCGCGTGATCAGCTCCTGCTCCGGCACGAAGATGCGCTCGTGCACGGTGCCAAAACGCTGGGCCACGATGTCGGCGTATTCAAACTCGTTGCCCTTTTCGTCGCCCACGTCCTCAAAGCCGACGTTGTAGGTGCGCAGGTCCTTCACCCCCGCCTCGACCATCAGGCCGACGATCAGACTCGAATCCACCCCACCCGACAGCAGCGCACCCACGGGCACGTCGGCCACCAGGCGGCGCGACACGGCGGCGCGCAACTCCTGCAGCAGCATGTCACGCCAATCGTCGAAGGAGCGCGTCTCGTCGACCTGGCTGCGGGCGTAGTCCAGCGACCACCAGGTTTTTTCGCGGCGTTGGCCGTCGGGCTGCACGCGCATCAGCGTGCCAGGGGCCAGTTTGCGCACGCCGGCCAGGATGGTGTGCGGCGGCGGCATCACGGCGTGGAAAGACAGGTAATGGTTCAGCCCCACGGGGTCGATGGCCGTGTCGATGCCGCCGCCGGCCAGCAGCGCCGGCAGAGTGGACGCAAAGCGCAGGCCGCCGCGCACTTCGGCGACATACAGGGGCTTGATGCCCAGCCGGTCGCGGCCCAGCAGCACCTGGCCGCTCGCCTGCTCCCAGATGGCAAAGGCGAACATGCCGTTCAGGCGCTGCACGAAGTCTTCGCCCCAGGCGTGGTAGGCCTTGAGCAGCACCTCGGTGTCGCCGTGCGAGTAGAACTGGTAGCCCTTGGCCTCCAGCTCGCGGCGCAGCTCCGGGTGGTTGTAGATGGCGCCGTTGAACACCAGCCCCAGGCCCAGTTGGGGGTCGAACACCGGCTGGGCCGAGCCCGCCGACAAGTCCATGACCTTCAGGCGCCGGTGTCCAAGGCCCACCGCGTCCCGTACGAACAGTCCGCGCGCATCCGGCCCGCGCGGTGCCTGGACGTCGGTCATGCGCGCCAGCGCCGTCACGTCAACGGCGACGCCGTTGAACCGGATTTCTCCTGCAATGCCACACATGCGTTTGCCGCCACCTTTCGCTGGTCGCCAGAAACGGCACCAGGATCAGCGGCAGAGCAAGACAACGAGAGGACTCACGCATCCGCCAAGCACCCGGTGCCACGGCTGGCGTGCGCGCTGATCGAAGCACCGGAGACGACAAGGCGAGAGAGAACCCTGACGAACGCAACAAGTCGCTGCCGCCGCGGCCTGGCAAAGGCACGGCACCAACGCGACTGGGGGAGAGCCTGAGGACGGGACGGGGCCTTCACATGGTCATGCGACCCAAGACCCCTGCCTCACTTGCAACGCGGTGCTGCCATGCAGACGCGCGGTTGATAGAAGCTGTGTATTTTAACAGCCGAGGCGCGCCAGAACAATTTCGCGCCGATGAAGCCCCAGAACCGCGTCCACCGACGGCGTCTGCGGCGTGCCCATGACCAGCACACGCACCGGCATGGCCAGTTGCGGCATCTTGAGCTGGTGCGCGGCCAGCACTTCCTTCAGCGCGGCGCCAATCGCGGCGGGCTCCCAGGCCACGTTGGCCAGGCGCTCGCGCAGCGCGGCGATGGCGGGCTTGATGGCCTCGGTCACGTGTTTGGCCAGATCGTCGGCGCTGGGCTGCACGTCAGCGTAGTACGGCGCGGCCCAGTCGGCCAGTTGCACCGTGGTCTCGCAGCGGTCCTTGAACAGGCCACAGAGGGCGGGCAAACGCTCGTCGGTGGTGATGCCGCGCTTTTGCAGCTGCTCGGCCACCAGCGACGCCAGGGCCGCGTCGTCCATGGCCCTCAGGTGCTGGGCGTTGACCCAGCGCAGCTTGGCTTCGTCAAAGCGGCCGGCGCTGGCGCCCAGGTGGTCCAGGTTGAACCAATCGAGGAACTGCTCACGGCTGAAGATCTCGTCGTCGCCATGGCTCCAGCCCAGGCGCGCCAGGTAGTTGACCATGGCGTCGGGCAGGTAGCCCTCATCGCGGTACTGGGTGACGGGCTTGGCGCCGTGGCGCTTGCTCATCTTCTCGCCCTGCTCGTTCAGCACCGTGGGCAGGTGGGCGTAAACGGGTGGTTCGTGCCCCAGGGCGCGAAAGATGTTGATCTGCCGCGGCGTGTTGTTGACGTGGTCGTCACCGCGGATCACGTGGGTGATGTGCATGTCGAGGTCGTCGACCACCACGCAGAAGTTGTAGGTGGGCGTGCCGTCCGGCCGGGCGATGACCAGGTCGTCCAGCTCGTCGTTGCTTACCTCGATGCGGCCCTTGACCTTGTCGTCCCAGGCCACCACGCCGCCCAGCGGGTTCTTGAAGCGCAGCACCGGCTGCACACCCTCGGGCACTGGCGGCAGCTGCTTGCCGGGCTCGGGGCGCCAGGTGCCGTCGTAGCGGGGCTTTTGCTTGGCGGCCATCTGGCGCTCGCGCAGGGCATCCAACTCGGCCACGCTCATGTAGCAGGGGTAGACCATGTCCTTGGCCTGCATCTCGGCCAGCACCGCCTTGTAGCGGTCGATGCGCTGCATCTGGTAGAACGGCCCTTCGTCGGGCTGGAGCCCCAGCCAGGCCATGCCTTCGAGAATGACGTCGACCGCGGCCTGGGTCGAGCGCTCCACATCCGTGTCCTCGATACGCAGGATGAAGTCGCCCTGCTGCGAACGCGCAAACGCCCACGGATACAGCGCCGAGCGGATGTTGCCCAGGTGGATGAAGCCCGTGGGCGACGGCGCAAAGCGTGTGCGCACGCGGGAGGCGGTTTTGGCAGCGATTTCAGACATTTTCAGGCAAATGTCGGCGTGAACATTGCGCCGACAGCTATCAAAATAATAGTAATCAGGTGATCGAAGCGGCGCTGTCCAGACCACGCGCCAGGTCGTTCTGGATGTCGCCCGGGTACTCCAGCCCCACAGCCAGGCGAATCAGGCCCTGCACCACGCCCGCGGTCTGGCGCTGCGCCTCGCTCAGGCGGCCGTGCGAGGTGCTGGCCGAGTGGCAGAGGATGGTCTTCACGTCGCCCAGGTTGGTGGCAATGCTGCACACGCGTGTGCTGTCGATGACGTGGAAGGCGCGGGCGCGCTCCTGCTCCGGCGTGGCCCCTTTGACAACAAAGGACACCACGGCCGCACCCTGCCCGCCCATCTGCGCCATGGCCAGCGCATGCTGCGGGTGCGAGGGCAGGCCCGGGTAGTACACGCGCTCGACGGCGGGGTGCTGCTCCAGCCAGCCGGCGATCTGCAGGCTGTTGCGGCTTTGCGCCTGCATGCGCACGCCCAGTGTTTCCAGGCCCTTGTGCACCACCCAGGCGTTGAAGGGCGACAGCACCATGCCGGCGGATCGGATCAGTGGCGCAAACACGCCGTCGATCAGCTGGTGTGAGCCACAAATGGCCCCGGCCATGACGCGGCCCTGGCCGTCGAGGTATTTGGTGCCGGAGTGGATGACCAGATCGGCACCCAGCGAAATCGGCTTTTGCAGCGCCGGCGAGGCAAAGCAGTTGTCCACCGCCAGCAACGCACCGGCCCCGTGGGCCAGATCGGCGAGAGCGCGGATGTCGCACACCTCGGTGAGCGGATTGGTGGGCGTCTCGGCGAACAGCAGCTTGGTGTTGGGGCGCATGGCGGCGCGCCACTCGGCCACGTCGGTCTGCGAGACAAAGCTGGTCTCGACGCCGAACTTGCCGAACTCGCTGCCAAACAGCTTGATCGTGCTGCCAAACATCGAGTTTGAGCAGATCACGTGGTCGCCACTCTTCAACAACCCCATGCCCATCAGCAGGATGGCGGCCATGCCGCTGGCGGTGCCGATGGCGGCCTCGGCGCCTTCCAGCGAGGCCAGACGCCGCTCGAAGGCGGTGACCGACGGGTTGCTGGTGCGCGAGTAGGTATAGCCCTCCTCCTCCATGGCAAAGCGCCGGGCCGAGGTGGCGGCATCCGGCTGCACGAAGGTGCTGGTGAGGTACACCGCGTCAGAGTGCTCGCCGTACTGCGAAGGCGCCAGGCCAACGCGCAGCGCCAGGGTGTCGGGGTGCAGGCCGTCCGGCAGCGGGCGGTCGATGGCGTGGGGAGTCTGGGTCATGTTCGGCAGGCGATCGCCCTCAGGCGGCGGTGGCTTTGGGCAGTGTCCGTGGCGGGGCGTCGTCGTCCTCGCTGGTCTTGACGCGGTGCTCGTTCAGGTATTCGATGTCGCTGTCGGTGATGTCGCCGGTGACGTACACGCCGTCGAAGCAGGAGGCGTCAAAACCGTTGACCGCCGGATTGACCTGTCCAATGGCGCGCTTCATGGCGTCCACGTCCTGGTAGATCAAGGCATCGGCGCCGATGATCTGGCGAATCTCCTCCACGGTGCGGTCGTGCGCCACCAGCTCTTCCTTGGTCGGCATGTCGATGCCGTACACGTTGGGAAAGCGCACCGGCGGCGCGGCGCTGGCCATGTAGACCTTGTTGGCGCCGGCCTCGCGCGCCATCTGCACGATTTCCTTGGAGGTGGTGCCGCGCACGATGGAATCATCGACCAGCAGCACGTTGCGGCCCTCGAACTCGCTGCTGATGGCGTTGAGCTTCTGGCGCACCGATTTCTTGCGCACCGCCTGGCCGGGCATGATGAAGGTGCGGCCGACGTAGCGGTTCTTGACGAAACCCTCGCGGTAAGGCTTGCCGATCAGGTGCGCCAGTTCGGACGCGCTCGGGCGGCTGGATTCGGGGATCGGGATCACCACATCGATCTCGTCCGGCGGCACGGTGGAGATGACGCGCTTGGCCAGCGTGCGCCCCAGACTCAGGCGCGCCTGGTACACCGAGATGCCGTCCAGCACCGAATCGGGCCGCGCCAGGTACACGTATTCAAAAATGCAGGGCGAGAGCTGGGCATGGGCCGCGCACTGCCGGGTGTGCACCTGGCCGTCCAGGGTGACGAACACCGCCTCACCGGGCTGCACGTCGCGCTCGAACACATGGCCCGTGCCCTCCAGCACCACGCTTTCGCTGGCCACCATCACCGTGCCCTCGGGATCGCGCCCCATGCACAGCGGACGGATACCGTAAGGGTCGCGGAACGCCAGCATGCCACGCCCGGCGATGTGCGCGATCACGGCGTAGGAGCCGCGCACGCGCCGGTGTACCCCGGCCACGGCCTTGAACACCTCTTGCGGCCCCAGCGCCGCGCCGCGCGTGGCCTTGTCCAGCTCGTCGGCCAGGACATTGAGCAGCACCTCGGAGTCGCTCTCGGTGTTGACGTGGCGATGGTCGGAGGAAAACAGCTCGGAGCGCAGGGCCCGGGCGTTGGTCAGGTTGCCGTTGTGCACCAGCATCACGCCGAAGGGGGCGTTGACGTAGAAGGGCTGCGCCTCTTCCTCGCTGTAGGCGTTGCCGGCGGTGGGGTAGCGCACCTGGCCCAGGCCGCTGTTGCCGGGCAAGGCGCGCATGTCGCGCGTGCGGAACGCGTCGCGCACCATGCCCTTGGCCTTGTGCATGAAGAACTTGCGTTCCTGCTGGGTCACGATGCCGGCCGCATCCTGGCCGCGGTGTTGCAGCAGCAGCAAGGCGTCGTAGATGAGCTGGTTGACGGGTGCGTT
>JAIUOM010000152.1 GCA_020161215.1 Pseudomonadota bacterium
GGGCTTGGCGGCGCCGCGCTCCGGCGGTGGGGAGGCCGGCTTGGACTCGGCCGGCTTCGGCTCCGCGGGTTTCGGCTCGGCGGGCTTGGGGGTCGCCGGGGCGATGGCCCCGGTGGCGGCGCGTGGCGATGTCGTGGCCGGGGCCAGCACCTCTTCCTTGTCGCCCAGACCGGCCGCGTCGGGCAGGCGCGCGCCCGCCGACGCCGCCTCGGGCACGCGCAGCGGCTTGACCTTGTCCTTGTCGGGAATGGTGATGGCCGCGTCCACCGTGACCGGGCGCGGCTGGGTGTCGAACAGCAGCGGAAAACCGACCACCGCCACCAGCACCAGCACGGCGGCGCCGATCAGGCGCTGGCGCGCACGCCGGCGCACGGTGTCGATGGTTTCCTGCGGGCCGGCGGCCGGGGGGGATTCGTTGGCGCGGCCGCGGCCGTCGGCGGCAGGCTGGCCGCGCTGGCGGAACTTGAAAAAAGCCATAAATCTGGGTCAGCCGCGAGCGCCCTGGCCGGGCAGACCGGCTTGAAGATGCGGAACGCCCTGCTCCAGCACGCCGCCCACGGTGTAGAACGATCCGAAGACGGCGATTCTATCAGCGGGGGTGGCGGCGGCCGCGGCGGCGGCCAGGGCCGCTTGCGGTGTGTCGAACAGCGCCGAGGCGGCATCCCGGCGCTGTGTCAGCGCCTGCCACTGCGCTTGCAACGCCGTCCCGCGGGCCGCTCGCGGCGTGGGCAAATCGGTGAAGTACCAGCGGTCGATGATCGGATCCATGCGCTGCAGCATGGGCGCCAGGTCCTTGTCGGCCATGGCGCCGAACACGGCGTGCGTGGTCGGGAAAAACCCCATCGCGTCCAGATTGAGCGCCAGCGCCGCCACCGCATGCGGGTTGTGCGCCACGTCCAGCACCAGGGCCGGCTGACCCGGCACCACCTGGAAGCGCCCCGGCAGCTCGACCATCGCCAGGCCATTGCGCAGCGCCTGTGCCGTCACCGGCAGGCGCGGGCGCAGGGCTTCCAGGGCGGCCAGCACGCCCGAGGCGTTGATCAGTTGGTTGGCGCCGCGCAACGCCGGGTAGGCCAACCCGGCGTAACGCCGGCCGCGCCCGGCCCAGGCCCATTGCTGGCGGTCGCCGGAGTAATTGAAGTCGCGCCCCGGCAGCCAGAGATCGGCACCGATCTCGGTGGCGCGGTCGATCACGCTCTGCGGCGGCACCGGGTCGCTGACGATGGCCGGCCGGCCGGTGCGCAGGATGCCGGCCTTTTCCCAGCCGATCTTCTCGCGCGTGTCGCCCAGCCATTCGGCGTGGTCGACGTCGATGCTGGTGATGATGGCGCAGTCGGTGTCGATCAGGTTGACCGCGTCCAGGCGCCCGCCCAGGCCCACCTCCAGCACCACGGCGTCCAGGCCGGCGCCGGCCAGCACGTCCAGGATGGCCAGCGTGGTGAACTCGAAATAGGTCAACGAGACTTCGCCACGCGCGGCTTCCACCCGGGCCATGGCCGCCGCCAGCTGCTCGGCGCTGGCCGGCTGGCCGCGCACCCGGCAGCGCTCCTCGAAGCGCACCAGGTGCGGCGAGGTGTACACCCCGGCGCGAAAGCCGGCCTGCAGCAGGATCGCCTCCAGCATGGCGCAGGTCGAGCCCTTGCCGTTGGTGCCGGCGACGGTGAACACCGGACAGTCAAAGGCCAGGCCCAGGCGTTGGGCCACCGCGCGCACGCGGTCCAGCCCCAACTCGATGGTCTTGGGATGCAGGCGCTCGCAGTGCGCGAGCCAGTCGTCTAGGGTGGTCATCACCCGGCCGATTGTCACCGAGGCCCGGCGCGCATGGCATCATCGCCGGCATGACCGCGCCCCTCACGCTCTACGGCATCCCGAATTGCGACACGGTGAAGAAGGCCCGCGCCTGGTTGACCGACCAGGGCGTGGCCTACGTGTTCCACGATTTCAAGAAGCAGGGCGTGCCGCCGGCGGCCCTGGCGCGCTGGCTCCAGGCCGTGGGCTGGGAGAAGCTGCTCAATCGCCAGGGCACGACCTGGCGCAAGCTGGACGCGGCCACCCAGGCCGGCGTGCACGACGCGCCCAGCGCCGCGGCCCTGCTGGCGGCGCAACCGAGCGCCATCAAACGGCCGGTGGTCGAATGGAGCGCCGACCCCGACGACGTGACGGTGGGCTTCGCGCCCGACACCTGGCGGCAGCGCCTGCGCTGAGCGCGCCCCGCGCCCCAGCCGCCATGGAGTTCATGTTCGCCGGGCACCCCTGGACCTTCTGGCTGGGCTGGGTCTGGACCGTGTCGGCGGTGGTGCTGACCACCTGGATCGTGATGCAGCGCAAGTCGCCGGTGTCCACCCTGGCCTGGATCATGCTGCTGAACCTGATGCCGGTGATCGGCATCCTGGTGTACGCCTATTTCGGCCCGCAGCGCGTCCGCCGCCAACGCCTCAAGCGCTGGCACCGCCGGGCGGCGGAAATGTCGCGCGAGGACGTGACCGCGCTGCGCGACGTGCACCAGGAAGTGCCCTTGTGGGTGCGCCAGCACGCCGAACTGATCCTGGACGCCTGCGGCCTGCCGGTGTCGAGCGCGCGCGAGGTGCGCATCCTGCCCAGCGGCGCCACCACGCTGCAGGCGCTGCTGGGCGAGATCGCACTGGCCGAGCACCACGTGCACCTGGAGTACTACATCTTCGAGCCAGACCGCACCGGCACCCAGCTGCTGCAAGCGCTCACCGCCAAGGTGCGCGCCGGGGTCAAGGTACGTCTGCTGGTCGACGCGATCGGCTCGCCGGCCCTGCTGTCGCGCCGCCACCGCCGGCTGGTGCGCGATTTTCAGGCCGCGGGCGGCGAGTTCGCCGTGTTTCACCCCACCCGGCTGGACCGCCTGCGCCCACTGGTCAACCTGCGCACGCACCGCAAGATCGTGGTGGTGGATGGGCGCGTGGGCTTCGTCGGCGGCATCAACGTCACCGACGACGAAAACGAGCTGCTGAGCCCGCGGCAGGCCTACCGCGACACCCACCTGCTGATCCGTGGCGGGGCCGTGCGCTGGCTGCAGTACGTGTTCCTGCAGGACTGGCGCTACGCCGAGGGCGACACCCCGGCCCAGGACGAAAACCTGCTGCCGCGGGAGGCGCCGGGCGCCCTGCCGGTGCAGATCGTCGCCTCCGGCCCGGACTCGGACACCGAGGCCATCCACCGCGCGATGATCGACGCGCTGAACCTGGCGCGCGAGCGCATCTGGCTGGCCACGCCGTACTTCGTGCCCACCGAGGCGGCCTTGTTCGCCCTGACCAACGCCGCGATGCGCGGCGTGCAGGTCAAGCTGATGGTGCCCGAGAGGAGCGATTCGCGCGTCGTCAGCGCCGCCGCGCGTTCGTACTACCAGGAAATGCAAGACGCCGGCGTGCTGGTGTTCGAATACCAGGGCCGCATGTTCCACGCCAAGACCCTGCTGGTGGACCAGCACTACGGCATGGTGGGCAGCGCCAATTTCGACAGCCGCAGCTTCCGGCTCAATTTCGAAGTCGCCGCCGTGGTGTTCGACGACGACTTCAACCGGCAACTGGCGGCCATGTTCACCACCGATCTGGCGCAGTGCCGGCGCGCGCCCAGCGGCCGCCGCACCGCCCTGCCCCGGCGCCTGTTCGAGGCCCTGGCACGGCTGGCCTCACCCTTGCTTTGAGCCCCCCATCCACCGCCCCCAAGAAGGAGACCGACACATGACCGCGCTGCCTCACCCCTTGAGCCAACTGAACGACCCAAGCCTGCTGAAAACCGACGCGCTGATCGACGGCCGCTGGGTCAAGACCGGCAAGCGCTTTGCCGTCACCGACCCGGCCACCGGCCAGACGCTGGCCGAGGTGGCCGATCTGGGTCCGCGCCACGTGCGCGCCGCCATCGACGCCGCCCAGGCCGCCTGGCCGGCCTGGCGCGCGCTGACCGGCAAGCAACGCCACGCCGCGCTGATGGCCTGGTTCCAGCTGCTGATGGCGCACCAGGACGATCTGGCGCGCATCATGACGGCCGAGCAGGGCAAGCCCCTGGCCGAGGCCAAGGGCGAGGTCGCCTACGGCGCCAGCTTCATCGAGTGGTTCGCCGAGGAGGCCAAGCGCGTGGGTGGCGAACTGCTGGCCACCTCCGACCCGAGCAAGCGCCTGGCCGTGCTGCGCCAGCCGATCGGCGTGTGCGCGGCCATCACGCCCTGGAACTTCCCGCTGGCCATGATCACCCGCAAGGTTGCCCCGGCCCTGGCCGCCGGCTGCCCGGTGGTCATCAAGCCGGCCGAGCTGACCCCGCTCACCGCCCTGGCGGCGGCCGAACTGGCGCAACGCGCCGGCATCCCGGCCGGCGTGCTGAACGTCATCACCGGCACCGACAGCGCCAGTTACGGCAAGATCCTGTGCGACAGCGACACCGTGCGCCATCTCTCGTTCACCGGCTCCACCGAGGTCGGACGCATCCTGATGGCGCAAAGCGCGCCCACCATCAAGAAGCTGGCGCTGGAGCTGGGCGGCAACGCGCCCTTCATCGTGTTCGACGACGCCGACCTGGACAGCGCGGTGGAGGGCGCCATCGCCAGCAAGTACCGCAACGCCGGCCAGACCTGCGTGTGCGCCAACCGCCTGTACGTGCAGGACCGGGTGTACGACAGGTTCGTCAAGAAGCTGGCCGCCAAGGTGGCCAGGATGAAGGTCGGCAACGGCTTCGAGGCCGGCGTCACCATTGGCCCGCTGATCGAGGACGCCGCCGTGAAGAAGGTGGCCCGGCACGTCGCCGACGCGGTCAAGAAGGGCGGCAGGATCGTCACCGGCGGCGGCCGGCCGACGGGTCGGCTCTACCCGCCCACCGTGATCGCCAACGCCCGCGCCGACATGCTGTGCGCCACCGAGGAAACCTTCGGCCCGCTGGCGCCGGTGTTCCGCTTCAAGACCGAGGCCGAGGCCATCGAGGCGGCCAACGCCACCGTCTTCGGCCTGGCCAGCTACTTCTACGCCCGCGACGTCGGCCGCATCACGCGGGTGAGCGAGGCGCTGGAATACGGCATCGTGGGCATCAACACCGGCATCATCTCGGTCGAGCAGGCGCCGTTTGGCGGCGTCAAGCAGTCGGGGCTGGGCCGGGAAGGCTCCTCGCACGGCATCGACGAGTACCTGGAGATGAAGTACCTGTGCCTGGGCGACGTGAACCGGTGAGGAAGGCACGTGGCGGCCGAGGCGGCATCCACCGCCTAGACGCTTCAAAAAACATAGCTACTCAGGATTAAGCCACGCCGGCCTGTGGGCAATTTGACTCGGATTCGTACACCGAGCCGCTCCGCGCGGCCAGTAAAAAAGCCCATGGCCGGCCGGCCATGGGCTGGTTCATCGGGCGGCCAACGGCCCCCGGACGCGCGTCACTTCAGCAGCGAGGTCATGCGCGAAGCCCATTCCGCGTTGTCCATCTGGTAGCGGTCCTGGCGGTACTTGGCATTGGGCGGCGAACGCAGCTCACGCTCGGGGACTTCCCAGATGATCAGCTTGGGCGGGCGTGTCTTGAAGGCCTCGTCGCCCAGGTAGGTGACCATGCCCGACCAGGGGCCTTGATCGACCGGCAGGGAAATGTCCAGCAGATCGCGCTGCAGGGTGTAGCGCAGCGCGTCGGGGTAGCCGGTGGCGCGGTTGGTGTAGCTGCTGCCGATGGCGGTGATGCCCACCGCGTCGCCGGCGCCGGTCAGGCCCGCCTGGCTGGACTGACCGCGTGTCACCTTGAAATTTTGCACCTGCTCGGCCGGGAACTCGGCCGTGCCCGGGGGCAGCAGACGCACCAGATCGCGCGAGCGGGTGTTGCTCTTGCGGCTGTTCTGCTCCAGCGTGTACTTGACCTCGGGCGTGGCGGCCAGGGCGGCTTTCAGCTTCGGGTTGGCATCGATGCCGGCCTTGATGGCCTCGGCGGCCGTGAGCGCGCCGGTGGGCGACCAGTGCGTGTCCAGGCGCAGGAACAGCGGCGTGTCGCTGGTGCGGTTCGGGCTGTTCAAGAAGGCCGTGTTCAAGTCGATCACGTTCACGCCACCGTCGCGCAAGGTCTTCAAGGCATTGGCGTACTTGTCGCGGGTGTAGGCGTCCAGCGGCTTGTTGTCCGGCAGCTGATCGGCGTGGATGCGGACCTTCGAGGGCACGATGGCCACGGCCAGACCGATGCCCTTGGCGTCGAACAGCTTGGCGGCATGGATCAGCGCCTGGATGGAGGCCTGCGTGTCCGCGGCGTCGCTCGGGGTGGCGAATTCGTAGGGGGTGAACAGCCACTCGTTGCTCTTGCCAAACAGCACGCTGCTGGTGGACTGGGCTTGCAGACCACCGCACAGCCCGGCCAGCACCGAGGCGCAGGTCAGTTGCAAAAGGGTACGTTTCTTCATTTAGGGCTCCTGGGCAAAAGAAAAGGATCGACGCAACCCCCCGGGCCGAACGGCCTGTTCGGGGTCCGCGTTCAGGGTTTGGCGGTGTAGCGCTCGGTCTTGTTCTGCAAGGCCACCGTGCCGAACTTGCCGCCGTCGGCCGGCAGCAGGAACAGGCTGTAGGTGGCGCCTTGCGTCATGGTCAGCTTGGCTTGCCCCAGCGCGGCCTTGCTGCCGGGCTTGGCGACGATCAACTCGACGTCGATCGGGTTGACCTGCAGCGACGCGGGCGCGCCCGGGGCCAGGTCGGCAAAGGCCTTGGTGGCACCGTCGGCGGTCAGGACATCGACCGGACCCGCCTTCGGATGAAGGTGGTACACGCCCAGCACGGCCTTGAGCTTGTTGGTGTTGGCCTTGTCCTCGAACACCACCGGCTTGGTGTCCTTGGCGGTGGAGGCAAAGGCCAGCGTGTAGGCCTTGCCCTTGCCGGCCTCGAACGCCGTGCTGAGCAACGCGCCGGGCTTGCCCGCCGCCTGCAGGGTAATGTTGCGTGCGCCAGCGCCCAGCACCAGGTAGTCGCTGGGCGTGCCGGCGGCCAGCTTGGTGACGCGGGGCTTGCCGTCCACCAGCACGTCGACCGCGCCAGAGCCCAGCACGATGAAGCGGACGTAGGCGGAATCGGCCGGCGGCTCGGGGTCGTACAGGGTGCCGGCTTGCTGCGCCGAGGCGCCAAAAGCCGCCAGGGCCGCGAAGGACAGTGTCCACCGAAGGAAGGGACGACGAGTGTTCATGCTTGCGTGTGTGATCGGGTGTGCGGGGCGTGCCGCAGTGTCCATATGCTACAGGACCATGCGGGACGTGCCAAAGGGTAAAAGAGTAAGTTCTCGGGAGCTTACCCCCTGTCGCGGGTAGGCCCCATTCAAAGAGAACGCACCGGGCCGCACACCGGTTGTCGGACAGCGCCGCATGCCGCCCCAGCCGGGCCAGCGTGGGAAGGTGAGAAAATAGCTGGTTTTCCCTGATCCGATGCCGCTTCGCCAGCCGGCGCCTTCACACCATGGCCGCTTTCGACGACGAAAAAGTTCTCTCCGTCCACCACTGGACGGATCGCCTGTTCAGCTTCAAGACCACGCGCAGTTCCAGCCTGCGTTTTTCCAACGGGCACTTCACCATGATCGGCCTGCGAGTGGACGGCAAGCCGCTGCTGCGCGCCTATTCCATCGTCAGTGCCAACTACGAGGAGGAGCTGGAGTTTCTCAGCATCAAGGTGCCCGACGGCCCGCTGACCAGCCGCCTGCAGCACATCCAGCCGGGCGACAGCATCATCGTCGGCCACAAGCCCACCGGCACGCTGCTGATCGACTACCTGCTGCCCGGCAAGCGCCTGTACATGTTCGGCACCGGCACCGGTCTGGCGCCGTTCATGAGCGTCATCCGCGACCCGGCCACCTACGAGAAATTCGAGGAGGTGATCCTGGTGCACGGCTGCCGCTTGGTCTCCGAGCTGGCCTACCGCGAGTACATCACGCAGGAGCTGCCCCAGCACGAATTCCTGGGCGAGATGGTGCGCGAGCAGCTCAAGTACTACCCCACCGTGACGCGGGAGGCGTTCCAGACCCAGGGCCGCATCCCCGACCTGATCGAAACCGGCCAGATGGCGCGCGAGCTGGGCTTGCCACAGCTGGACCCGAAGGTGGACCGCGCCATGCTGTGCGGCAGCCCGCAGATGCTGAAGTCGATCAAGGACGTACTGGAAGCGCACGGCTTCAACGAGGGCAACACCACCACACCCGGCGACTTCGTGGTCGAGCGCGCCTTCGTCGAGCAGTGAACCGGGCGCCGGCCAAGGCCCCATGGCGGATCCACGTCGGCCGTCATGATGCTTTTATTTTGATAGCACATCAGGAAATATTGGCGCCGGGGTACGGCCTAAAACACTGAAAATCTCAGCCCCGACCCGCTCCCGGTGATTCCGTTCGGACCTCACCAAAAGAAACGGCCCCGAAGGGCCGTTGGAGCAGGTCAGAGCAGCGCCGCGATCACAGCTTGCGGGTGTTCATGAACTGGTCGTAGCGCGCCTCGGCGAAGCGGAACCACAGCGACTGATCGCGCAGGAAGTTGCGCATGTCGGCGTAGATTTTCTTCCACTCGGGCGACTTGGCGTCGTTGGCGGCGTAGACTTCTTGCGAGGCCTTATACGCGGCTTCCAACACGTCGTTGGGGAAAGGCAGCACCTTGGTGCCTGCGCCCACCAACTGCTTGAGCGCGGTGGGGTTCAGCGCGTCGTACTTGGACAGCATGTCCTCGGCGGCGAAGGCGCAGGCGCATTCCAGAATGGTCTTGTTCTCGGCCGACAGCGCGCCCAGGGCCTTGGTGTTGACGTAGAACGACACCTCGGGGCCGCCCTCCCACCAGCCCGGATAGTAGTAGTACGGCGCGACCTTGTTGAAGCCCAGCTTCTGGTCGTCGTACGGACCCACCCATTCGGCGGCGTCGATGGTGCCTTTTTCCAGTGACTGGTAAATTTCGCCACCCGGAATGCTTTGCGGCACGGCGCCGACCTTGGTCATCACCTCGCCCACCAGGCCGCCGCCCAGGCGCATTTTCAGGCCCTTGATGTCGGCGTTGGACTTGATCTGCTTGCGGAACCAGCCGCCCATCTGGGTGCCGGTGTTGCCGCCGCAGAAGCTGGTCATGTTGTAGCCGGCGTAAAACTCATTCATGAGCTTGCGGCCGTTGCCATGGTTCATCCAGGCGTGCATCTGGCGCGCGTTGAAGCCGAACGGAATGGCCGAGCCGATGGCGAAAGCCGGGTTCTTACCATAGAAGTAGTAGGGCACGGTGTGGCCGATCTCGACCGTGGCGTTCTGCAGGCCATCGACCACGCCGAACGGAGGCATCAGTTCGCCGCCGGCGTGCACCGAGATCTCGAACTTGCCGCCAGACATTTCCTTGACCTTCTTGGCCATCACCTCGGCGCCGCCGTAAATCGTGTCCAGCGACTTGGGGAAGCTGGAGGCCAGGCGCCAACGCACCGCGGCCTGGGCGTGCACGGCCGGCGCAACCCCGGCCGCCAGCACGCCCGCGATGCCGGTGTGCTTGATAAGTGAACGACGATCCATGAAACGTACTCCTTGAATGTGTGGGATCAACAACGGTGGCAAAGTGTAAGGCCCCCGGCGGACCCCACCATTAGGGATTCACCTGCCGGGAACCGTGCCACGGATTGTGGCACTGGATCGCTCAGGCCACCACTTTCAGCGACGGCGCGGCCGGTGTCAGCCATTGCGACAGGCGTTGGCGCACCGAGGCCTCGATACCCGCCGCGTCCAGCCCGGCCATGGCCAGCAGGCGCGCCGGATCGCCATGCTCGATGAACTCGTCCGGCAAGCCCAGCTGCACCAAGGGCTTGACCACGCCCGCGGCGGCCAGCGCTTCGGCCACGGCGCTGCCGGCCCCGCCCATGACGGCGCCTTCCTCGACGGTGACCAGGGCCTCGTGGCTGGCGGCCACGCGTTGCAGCAGCTCGGTGTCGAGCGGTTTGGCCCAGCGCATGTTGACCACCGTGGCGCCCAGGCGCTCGGCCGCCTGCAGCGCCGGGTACAGCAGGGTGCCAAAGGCCAGGATGGCAATGCGCTGGCCTTCACGGCGCAGCTCGCCCTTGCCGAAGGGCAGGCCTTGCAGGCTCTCCAGCGGCGCCACGCCGACCCCGGCGCCGCGCGGGTAGCGCACGGCCACGGGGTGGTCCTGCTCGAAGGCGGTGGTCAGCAACTGGCGGCACTCGCGCTCGTCGGCCGGGCAGGCCACGCTGACATTCGGGATGCAGCGCAGGTAGGCGATGTCGTAGTTGCCGGCGTGCGTGGCGCCGTCGGCGCCGACCAGGCCGGCGCGGTCGAGCGCGAACACCACCGGCAGGTTCTGGATCGCCACGTCGTGGATCAGCTGGTCGTAGGCGCGCTGCAGGAAGGT
>JAIUOM010000153.1 GCA_020161215.1 Pseudomonadota bacterium
CGGTGGAGTCGGTCCACCGGACGTGACGCTCGAGCAGGTCGCGGACGACGAGCTCGTCGGTGGGCCGCAGCGGCAGGGTGTCGACGAGTTCGCGGTTGACCCGCGTCTCGTCGAGGTCGAGGACGTAGGCGACGCCGCCGGACATCCCGGCCGCGACGTTGCGCCCGGTCGGTCCGAGGACGAGCGCGGTGCCGCCGGTCATGTACTCGAGGCCGTGGTCGCCCACACCCTCGACGACGGCCGTGGCGCCGGAGTTGCGGACGCAGAAGCGCTCGCCGACCCGGCCGCGGAGGAAGAGCTCGCCCGAGGTGGCGCCGTAGCCGATGACGTTGCCGGCGATGACGTTGCTGGTGACAAACACGGGCTGCAGCGAGGCAAGGGTCGTGGCCAGCTGGCTCTGGAAGGCGTTGATCGTGGACGCTTCCACCGGTTGCACCGGAAATTGCGCGTACAGATTGGACAGAAATCCGGTGCTGGTATCGGGATAGACGCGCGACGACGAGATCGAGATGCCGTCGCCCGAATTGGGCATCGCGATCGCACCGGTAGCGTTCACGCCGATATAGTTGCCGCTGAACGTGTAGTTATGGCCGTTGGCGCTGATGCCATTGCCGTTGCAGTTGCCGATCACCAGATTGAAGATCTTCGAACCGGTGGCGCCGTCGGCATGACCCAGCGCGGCGGTGCCGGAATCGGTGAGATCCAGGCAGCTGCGACCGTTGCCGTTGATCGTCACCATGCTGCCATTGATGGTGTACGGCGCGCGCAGCTGCGGCAGCCATTCGGGCCGGCGCGCGATGACGCCGATGTTGGAGATGTCGCCCTTGTCGCCCGAACGCGCCCAGGCCAGGCGGATCAGCGGCACCTCGATTTGCTCGCCGTCGGCGGGCAGGTCGATGGCGTTGGTAATTCCTGTTTTGATAGCAATATCGTTAATTTCCACGCCGACATCTGGCCTATTTGGCACTGAAACGGGTGCACCATCCAGTGTTGCCGCAGGCGTCACGCGCGCCTTGTCGAGCAAGAAAGCATATTGCCGGATCAGCGGCGACACCGTCGCCCGACCGCCCGCGCCGGTGGTGCCGGGCGCCCAGGAGGTGCCGGCCGGTGCGATCTCGCGCGTGAGCAGCGCCAGCGCGGCCTTGTCGGGGTGGCGTGCGGACAGGCGCAGGATGGCCTCGCGCATCTGTGCCGCTGCTGGCTGGGCGTGCGGGCCGTACGGGCTTTCGGCGCCCAGCACCTCCAGCTGCGTCGCGCTGAAGGGCGGCAGGCCCTGCGCGGCCAGCAATTCGCCCACGCGGGTCAGAATGGCCTCGCCGGTGCGGCGCGCCTTGGCCACGGCATCGAAGCCGACAACGGTGAGCTGGGCCGAGGTCTTGAAGCCGTCCACGTAGGTGGCGCTGACCTTGTAGGTGCCCGTCGGCGCCCGGCCGCGCGCGCCGTGCACGCGCACGCGCTGCGCGCCCGCCGGCTCGATGCGCACTGCGCGCCAGTCGCAGCGCACGTCGGGCAGCAGGTAGTCGGCCGGGTCGCCGATTTCGTACAGCAGTTGCTCGGCCACCGTCTGCGGCGCCACCAAGCCGCCGGTACCGGCCGGTTTGGTGACGACAAAGCTGCCGTCGGCCGCGCATTCGACGATGGGGTAGCCGATGTGCGGCCAGTCGGGCACGTCCTGCCAGTCGGTGTGCAGGCCGCCCGTGGCCTGACAGCCGCATTCGATGATGTGGCCGGCCAGGCTGCCGCCGGCCAGCGCGTCCAGATCGCCCGGCGCCCAGCCGAACTCGTGCATCAGCACGCCCAGGGTCACGGCCGAATCCACGCAGCGGCCGGTGACGACGATCTGCGCGCCCGCGTCCAGCGCCGCCTTGATGGGCAGCGCCCCAAGGTAGGCGTTGGCCGTCAGCAGCTTGGCCGGCAGCGGCGCGCCGCTTTGCAGCTCGCGCACCGGCGGCTCGGCGGCGCGCAACTCCGGCAGCAAGGGCGTCACGTCGTCGCCGGTGACCACGGCGATCTTCACCGCCACGCCCAGCTCATCGGCCAGCGCGCGCAGCGCATCGGCACAGCCCTGCGGGTTGACACCGCCAGCGTTGCTGACCACGCGGATGCCTTTAGCGACCACGTCTTTCAGCACACTCTTCATCGCCACGGTGACGAAGTCGGTGGCGTAGCCCGCCTCGGGGTTCTTCAGCCGCGCCCCGGCCAGGATGGACATGGTCAGCTCGGCCAGGTAGTCGAACACCAGGTAGTCGATCTGGCCGCTGGCCACCAGTTGCGGCGCGCCGACGCTGGAGTCGCCCCAAAAACCAGAGGCGCCGCCGATGCGGACGATGGGGGGGGGTACAGCGTTCACAGTCCGGT
The DNA here is from genome assembly GCA_020161215.1 of Pseudomonadota bacterium. Classification (GTDB taxonomy): domain Bacteria; phylum Pseudomonadota; class Gammaproteobacteria; order Burkholderiales; family Burkholderiaceae_C; genus Ottowia. Next base: position 2,359 of record JAIUOM010000153.1, read on the forward strand.
CCAATTTGGGGGGCGTTTGTCACGGAAAGCGGCCTGGCCTTCGGCCGCGTCCTCGGTCAGCGCGAACAGGCCAATCTGGCTTTCGGTGAAAGCCATCGACTGCTCGAACGGCAGGCCGCCGATGCGCTTCATCAGGTACAGCCCGCGCCGGATGGCGGCGGGCGATTTGTCGAGAAAATGCTCCAGCAAGGCCTGCACGCCGGCGTCCAGGTCCTCGCTGACCCGGTTCACCAGGCCCAGCGCCAGCGCCTGCGGCGCGGAGATCGGCTCGCCGGTGATGCACAGCTCGGTCAGCGCGCGCGCGCCGATCAGGCCGTTCAGCAGGGGCAGCACCTGGGCCGGAAACACCCCGACCTTGACCTCCGGCAGGCCGAACTGCGCGTGCGGCGCGGCCACCACCAGGTCGCACATGGCCATCAGCCCCATGCCGCCGGCCAGGCAGGCGCCGTTGACCCGCGCCAGCAGCGGCACGTGGAGCTGGCGCGAGAGCCGGAACAGGTTGGCAAAGCCCTGCGTCGGCTCGGCGTAGTCGAACTTGAAGGACTGCCCCGTCTGCAGATCGGCCCCGGCGCAAAAGGCCTTGTCGCCCGCGCCGGTCAGCACGATGGCGCGCAGCGCGCGGTCGGTGCGGGCGTCGGTCAGCGCCTGCGTCAGCGCCGCCAGCACGGCCGGGCTGATGGCGTTGCGCCGCGCCGGGCGGTTGAGGGTCAGCCACAGCACGGGCCCGCGCCGCGCCGCGATCAGTTCGGGTTCCGGGGTGTCGGTCATTGGCCGGTCCTGCTGCGCGCCGTCATTCGGGCTGAATGCCGGCGGCGCGGATCACCTGGCCCCATTTTTTCGATTCCTCGGCCTGGAAGCGGGCCAGACCCTCGGGCGTGCTCAGCGCTTCCTCGCCGCTGGTCCTGGCCTGGAAGGACTTGGACAGCTCGGTGCCCGAGGCCTTAGCGAACAGCTGGTTCAGCCGGGCGATGATGGCCGGCGGCGTGCCGGCCGGCGCGTACATGGCGGTCCAGTACGACATGTCGTAGCCCTTCACCCCGGCCTCGGCCACCGTCGGCACCTCGGGCACGGCGGGCAGGCGCTTGGTGCCGCTGGCGGCCAGCGCGCGCAGTTTGCCGCCTTGCACCTGCGGCAGGGCGGTGGGCGCGTCGGCGAACATGAAGTCGACCTGGCCGCCGATCAGGTCGGTGATGCCCAGCGGGTTGCTCTTGTAGGGCACGTTGACCATGTCCACGTGCGCCATCTGCTTGAGCAGCTCGCTGGCCACGCGGCTGGACGAGGAGCCGCTGGCAAAGTTCAGCTTGCCGGGCGACTTGCGCGCCGCGGCCAGCAGATCGGCCACCGACTTGTAGGGCGAATCGGGCCGCACCAGCAGCAGCATGTGCCCCTTGGACAGCAAGGTGATGGGCGCGAAATCCTTCACCGGGTCGTAGGGCAGCTTCTTGAACAGGTGCTCGTTGGCCGACTGCGTGGTGTTGGTGGTGATCAGCAGGGTGTGGCCGTCCGGCGCGGCCTTGGCCACGTACTGCGCGGCGAGAAAGCCGCTGGCGCCGGCCTTGTTCTCCACCACGACGGGCACCTTGACCTCCTCGCCCAACCCCTGCGCCATCACGCGCGCGGCCTGGTCGGTGCCGCTGCCGGGGCCGAAGGGCACGATCAGCGTGATCGGCTTGGTCGGGTAGTCCTGCGCCTGCGCCAGGGGCGCGGCCAGGCTGGCGGCGGCCAGCAACAGGGTGAAGGGACTGAGAAGGCTGCGGATCATGGGGTCTCCTGGGTGTTTTCTGGGGGGGAAATCTCGGCCACCTGGTGCGCCGCGTTGTGCGCGCCCAGGCCGGGGGCGGCGCCGGTCAGCGGTGGGCGCACGCCGTCGATGGTCAGCGGCAGCGCGGTGAGCGAAAAGCCCTCGCCCGGCACCGGCGCCAGAATCTCCAGCGCCCGCACCTGCGGGTGCGCCAGCGCCTCGGGCACGGTGTGCACGGGCGCGCAGGGCACGCCGGCGGCCTCGAAGCGCGCGATCCACTCGGCGCGCGGGCGTGCCGCCAGCAGCGGCGCCAGCTGCGCCAGCAGCGCCGCCTTGTGCGTCAGGCGCGCGCGGTTGCTGGCAAAGCGCTCGTCGCGCACCCAGTCCGGGCGCGCCAGCTCGGCCGCCAGCTTGGCGAACAGGCGGTCGTTGCCGCAGCAGATCAGCAGCGGGCCGTCGGCGGTGTCAAACGCTTCGTAGGGCACGAAGCCCGGGTGGCCCGAGCGGTGGCGGTCTGGCAGCCGGCCTTCGTTGACGTAGGCGTCGGCCTTCTGGCCGTTCCAGACCAGGGCGGTTTCCAGCAGCGAGGACTGCAAGAGCCCGCCGCGCCCGGTCTGCAGGCGCCGCTGCAGCAGGGCCAGCGCCCCGATCACCACCCACATGCCGGTGCCCTGGTCGCACAGCGAGGCGCCGGCGCGCATCGGCGGATCGTCCGGCCCGCCGTTGGTGCTCGACAGGCCGCTGAAGGCCTGCACCAGCGGCTCGTAGCCCGGCTGCAAGGCCATCGGCCCGCGGTGGCCAAAGGCCGAAATCTCGCCGTAGATCAGGCGCGGGTGCCGCGCGCACAGCGCCGAGCCGTCGATGCCCAGCGCCCGGGGCACGCCCGGGCGCAGGTTGTGGATGAAGATGTCCGCCTCGGCCGCCAGGCGCTCGAAGGCGGCGCGGCCGGCGGCGCTCTTCAGGTCCAGCGCCACCGACTGCTTGCCGCGGTTGAAGACCTGGAAATTGTGCGCGTCGCCGTGCCGGAACGCCGGCCCCATGTGGCGCGCGTCGTCGCCGCCGTCCACGCGCTCCAGCTTGACCACCTCGGCGCCCAGGTCGGCCAGGATCGCGCCGGCGAACGGCCCGGCCAGCACCTGGCCGAGTTCCAGCACGCGCACGCCGGCCAGCGGGCCGGGGGATGAAGCTTGCACGGGGGTGTCTCCTGTGGGAACGTCTGGTGCCCAGTCTAGGCACCAGCGATTGATTTGTGAAGCCACACAGTTTTATATATGTGATAACTTTGAAGCATCAATGCCATGGCCACCTCGCGCATCGATCTTTCCCTGCAGCAGCTCGAAGCCTTCGTGCGCATCGCCGCCCTGGGCAGCTTTCGCGCGGCGGCGGCGCAGATCGGCGTGTCGCAGCCCGCGCTCAGCCGCGCCATCGGCCAGGCCGAGCGCACCCTGGGCGCGCGCCTGTTCGACCGCGACACGCGCCGCGTGCAGCTGAGCGCCGCCGGGCGCGAGCTGCTGCCCATCGCCCAGCGCATCCTGGGCGAGTTCGACGGCGCCTTCAGCGAGCTGGGCCAGTTCTTGCAGGGCCGCAGCGGGCGCGTGTCGGTGGTGGCCCTGCCCTCGGCCGGCGCGGCCCTGGTGCCGGCGGCGGTGGCGGCGTTCCGGCAGCAGCACCCAGAGGTCGAATTCACCCTGCTCGAAGCCCCGGCCGAGGCGCTGCTGGCCCTGGTCGAGGAAGGCCGCGTCGATTTGGGTCTGTGCGTGCGCCCACCGCCCGATCAACGCCTGCAGTACCGCCACCTGCGCGACGACCCGATGGTGCTGCTGTGCCGGGCCGACGACGCGCTGGCGCGGCGCGCCTCGGTGCCCTGGACGGTGTTCGGCGCCCGCCCGTTCATCGCCAGCCAGCCCAGCAGCAGCATCCGGCCGTTGACCGACGCGGTGTTCATGCAAAAGCGCCTGACGATCCGGCCAGCGTTCGAGTTTCCCAGCGTCTCGGCCTGCGGCGCCCTGGTCAGCGCCGGCCTGGGCGTGTCGGCCCTACCGCGCCTGGCGCTGGAACTGGTCAACATGGCCGGCTTGGCGGCGGTGCCCCTGGCGCGCCCGCAGGCCAGCCGGCCGATCGGCATCGTCACCCGCATCGGGCGCAGCCTGCCGCCGGTCGGCCGCGCGTTTCTCGACACCTTGCTGGCGCTGCACGCCGCGCGCTGAGCGCGGCTGCGCGCGGCTTCATACTAAAAGGCGCTCCAAAACATCGAACCGTTCGCGTTGAGCCCTTCGACGGGCTCAACCTGCACGGTTCTTGTCGTTTGAACGCCCATCGGCATCAACCGGCCGGCTCGCGGCGCGCCGTCAGGTCGAAGCGGAACAAGCGGCACTCAATGGGGCCGTTCCACAGCGGCACGCGGCGCGACTCTTTCAGGCGCAGGCGGCCGGGCAGTTTCAGGTCGGGTGTCAGCAGCCAGGCGTTCCAGCCGGCGTAGTGGCTCTTCCAGTGCGCGGCCAGGCGGGTGAAGAACTCGTCGCCGGCATTCACGTCGGCGGCCTCGGCAACCGGGCCGGTGGCGCGCTGGCGCGCCAGGGTGCCGGTCTGGAAGGCCTCGCGGCCGCGCGCGCCGGCGCCGGCCACGCCGGCGGCGGCGATGCGCTCGCCGTAGGGCGGGTTCATCAGCAGCACGCCGGGCTGGGGGGTGGGCGGCAGGCGCTGCAGCGCGTCGCCGCCGCGCAGTTGCAGCGCGTGCGCCACGCCCGCGCGCTCGGCGTTGCGCTGGGCGAAGTCGACCATGCGGTGTGCCACGTCGCTGCCGAACACGCGGATCGGCGTGGTTTTGACGTCATTTTGCCCGGAAGTCGGCGTGGAATCATCCTGAATAGCTTCTTTTTTTATAGCACTCCAGAGTGCCGGATCGAACGGCCGCAGGTGCTCGAAGGCAAAGCGCCGCTGGCCACCGGGCGGCAGGCCCAGCACCAACTGGGCGGCTTCGATGACGATGGTGCCGGAGCCGCAGCAGGGGTCGTACAGCGGCGCGTCGGCCACGCGCCGCGCGGCCGGTTGCCACCAGCCGCTGGCGGCCAGCATGGCGGCGGCCAGGGTTTCCTTGAGCGGGGCGTCGCCCTTGTCCTGACGCCAGCCGCGCTTGAACAGCGGCTCGCCGCTGCTGTCGATGTACAGGGTGGCGTGGCTGGCGTCCAGGTGCGCCTGCACGCGCACCTGGGGCGCGCGGGTGTCGATGCTGGGGCGCACGCCGCCGGCGCGGGCGCGAAAGGCGTCGGCTACGCCGTCCTTGACGCGCAGGGTGGCGAAGTTCAGGCTGCGCAGCGGGCTGGCCTGGGCCGTGATATCGACGCGGAAGGTCTGGCGCGGCGAAAACCAGCTCTCCCAGGCCACGTCGGCGGCCAGGGCGTACAGGTCGTCCTCGTGCCGGTAGGGGCCGTGCGCCAGCTCGATCAGCACGCGCTGGGCCAGCCGGCTCCACAGGTTCAGGCGCAGCGCCACGGCCCAGTCGCCGCGCACGCGCACGCCGCCGCGCAGGGTCAGCAGGTCTTGCCCGGCCAGGCCGGTGAGGCCATGCACCTCGTCGGCCAGCAGCTCTTCGACGCCGCCGGCGCAGGGTAGGAACAGGGTCAGCATGGGTATCAGGGGGTAGGGTTTCGGTCAGGCCGCCTTGCGCAGGGCGGCGACCGGAATGCGCAAGCCCTCGCGGTATTTGGCCACGGTGCGGCGGGCGCAGTCGATGCCCTGCTCCTTGAGCATGTCGGCCAGTTGGCTGTCGGACAAGGGCTTGGCGGCGCTCTCGGCGGCGACGAACTGCTTGATCAGCGCGCGCACGGCGGTGCTGGAAGCGTTGCCACCGGCCTCGGTGCCGAGCGCCGAGCCGAAGAAGTACTTCAGCTCGTAGGTGCCGCGCGGGGTGGCCATGTACTTGGCGGTGGTGACGCGCGAGATGGTCGATTCGTGCACGCCCAGCTCGTCGGCCAGCTCGCGCTGCACCATGGGGCGCATGGCCAGATCGCCGTGCACGAAAAAGCCGCGCTGGCGCTCGACGATGAGGCTGGCCACGCGCAGGATGGTGTCAAAGCGCTGCTGGATGTTGCGGATGAACCAGCGCGCCTCCTGCACGCGCTGGGCCAGCGCGGCGTGGTTGTCGCCGCCCTTGCCGCCGCGCAGGGCGCCGGCGTAGGCCTCGTGCACGCGCAGGCGCGGCATCACGTCGGGGTTGATGCGCACGCGAAAGCGCGGCGCCGCCGGGCCGCCCACGGCGCTGACGATGACGTCGGGCACCACCAACTGGCGGCGCACGTCGGCGAACGGGCGCCCGGGCTTGGGTTCGAGCCGCCCGATCAAGGCCATGGCGGCGCGCGCGCCGTCCTCGGGCACGCCGGCCAGCTGGGCCAGCTTGCGCGCGTCGCGTCGCGCCAGCAGCTCCAGCGCGCCGTGTTGGGCGCACAGGGCCAGGGCGGTGTCGATGCGAAGGGCCTCGGCCGCGTCCAGCGCCGGCGCCGGCGCCGCGCGGCGCGCGCGCAGCTGCAGGCACAGGCACTCGACCAGGTCGCGCGCGCCGACGCCGGGCGGCTCCAGCGACTGCAGCAGCTTCAGCCCCAGGGTGAAGCGCTGCAGCAGCAGCTCGACCTGTTCGTCGTCGTCGCCCTCCTCGGTGAGGGTGGCCACCAGCTGGGCCAGGGAATCCTCCAGGTAGCCGTCGTCGTTGAGCGATTCGATCAAAAAACGCAGCGCCGCCTGGTCCTCGGGCGACAGGCGCAGGGCCAGGGCCTGGCGGTGCAGGTGGTCGGTGAGCGAGAGATGCTCGCCGACGCGCGCGCCGGGGTCCAGCTCGTCGTCGGTGTCGGCCCCGGCGCCGCGCGGCGGGGCGTCGCCGCCCCATTCGGCGTCGTCGGCGGCGACTTCCACGCCGCCGTCGCCGTCCCAACTGTCGGGGGTTGAGAATTCGGGCTCCGAAAGGCTTTCGGCCGGCGTGGAATCTTCCGAGCCAGCTATGGATTCGGTAGTGTTGTCGGCGTCTCGCTCGGTCTCGGCGACGGGGCTGTTGGCGTGGCTGAGGCCGAATTCGTCGCGCGCCAGCTCGTCGCCCTCGCGCTCCAGGAAGGGGTTGTCGTCGAGCATCTGCTCGACCTCGTTGGCCAGCTCCAGGGTGGACAGCTGCAGCAGCCGGATCGACTGCTGCAGCTGGGGTGTGAGCGCCAGGTGCTGCGAGACGCGCAGCGACAGGCTGGGTTTCACCGCCCGCCTCCGCGGCGCCGGGACCCGATCACGAGGGCGCGGAAAGTCACAGGCGGAAGTGCTCGCCCAGGTAGACCCGGCGCACGTCGGGGTCGGCGACGATTTCCTCGGGCGTGCCGGTGGTCAGCACACCGCCCTGGCTGATGATGACGGCGTGGTCGCAGATGCCCAGGGTTTCGCGCACGTTGTGGTCGGTGATCAGCACGCCGATGCCGCGCGCCTTCAGGAAGGCGACGATGCGCTGAATCTCGATCACGGCGATGGGGTCGATGCCGGCGAAGGGCTCGTCCAGCAGGATGAAGCGCGGCTGGGTGGCCAGCGCGCGCGCGATTTCCACGCGCCGGCGCTCGCCGCCGGACAGCGAGGGCGCGGGCGAATCGCGCAGATCGGCCACGTGCAGTTGCTCCAGCAGCTCGGTCAGGCGCCGCTCGATCTCGGCGCGCGGCAAGGCGCGGCCGTTCGGGTCGCGCTGCAGCTCCAGCACCGCGCGCACGTTCTCGGCCACCGTCAGCTTGCGGAAGATGGAGGCTTCCTGCGGCAGGTAGGACAGGCCCAGCTGCGAGCGCTGGTGGATCGGCATGCTCTCGATGGATTGACCGTCGATGGTGATGCTGCCGGCGTCGGCGCGCACCAGGCCGACGATCATGTAGAAGGAGGTGGTCTTGCCGGCGCCGTTCGGGCCGAGCAGGCCGACCACCTCGCCGCTCTTGACGTCCAGCGACACGTCCTGCACCACGCGGCGCGCGCCGTAGTTCTTGCGCAGACCGCGCACTTCCAGGCGGCTGTGCGGCATCTCGGAGGCGGCCGGCGCGGGAGCCGCCAGCGGCGGATCGGCGAGCACCGGGTCCGTGGGCTCGCTCACGGCCGCTTCTCCGGCGGCAGGGCGGTGGAGGGCCGCAACGTCACGCCGGGCGCCGGGGCCGTG
>JAIUOM010000154.1 GCA_020161215.1 Pseudomonadota bacterium
CCGGGGCCGATGCGGTAGCCAGCGGCCTTGAACACATCGTCGGCACGGCCCTGGTACCAGAGGTAACCGTCGGCGTCGCGCACGGCCACGTCACCGGTGCGGCACCAGTCCCCTGTGTATTTGCCCTGCGTGGCCGCTGGGTTCTTCCAGTACCCCAGAAAGAAGATCGGGTCGGGGTCGCCGTGCACATCAAAGCGGTTCACGGCCACGTCGCCCGGCACGCCCACGGGGCATTCGTTGCCGTCGTCGTCGATCACCTTGACGTTGTGGCCCGGGTACCCTTTGCCCATGCTGCCGGGTTTGGCGGGCCAGTACTTTGTGCAATTGCCGACGACGTAGTTGATTTCGGTCTGGCCAAACATCTCGTTGACCAGCACGCCCAGCTCGTCGCGGCAGTAGGCAAACACGGCGTCGCCCACGGCCTCGCCCGCGCTCATCATCGCGCGCAGCTTCAGCTTGAACTGCTTTCGTGGCCTGGGGTAGGCCTTCATCATGGCCTTGAGCGCGGTGGGGAACAAAAAGCTGTGCGTGACGCCGTGCGCCTGCATCAGCTCGAACGCGGTCTCGGGACCAAAGCGGCCACCGTAGGCGACGATGGGGCGGCCGAAGTACAGGCTGGGCAGCAAGGCATCCATCAGGCCCCCGGTCCAGGCCCAGTCCGCGGGGGACCAGAACACGGACGACGAGGCCCCCAGCGCGCTGGCCGGATCGCACAGCGCGCTGAGCGCCTCGGGGCTGTCCAGGGCAAAGCCAAAACCGTTCTGGCTGCACAAAAAACCGGGCAGGTTGCCGATCAGCGCGCGGTGCGGGATCAGCGCGCCCTTGGGTGGGCCGGTGGTGCCGCTGGTGTAGATCAGCACGGCCGGGTCGTCGGCCAGGGTGTCGGGCTCGGGGAACGCCTCGGCGCTGGCGGTGGCCAGCAGCGCCGCCCAGTCGTGGTCGGCCTGGGCGGCGCCAGCCCCCAAGCCGATCACGTGCTGGAGTTGCGGGCAGGCGCCGCGCACCGACAGCAAGGCCGACATGGACGCTTGGTCGCAAATGGCGGCCACGGCGGCGGCGTCCTGCAGGCGGTATTCCAGTGCCTCGGGCCCGAACAGCTGCGACAGCGGCATGGCCACGGCCCCCAGCTGCAGCACCGCCATGTAGGCCACGGCGGTTTCAAAGCGCTGGGGCATGACGATGGCCACGCGCTGGCCGCGCGCCACGCCCAGGGCCTTCAGCGCGTTGGCCAGCCGGTCGGCCGCCGCGCGCAGTGCGGAATAGGTATAAAAACCACCCTCAGTCGGCGTCGGATAATCCAGTACAGCTATTCTTTCAGTAGCATCCGGGCGCTCCGACCAACGCCGGCAGCAGGCCCACGCCATGTTGAAGCGCGCCGGCACATGCCAGGCAAAGCCCTGCCGCATGCGCGCGTAGTGGTCATCCGTCGCCGTGGGGGCGTTGTCTCGGGCCGGACCGGCTGCCATGGAAACCTCCTGAATAATGCCGACCAATGTACCAAGCCCTTCGACCGTCGAGAACCGAATTCGTCCCCATCCGCCTGCACAGCTACCACGTGCGCCTGTGGGGCGATGCCCAGTCCGCCCAGCCGCCCCTGGTGCTGGTGCACGGCTGGATGGACGTGGCCGCCTCCTACCAGTTCATGGTGGATGCGCTGTCGGAGGCATTTTTCAGCCAACGCCTGATCATCGCGCCCGATTGGCGCGGCTTTGGCCACAGCACCGGCCCCGCCTGCGACCACTACGCCTTCGCCGACTACCTGGCCGATCTGGAGTTCCTGCTCGACCATTTCTGCGCCGACCGCCCGGTCGACCTGGTCGGCCACAGCATGGGCGGCAACGTGGCCATGATGTACGCCGGCGTGCGGCCCGAGCGCATCCGGCGCCTGATCAACCTGGAAGGCTTTGGCATGCCCGCCAACCGGCCGGCCCAGGCGCCCACCCGCTACGGCCAGTGGATCGACGAGTTGAAGCGCCTGCAACAGGGTGCCATCGGCCTGCGCGGCTACGACGACGCGGCCGGCGTGGCCGAACGCCTGATGAAAACCAACCGCCGCCTGCCGCAGGGCAAGGCCGAATGGCTGGCCCGGCAATGGGCCGCGCCGCGCCCGCAGGCGGACGGCGGCACGCGCTGGGAGATCCTGGGCGATGCCGCGCACCGCGTCGTCAGCGCCCAGCTGTACCGCGTGGACGAGGTGCAGGCGCTGTTCGAGCGCATCAGCGCGCCCACCCTGATGGTCGAGGCCAGCGACGACAGCCTGAGCGGCTGGTGGAAGGGGCGCTACACCCTGCCCGAATTCCACGAACGCCTGCGCGCCGTGCCGAACCTGCGCCGCGAGGTCCTTGCCGACACCGGCCACATGCTGCACCACGACCAGCCCGAGCCGCTGGCGCGCCTGGTGCAGGAGTTTCTGCAGCAGGACTGAGGCGCGCGCCCGCCGCGCCGGCGGGACCTGCCCACCCGTGAGAAAATTAAGGGTTTCGCACGGCCGTTGGGCCGCCAGCAGTCACCCCTCACATCGACGAGAAGATTTTTCATGGACGCAGAACGCATCAACCAGATTGGCACCCAGATCGACGACCTCCGCGCGCGCACCGACGCGCTACGGGGGTATCTTTGACTACCCTGCCAAGGCCGAACGCCTGCGCACGGTAAACGCCGGACTGGAAGACCCGGCGGTCTGGAGCGACCCCAAGAAGGCGCAGGAACTGGGCAAGGAGAAAAAAGCCCTGGACGGCGTGGTGCTGGTGCTCGACGAGCTGACGCAAGGCCTGTCGGACAACGCCGAGCTGTACGAGATGAGCCGCGACGAGGGCGACGAAGCCGCCCTACAGTCCATCGCCGACGACGCCGCCAAGCTGGCCACCACCGTCGAAGAGCTGGAATTTCGCCGCATGTTCAACCAGCCGGCCGACCCGGCCAACGCCTTCCTGGACATCCAGGCCGGCGCCGGCGGCACCGAGGCGCAGGACTGGGCCAGCATGCTGCTGCGCCAGTACCTCAAGTACTGCGAGCGCAAGGGCTTCAAGACCGACATCGAGGACGAAACCCCCGGTGAAACCGCCGGCATCAAGGGCGCCACCATCAAGATCGACGGCGAGTACGCCTACGGCCTGCTGCGCACCGAAACCGGCGTGCACCGCCTGGTGCGCAAAAGCCCCTTCGACTCGGCCGGCGGGCGCCACACCAGCTTTGCCAGCGTGTTCGTCTACCCCGAGGTCGACGACTCGATCGAGATCGACATCAACCCCGCCGACGTGCGCGTGGACACCTACCGCGCCAGCGGAGCCGGTGGCCAGCACATCAACAAGACCGATTCGGCCGTGCGCCTGACGCACCTGCCCACCGGCATCGTGGTGCAATGCCAGGACAGCCGCAGCCAGCACAGCAACCGCGACGTCGCCTGGCGCCGCCTGCGCTCGCGCCTGTACGACCACGAGATGAAAAAACGCATGGCCGAGCAGCAGAAGCTGGAGGACAGCAAGACCGACGTGGGCTGGGGCCACCAGATCCGCAGCTACGTGCTGGACCAGAGCCGCATCAAGGACTTGCGCACCAACGTCGAGATCAGCAACACGCAGAAGGTGCTGGACGGCGACCTGGATGCCTTCATCGAGGCCAGCCTGAAGCAAGGCGTGTGATTCGCCAGAAAAACAGCCTTTTCGACCTCTGGCCAGCGTGGAAATTGCCAGAGCTGCTATACATTTTAAAGTGAGAGACACCCCCCATGCGTGAAGGACAAAGCACCGTCACCAGGCGTCAGGACTATGCCCCGCCGGCCTTCTGGATCGACACCGTCGAGCTCAGCCTCGACCTCGATCCGGCCAAGACCCGCGTGCTGAACAAGATGCGCCTGCGCCGCAACCCGGCCGTGCCGGCCCAGCCGCTGAAGCTGGACGGCGACGAGCTGAACCTGTCGCGCGTGATGCTGAACGGCCAGGGCTGCAGCTTCCGCATGGAGGGCCAGGCCCTGGTGCTGGAAAACCTGCCCGAGGGTGAAACTCCCTTCGAGCTGGAGATCTTCACCGTCTGCAAGCCCGAGCAGAACAGCAAGCTGATGGGCCTGTTCATGAGCGGCGGCGACTTCTTCACCCAGTGCGAGGCCGAGGGCTTCCGGCGCATCACCTACTTCCTGGACCGGCCCGACGTGATGGCCACCTACACCGTCACCCTGCGCGCCGACAAGCGGCGCTGGCCGGTGCTGCTGTCCAACGGCAATCTGGTCGACGAGGGCGAGCTGGAAGGCGGGCGCCATTTCGCCACCTGGCACGACCCGCACAAGAAGCCCAGCTACCTGTTCGCCATCGTCGCCGGCAAGCTGGTGGCGCGCGAGCAGCGCATCACCACCCGCTCGGGCCAACAGCACCTGCTGCAGGTCTACGTGCGCCCGGGCGATCTGGACAAGACCGAGCACGCCATGCGCTCCTTGGTGCATTCGGTGCTGTGGGACGAGGCGCGCTTTGGCCTGAAGCTGGATCTGGAACGCTTCATGGTGGTGGCCACCAGCGATTTCAACGCCGGCGCCATGGAAAACAAGGGCCTGAACATCTTCAACACCAAGTACGTGCTGGCCAAATCCTCCACCGCCACCGACGACGACTTCGACGCGGTGGAAAGCGTGATCGGCCACGAGTACTTCCACAACTGGACGGGCAACCGCGTCACCTGCCGCGACTGGTTCCAGCTCAGCCTGAAGGAAGGGCTGACCGTGTTCCGCGACCAGGAGTTCAGCCAGGACCTGGCCGGCACTCCCAGCGCCCGCGCGGTCAAGCGCATCCAGGACGTCATCAACCTGCGCGCCACCCAGTTCCCCGAGGACGCCGGCCCCATGGCCCACCCGGTGCGCCCCGATGAATACCTGGAGATCAGCAACTTCTACACCACCACCATCTACGAAAAAGGCGCCGAGGTGGTGCGCATGATCCAGACCTTGCTGGGCCGCGAGGGCTTTCGCCGGGGCATCGACCTGTACTTCCAGCGCCACGATGGCCAGGCCGTGACCTGCGACGACTTTGCCCAGACCATGGCCGACGCCAACCCGGCCAGCGCCCTGCCCGCCCTGCTGCCGCGGTTCAAGCGCTGGTACAGCCAGTCCGGCACGCCGGTGCTGCGCGCCGAGGGCCGCCACGACCCGGTGGCGCGCACCTACACCCTGAGCCTGTCGCAAAGCTGCCCTTCCACGCCCGGCCAAGCGGCCAAGCAGCCGTTTGTGATCCCGGTGCGACTCGGCCTGGTCGGCGCCGACGGACGCGATCTGCCGCTGCGTCCGGACCCCGCCCAGCCGGCCGTGGTGGGCGAGCACGTGCATGTGCTGAGCCAGGCCAGCGAAACGCTGGTCTTCCACGACGTCACCGAAACCCCCGTGCCCTCGCTGCTGCGCGGCTTCTCGGCGCCGGTCGAGCTGCACGTGGAAGCCAGCGCCGAGCAGCTGCTGCACCTGCTGGCGCACGACAGCGACGCGTTCAACCGCTGGGAAGCCGGCCAACAACTGGCCTTGCGCCAGGCCCTGGCCGCCCTCCATTCGACCGCCGAGCAGACGCCCGCCCTGGACGACGCCTACCTGGCCGCGCTGCGCGCCGTGCTGCGCGATCCAGCGCTGGACGCCGCCTTCAAGACCCTGGTGCTGACCCTGCCCAGCGAGGACTACATCGCCGAGCAGCTCGACGTGGTGGACCCGCAGCGCATCCATGCCGTGTGCGAGGCCATGGAGCGGCAGTTGGCCCATGCGCTGGCCGCCGACTGGCAGCAGGCTTTCGAGCGATGCCAGGACACCGGCGCCTACCGGCCCGACCCGGTCTCGGCCGGCCGGCGCGCCCTGGCCGGCCTGGCGCTGGGCATGCTGTGCCTGGCCGCCAGCGCCAACGGCGATCCGGTCTGGCCCGGCAAGGCCTACCAGCGCGTCAAGGACGCCGGCAACATGACCGACCGGTTGAACGCCCTGCAGGCCCTGATCCAGGCCGGCCACGAGCTGGCCACGCCTGCGCTGCAGCGCTTTCGCGCCCTGTTCCAGGACGAACCGCTGGCGCTGGACAAATGGTTTGCCCTGCAAGCGCGCGCGCCCGACCGCGGCGGCAATGTGCTGCCGGTGGTGCGCGAGCTGATGAAGCACCGCGACTTCAACCTGCGCAACCCGAACCGCGCGCGCAGCCTGATCTTCGGCTACTGCCACGGCAACCCGGCCGCTTTCCACCGCCGCGACGCCGCCGGCTACGTGTTCTGGGCCGACCGGGTGCTGGAGCTGGACGGCCTGAACCCCCAGGTGGCCGCCCGCCTGGCGCGCGCCATGGACGCCTGGGCGCGCCTGGCCGAGCCCTACCGCACGGCCGCCCGCGAAGCCCTGGCCCGCGTCGCCGCGCGGCCCGATCTGAGCAACGACGTGCGCGAAGTGGTGAACCGTGCGCTCAGCGCCGACACCCCGGCCGCCGAGGACGCGCCTCCCGCGCCACCCGAGGCCCGCACCGCCCCCACCCCGGACACCGAACCCAAGGATCTGCCATGAGCCCACAGCGCATCTCCCTGACCCGTCATCTGGTCGAAAAGCAGCGTGTCGACGGCCACATCCCCTCGCAGCTGCGCCTGCTGCTGGAGGTGGTGGCGCGCGCCTGCAAGAGCATCAGCCACGCCGTCAACAAGGGCGCCCTGGGCGGCGTGCTGGGCTCGGCTGGCAGCGAGAACGTGCAGGGCGAGGTGCAGAAAAAGCTCGACATCATCGCCAACGAGGTGCTGATCGAGGCCAACGAGTGGGGCGGCCACCTGGCGGCCATGGCCAGCGAGGAGATGGACGCCATCCACGTGGTGCCCAACCGCTACCCGAAGGGCGAATACCTGCTGCTGTTCGATCCGCTCGACGGCTCCAGCAACATCGACGTCAACGTCAGCATCGGCACCATCTTCAGCGTGCTCAAGATGCCCGAGGGCGACCGCGGCGTGGAGGAGCAAGATTTTCTGCAACCCGGCCGCCAGCAGGTGGCGGCCGGCTACTGCGTGTACGGCCCGCAGACCACCCTGGTGCTGACGGTGGGCGACGGGGTGTCGATGTTCACGCTCGACCGCGAACAGGGCAGCTTCGTGCTGATTGAGGAGAACGTGCGGATTCCCGAGGACACCAAGGAATTCGCCATCAACATGAGCAACATGCGCCACTGGGACGCCCCGGTGCGCCGCTACATCGACGAATGCCTGCAGGGCAAGGAAGGCCCGCGCGGCAAGGATTTCAACATGCGCTGGATCGCCAGCATGGTGGCCGACGTGCACCGCATCATGACGCGCGGCGGCATCTTCATGTACCCCTGGGACAAGCGCGAACCCAATAAGCCCGGCAAACTGCGCCTGATGTACGAGGCCAACCCCATGGGCTGGCTGGTCGAGCAAGCCGGCGGCGCCGCCACCAACGGCCACCAGCGCGTGCTGGACGTGGTGCCCCGGCAACTGCACGAGCGCGTGAGCGTGATCCTGGGCAGCAAGAACGAGGTCGAGCGGGTGACGCAGTACCACTTGGACGCGCAGGCTCTGCCCGAGAAAGTCTGATACCGATTGGGGCTCAGTCTGCAAGAGGCTTTCGGCCTGAGCTGGCTCAAACGCGACGCACGCAACGCAAACGGTGGGGGGTGTCCACGCGGCGCACCCCCTGAAGCGTGACCACTCAAGTCACGACAGACCGAAGAAACCGCGACGCCCGACACGGGCGTCGGCCGCTCAGCCGCCGCGCAGGGCCGGGAAATCGTCCTCGAAGTACTCGTGCTCGGCGCGCTGCCCGGCGGCCATGCGCTCCACTTCCTGCTTGCGCATCTGCACGCGCCGGATCTTGCCGCTGATGGTCTTGGGCAACTCGGTGACGAATTGCAGGCGCCGGATGCGTTTGTAGGGCGCCAGGCGTTCGCGCGAGAAGGTGAACAGGCCCTGCGCCAGTTCGGCACTGGGGGTCTCGCCAGGCAGCAAGGTCACGAAAGCCTTCGGCACGGCCAGGCGCATCGGGTCGGGGCTGGGCACCACGGCCACCTCGGTCACCGCGGCGTGCTCGATCAGGCAGCTTTCCAGCTCGAACGGGCTGATGCGGTAGTCGCTGGCCTTGAACACGTCGTCGGCACGGCCGACGAAGGTGATGTAGCCTTCGGCGTCGCGCGTGGCGGTGTCGCCGGTGCGGTAGCAGCCGCCGCGCATCACCTCCTCGGTTTTCTCGGCGCTGTCCTCGTAGGCGGTCATCAGGCCGAGCGGGCGCAGGGCCAGGTTCAGCGCCACCTCGCCTTCGTTCGCGGGGTTGTCGTCCACGTCCAGCAACACCACCTCGTAGCCGGGCAGCGGGCGGCCCATGCTGCCTTGCTTGACGGGCTGGCCTGGCGGGTTGCCGATCTGCGCGGTGGTCTCGGTCTGGCCGAAGCCGTCGCGCAGGGTCAGGCCCCAGGCCTTCTCGATGCGCTCGATGATCTCGGGGTTGAGCGGCTCGCCGGCGCCGATCAACTCGCGCAGCGCGAGTTTGTCGCGCCAGGGCGCCAGATCGTCCTGGATCAGCATGCGCCACACGGTGGGCGGCGCGCACAGGCTGCTCACCCGGTGTTGCTGCAGCACATTCAGCAGACCGGCCGGGCTGAAGCGGCTGTAGTTGAAGATGAAGATGGTGGCGCCGGCGTTCCAGGGTGCGAAGAAGCAGCTCCAGGCGTGCTTGGCCCAGCCCGGCGAGCTGATGTTCAGGTGCACATCACCGGGTTGCAGGCCAATCCAGTACATGGTCGACAGGTGCCCCACCGGGTAGCTCTGGTGCGTGTGCAGCACCAGCTTGGGCTTGCTGGTGGTGCCGCTGGTGAAATACAGCAACAGCGGGTCGGTGGCCGGTGTCGGGCCGTCGGGGGTGAAGGCGGTGGGGGCCTCGGCGCTGTCCTCGAAGCGCAGCCAACTCTCTACCGGGGCGCCCACGGTCATGCGCGTGTAATCGCCCGGTAGGCCGGTGAATTTGGCGGCCTGCTCGCTGGCCGTCACCACGTGGCGCACGCGGCCACGCTCCAGACGGTCCTGCAGGTCGTCGGGGGTGAGCAGCATGGTGGCCGGGATCATCACCGCGCCCAGCTTCGTGCAGGCCAGCATCAGCTCCCACAGGGCCAGTTCGTTGCCCAGCATCAGCATCACGCGGTCGCCGCGCCGCACGCCCACCGCACGCAGATGGTTGGCCACCTGATCGCTGCGCTGGCTCATCTGGGCAAAGCTGCGCTTCACCTCGCTGCCGTCCTCGCCGACGATGTGCAGGGCGGTGGCGTGGTTGTCCCGCGCCATCACGTCGAAGTGATCCAGTGCCCAGTTGAACTCGGTCAGCTCGGGCCAGCGGAAGTCGCGGTAGGCGGTGTCGTAGTCGGTGCGGTGCGCAAGCAGGAAGTCACGCGCCTGTGTGAAGGCAGCGCGGTCGGCTGAGGGCATGGCTTGTCTCCGGACGGATCGTGGTGGTAATGCCGCCCCTGCCAGATCCAGGCCGGTGGGGCTTTCGAGGCATCTTAGCGCCGTCTTGCACCCATGCACCGCAGTGCCCCAGCCCGCCGCCAGGACTTTCGACTATTTTGCTCGCCTAGAAGACCCAGGCGCGGGAGAATGCCCCGTTGGGGGGCATGCGCACCCGGCCCGTGCGTCAGTGCGGCGATTCGTCCTGCCGCGGCTCGGGCGTGCGCGAGGCCGGCACTTCGCGCCAGATCACATCTTGCACGGCCGTGGGCGCCGAGGCGCCAGTAACGTCGGCCGCGTCGGCGCGCGGGGTGACCCGGCCGCCGAGCGAGGGGTTGATCGCCCGGCGCGATCCCGGCGCCAAGCCGCTGCCAGAACACGAGCCGCCCGCCCGCGCGGTGATCCTTGACGATCGCGCGGCGGCCTGCCGAAGCGCCGCTCAGGAACCTCACCGTTCCGCGCGCGAAGAACCCCGGCTCGACCAGTTCCGCCGCGGGGGAGACGATTTCCCCGTGGCCGTCGGTTGACGCCACGGTACCCTCGAAGCGGAACGGCGGCGCGCCGAGATCGACCCGGCAGCGTCCATCGCCGAGTTCGGCGGAACAGGCGGCAGCGTAGAGCCGGCCGCGCTCCTGATCGAGCGCGTGGAAGGCGTCGCGCGTCTCGGCGACGAAGCGGCCGTCGCCGTAGCGGATCTCGCCGAGGGTCGCGGCATCGAGCAGCAG
>JAIUOM010000155.1 GCA_020161215.1 Pseudomonadota bacterium
CCGCCGCCGCCGCTGCCGTCCAGATAAGCGCCCCCTCCATCCGCCACCCGCACCCCGCCACCGCCACCGCCACCGCCGCCGCCGAAGCCGCCGCCGCCGCCACCGCCCGTGGCGTAGTTGTGGGTCAGGGTGACGTTGTGCAGCGTCAGATCGCCCGTGTTGTAAATGCCCGCACCCAGGGCGTCGGGGGCGACTTGGTAGGCGTCCGCCCCCCGGCCCGCCAGCAGCCCGTGCTGCACTGTCAGCCCGTCCAGGGTGACGGTGGCGCTGCCGGTCACTTCAATGACCCGGCCCTTGAGCTGCCCGTCCAGCGTCACGTCCGGCGTGCCGTCGTCGTACAGATCCCCATCAATGGTCACGTCGCTGCCGATGGTCAGTTGGCTGTCCAGCAGGATGTGGGTGACGTTGGCGGCAAAAGTGATGATGTCGGGGCCTGGGTGGTTGGCGTCGGCCGCCAGGGCCAGCGCCTCGCGCAGGCTGCCCGCGCCGCTGTCGTTACCGTTGGTGACGGTGATCACCGCCAGGCGCGGCGCCTGCCCCCACTGCGTGTCGCTGCCCAGCACCTGGGCTTCAATGGCTCCGCTGACCACTTCCAGCCGCCCATCACCCTGGGCGCCGCCGGTGTCGTTGTTGCTGGCGGCGACGTCGGCGCCGGTGAGCTGGGCCAGTTGTTGCACAAAGCTCTGCCCCTGCGCGCCCTGGCCCAGGTTGCAGGCGTACAGCAGCAGGTCGCCCGAGCCGGTGAGCGACTGGCCGATGGCCGCCAGTTGGCCCTGGTGGCTTTGCAAATTGGCGCTGGTCAGCAGGCTCTGGCCCAGCCACAGCTGGCCGCTGGCGCCGTGCGAGACGATGTGGATGGCGCTTAAGTTCCCCGAGTAGTCGGCCAAGGCGCTTTGCACCTGGGCCAGGCCGTCCTGGCCGGGGTCGATGCGCAGCACCTGCACGTCGGCCGACAGGTGGCTGAGAACGCTGGGCAACTCGCCCACGCGGGCATCGACGAAGACCAGTTGGCGGGGGCTGGCGGTGGTGAGCATGGCGGGGGGCTCCTTGGCATGGGCTTTGGCTGCGCACGGGGCCGTCGCGCACGATCCGATACCTTAGGTATTAAGTAACCGAAACCCTGAAATCGATCCATCCCTTGGGGGCAAATGCAGGGAAATCCCTAGGCAAAAAACCTGCGCGCGGCCAGGGCGGCGCATCGGCGGCCCTGGCGGGGGTGCCGGTTTGCTTCAGTTTTGAGAGCTGCCCAGGATGACTGGGCGCCGGCCAAGGCCTGTTTTCTTGGCCAGTTCGGACGTTTCAGGCCGGCGCGTCGGCAAGCCGCGCGATGAGGGCCTTGTCGGCCGGGCCGTCGATGGGGATCCACACGCGCAGCGGGTTGCCGGCGGCCACGGCGATGGGCTGGCCGTCGGCGTTTTTCATGGTGTCCAGACGCACGGTGCGGTTGCCCTGGGGGTGGATGATCTCGATCCAGTCGCCGACGGCGAAGCGGTTCTTGGTTTCGACTTCGGCCCAGCCGTCTTGCACGGCCTTGACTTCGCCGACGAACTGGCTGCGCGTGGCCACCGAATGGCCGGTTTCGTAGTTCTGGTAGTTCTGCGCCGGGCGGCGCTCGAGAAAACCGCTGGTGTAGCCGCGGTTGGCCAGGCCTTCGAGTTCGGTGACGAGTTGCGGGTTGAAGGGGCGGCCGGCGACGGCGTCGTCGATGGCGCGGCGGTAGGTTTGGGCGGCGCGGGCGACGTAGTACAGGCTTTTGGTGCGGCCTTCGATCTTCAGCGAATCGACGCCGATGCGGGTGAGCTTTTCGACCAGCTCGACGGCGCGCAAGTCCTTGCTGTTCATGATGTAGGTGCCGTGCTCGTCCTCCATGATGGGCATGAGCTGGCCGGGGCGGCCTTCTTCCTCGATCAGGTAGACCTGCTCGGCGGCGGGGTGGCGCTGGCCGTTGCCGCAGGTCGAATCGGCTTGTTCGGCGCGCTCTTGCTCGGCGCCGAAGCTGAAGGCCTCGAGCGTTTGGCCGCGCGCCAGGGCTTCGCCGGTGTTGGGGTCGGTGTCGGCGCCCTGGGCCTTGTAGTTCCAGCGGCAGGCGTTGGTGCAGGTGCCCTGGTTGGGGTCGCGCCGGTTGAAGTAGCCCGACAGCAGGCAGCGGCCGGAGTAGGCGATGCACAGCGCGCCGTGCACGAAGACTTCGAGCTCGACGTCGGGGCAGTCGTTGCGGATCTGTTCGACCTCGGCCAGGCTCAGCTCGCGCGAGAGGATGACGCGGGCCACGCCGGCGCGGCGCCAGAACTTGACGGCGGCGCTGTTGGTGCTGTTGGCCTGCACCGAGAGGTGGATGGGCACTTCGGGCCAGAGGCCTTTTTCCATCTGCTCGCGCACCAGCATGATCAGGCCGGCGTCGGCCATGATCAGGGCGTCGGGGCGCAGTTCGACCACCGGGGCCAGGTCGCGCAGGTAGGTGCGCAGCTTGTCGTTGTGGGCGATGAGGTTGCTGGTGACGAAGAACTTCTTGCCGCGCGCGTGGGCCTCGCCGATGCCCTGGGCGATTTGCTCGAGGCGGAATTCGTTGTTGCGCGCGCGCAGGCTGTAGCGCGGCTGGCCGGCGTAGACGGCGTCGGCGCCGAAGTCGAAGGCGGCGCGCATTTTGTCCAGGCCGCCAGCGGGCAGCAGCAGTTCGGGGGCTTTCATGGCGCGTATTGTCCCAGGGTTGGGCGCCCGGCGCCGCGCCGGTCGGCCAAAGGCCCGAACCGGGGTGGGCGTTGTCCTACAGCTTGATTTGCTATTAATTTAAGTGCAAAAGAGCTAAATTTGACGCCGACATTGGCCGGTATTTGCCAAGAATGGCTTTGCCGGGCGGATTGGCGCCGGGGGACGGGCCCTGCCACAATGGACGCGCGGGGGCCGCGCGGGCGGCCCAAGAAAAGCACCCTCGACAAGAAACCAGGAGTCCGTTGCCATGGCCACACGCCCATCCCCCCACGCCTTTGCCTCCACGCGCAAGACTTTCCAGACCGCCTCGGGCAAGACGGGCGAGCTGTATTCGCTGCCGGCGCTGGCGCGCAAGTTTCCGAACGTCAAGCGCCTGCCGGTGTCGATCCGGGTGGTGCTGGAGTCGGTGCTGCGCCACTGCGACGGCCAGCGCGTGACGCCCGAGCACGTGGCGCAACTGGCCAACTGGCGGCCGAACGCGCCGCGCACCGACGAAATCCCGTTCACCGTGGCGCGCGTGGTGCTGCAGGACTTTACCGGCGTGCCGCTGCTGGCCGACCTGGCGGCGATGCGCTCGACGGCCCGGCGCCTGGGCGCCGACCCGCAAAAGATCGAGCCGCTGGTGCCGGTGGACCTGGTGGTGGACCATTCGGTGATGGTCGACTACTACGGCCGCAAGAACGCGCTGGACCTGAACATGAAGCTGGAGTTCCAGCGCAACCGCGAGCGCTACGAGTTCATGAAGTGGGGCATGCAGGCCTTTGACACCTTTGGCGTGGTGCCACCGGGCTTTGGCATCGTGCACCAGGTGAACCTAGAGTACCTGGCGCGCGGCGTGCACCAGCGGGCCGACGGGGTGTACTACCCGGACACCCTGGTCGGCACGGACAGCCACACCACCATGATCAACGGCATCGGCGTGGTGGGCTGGGGGGTGGGCGGCATCGAGGCCGAGGCGGCGATGCTGGGCCAGCCGGTGTACTTTCTCACGCCCGACGTGGTGGGCTTTGAGCTGACGGGCCGGCTGCGCGAGGGCTGCACCGCCACCGATCTGGTGCTGACGGTGACCGAGATCCTGCGCCGCCACAAGGTGGTGGGCAAGTTCGTCGAGTTTTTTGGCGAGGGCACGCGTTCGCTGAGCCTGCCGGACCGCGCCACCATCGGCAACATGGCGCCGGAGTACGGGGCCACCATGGGCTTCTTTCCGGTCGACGGGCGCACGCTGGAGTACCTGGAAGGCACGGGGCGCAGCAAGGCCGAGATCGAGGCTTTCGAGGCGTATTTCAGGGCCCAGGGCCTGTTCGGCGTGCCGAAGGCCGGGCAGATCGACTATTCGCAGGTGATTTCGCTGGATCTGAGCCAGGTCACGCCCAGCCTGGCCGGCCCGAAGCGGCCGCAGGACCGCATCGAGATCGGCCAGGTGGCCTCGCGCTTCGAGACGCTGTTCTCGGCGCCGATGGCCGAGAACGGCTTCAACCGCCCCACGGCCGAGCTGCGCAGCCGCGTGGAGGTGCAGCGCGACGCGGTGCCCGACCGCGACGAAATCGCCCCCGCGCCGGCGCCCATGCACGCCGGGGCGCCGCGCGAGATGGCGGAGATGGAGGCCAACAAGCCGACGCTGGAGTCGGCGCTGGCCGAGGCCGACGTGGTGGAGCCCTCGTCGCCCTACCGTTACACGCTGGGCAATGGCGACGTGCTGATCGCCGCCATCACCAGCTGCACCAACACCAGCAACCCGAGCGTGCTGCTGGCCGCCGGCCTGCTGGCCAAGAAGGCGGTGCAGGCTGGGCTGACGGTGCAGCCGCACATCAAGACTTCGCTGGCGCCGGGCTCGCGCATCGTCACCCAGTACCTGACGCAGACCGGGCTGCTGCCGTACCTGGAGAAGCTGGGCTTTGCCGTGGCCGGCTACGGCTGCACCACCTGCATCGGCAACGCGGGCGACCTGGCGCCGGAGATCAACGAGGCCATCACCCGCAACAACCTGGTGTGCGCGGCGGTGCTGTCGGGCAACCGCAACTTCGAGGCGCGCATCCACCCCAATCTGAAGGCCAACTTCCTGGCCAGCCCGCCGCTGGTGGTGGCCTACGCCATCGCCGGCAACGTGATGGTCGACCTGATGACCCAGCCGGTGGGGCAGGGCAAGGGCGGCAAGCCGATCTACCTGGGCGATATCTGGCCGACCAGCGACGAAGTGCAGAAGCTGCTGAAGTACGCCATGAAGGGCAAGGCCTTCCGCGAGAACTACGCCAAGGTCAAGACCGAGCCGGGCCTGCTGTGGGAGCGCATCGAGGGGGTGAGCGGCGAGGTTTACGACTGGCCCGAAAGCACCTACATCGCCGAGCCGCCGTTCTTCGAGGGCTTTGCCCTGGCCGCCACCCAGGGCGCCGAGAGCGCGGTGCGCGGCGCGCGCGTGATGGCGCTGTTTGGCGATTCGATCACCACCGACCACATCTCGCCGGCCGGCTCGATCAAGGAAAGCTCGCCGGCCGGCCAGTGGCTGCTGGCCAATGGCGTGATGAAGCCCGACTTCAACAGCTACGGCGCGCGGCGTGGCAACCACGAGGTGATGATGCGCGGCACCTTCGCCAACGTGCGCATCAAGAACCTGATGATTCCGCCCACCGCCGACGGCGGCCGCGAGGAGGGCGGGGTCACGCTGTACCAGCAGCCGGGGCCGGAGCAGGGCGGCAAGCTGGCCATCTACGACGCGGCCATGAAGTACATGGCCGCCGGCGTGCCGACGGTGGTGTTCGCGGGCGAGGAGTACGGCACCGGCTCCAGCCGCGACTGGGCCGCCAAGGGCACGCAACTGCTGGGCATCAAGGCGGTGGTGGCCAAGAGCTTCGAGCGCATCCACCGCAGCAACCTGGTCGGCATGGGCGTGCTGCCGCTGCAGTTCAAGCCCGGTGAATCCTGGGAAAGCCTGGGCCTGACGGGCAACGAGCTGATCGACATCGTGCCCGACCCCGATCTGACGCCGCAAAGCGCCGCGCGCATGGTCATCACGCGCGCCGATGGCCGCAAGAAAGAGACCACGCTCACCTTGCGCATCGACACGCCGATCGAGGTGGACTACTTCCAGAACGGCGGCATCCTGCCGTACGTGCTGCGGCAGTTGCTGGCCTGAGACAGGCGCCGGGCGGGCAGGGGGTTTCCTGCCTTGCGTCAAGCGGCTGGGCGGCGGCGGGGGGCACAATTCGTGGTATGAGTACAACAGCCCAATTGCTGATCGCCGGTGGCGGCATCGGCGGCCTGGCCGCCGCCCTGGCCGCCGCGCGCACCGGTTGCCAGGTGCGCCTGCTGGAGCGCGCGCCCGAATTCACCGAGGTCGGTGCCGGCATCCAGCTCGGCCCGAACGTCACGCGCATCCTGCGCGACTGGGGCCTGGGCGACGCGCTGTGCGAGGTGGCCGCCTTCCCGGAGCGCCTGCAGGTGCGCTGCGCGCTGCGCGGCGACCTGCTGGGCGAGCTGGCGCTGGGCGAGGCCGCCACGCTGCGCCACGGCGCGCCCTACGCCACCATCCACCGCGCCGACATGCACCATCTGCTGCACCGCGCCGTCGTGCAGCAGGGCGGGGTGGCGCTGGAGCGCGACCAATGGGTGGCCGGCTACGCCGAGGAGCACGCCGGGGTGCGGGTGCACACCCTGCGCGGGCGCGAGTTGGCGGCCGAGGCCCTGATCGGCGCCGACGGCGTGTGGAGCCGGGTGCGCGAGCAGATGCTGAACGACGGCCCGCCGCGTGTCACCGGCCACCTGGCCTACCGCGCCATGCTGGAGCAGGCGGCGCTGCCGCCCACGCTGCGCACGCGCCAGGTTACGGCCTGGCTGGGCCCGCGCCTGCATCTGGTGCAGTACCCGGTGCGCGGTGGCGACTGGATGAACGTGGTGGCCATCGTGCACGGCGCGCCACCGGCCCACCCCGAGGACTGGGACCACCACGCCAACGCCGCCGATCTGGAGCGGGCGATGGGCTTCACCTGCCCGGCGCTGCGCGATCTGATCGGCATGGCGCCGGGCGCCAGCATCAACGCCCACGCCTGGCGCCTGTGGGCGCTGGCCGACCGGCCGCCGGTGAGCGGGGCGCAGCAACTGGCGCGTGGCCGCGTGGCGCTGCTGGGCGACGCGGCGCACCCGATGCGCCCCTATCTGGCGCAGGGCGCCGGCATGGCCATCGAGGACGCCTCGATCCTGGCGCGCACGCTGGCCATGGACACGGTGGACATGCCCACGCGCCTGACGCGCTACGCGCTGACGCGCTGGCAGCGTGTGGCGCAGGTGCAGGCGCGCTCGATCCGCAACGGCCACATCTACCACGCCACCGGCTTGCTGCGCGGCGCGCGCGACATGGCCCTGCGGCTGGCCGGCCGACGCCTGATGACGCAGCGCTGGCTGTACGGATCCTGACACCCACAGGCGTTCAGAAATACCCAACCGCTCGGGTTGGGCCCTTCGGCGGGCTCAGGACAGGCTTGTCGACACGCCGCGCCGGGCTTCGGCAAGCTCGGCCTGAACGGCTGTGGTGGTTTGAGCGCCCATCGGCATGAATCCTTTGGTCGACTCGATTAGGCAATAAAAAAGGGCGCCTGTCGGCGCCCATTCGTCGAAGTTTGCTACGGGTTCAGTAGCAAATCAACTGCGGCTCAGTGCGGGCGTTTGCCCGGGTTTTTCTTGCTGCGGGTGTGCGAACCACGCTCCAGGCTGCGGCGCTGGCCAATGCCTTGCTTGGCCACGGTGGCGCCCGGCAGCGGCTGACTGGCCTTGCGCTTGGCTTCGGTGACGATCTTGTTGCCCATGTTGACTTCCTTTGCTTGAAATAGTGGTGGATTGGAAAACCCGCTATTTTCGCCGATTTGACGCCGCGTTTCAGCACTGGTTTTTGCACACAGTTTTGTATACACTTTGCGCTGATCGCAGCGGTGCCCAGGGTGGGGGCCGGCCCCCGACGGCCGCACCCACCAATGCGCGATCACCCTTCACCGGCTTGCAGCGCCCGCAGTGGCAAGCCCGACGATAGGTCATTGTTCCGACATGGACACGTATCTGCTTGACTGGGCCAACCTGCTGCTGCGCTGGCTGCACGTGATCGTGGCGATCGCGTGGATCGGCTCCTCGTTCTACTTTGTCTTTCTCGACAACAACCTGCTCGCGCCCACGGCCGACGACCTGAAGAAAAAGGGCGTCGACGGCGCCATGTGGGCGGTGCACGGCGGGGGCTTTTACAACCCGCAGAAGTACATGGTGGCGCCGCAGGGCCTCATCGACAGCAAGCTGCACTGGTTTTACTGGGAGAGCTACAGCACCTGGCTGTCGGGCTTTGCGCTGTTTGCCGTGTTGTACCTGTGGAACGCCAACGCCTTTCTCATCGACAAGCAGGTGCTGGACTGGTCACCCATGGCCGCGGGCCTGGCGGCGTTGGGCTTTCTGGCGGGCTTCTGGTTCATTTACGACGCCATCTGCCGCGTGTTCGGCTTTCGGCCAAATGGCGAGCGCATCGTCGCGCTGCTGCTGATCGCGGTGGTGGCCGCGGCCTGCTGGCTGGCCACGCATCTGTTCTCGGGCCGCGCGGCGTTCTTGATCGTGGGCGCCATGATCGCCACGGCCATGAGCGCCAACGTGTTCTTCTGGATCATCCCCGGCCAGCGCAAGGTGGTGGCCGCCATGACCGGGGGCGGGGCGTACGACGCCGACGGCCTGGCCATCCACGGCAAGCGCGGCAAGCAGCGCAGCGTGCACAACACCTACTTCACGCTGCCGGTGTTGATCGCCATGCTCAGCAACCACTACAGCTTTTTGTACACCCACCCGCAGCGCTGGTTGGTGCTGCTGTTGTTGATGCTGGCCGGGGCGCTGATCCGCCAGTTCTTCGTGCAGCGCCACGGCTGGCACCACGGCCGCGCCAGCAACCCCTGGCCTTATGCGGCGGTGGGCGTGCTGATGCTGCTGGGCCTGATCGTGTGGCTGCGCCCGGCGCCCGTAGCCGCCAGTGCGGCCGTGCCGCAGGCCGTGGGCTATGCGCAGCTGCAGCCGGTGCTGGCCCAGCGCTGCTACAGCTGCCACGGCGAAGCGGTGCAGATGAAGAACCTGCGGCTGGACAGCCAGGCGAGCGTGGATCAGGCCGCGCAACTGATCTACCAGCAAGTGGTGGTGACCAAGGTCATGCCGCTGTCCAACGCCACCCAGATGACCGATGGTGAGCGGGCGCTGATCGCGCGCTGGTTCGAAGGGCTGGGCAAGAAGTAGGCTTATTGATCCGGCCCGATGGAGTTTCGAGGTATGGGGGCGGCCGTGGTGGGAGCGGGCTTGCCCGCGATGGCGGCGGTTCGCTTGGGCGCGATCTTTCGCGGCCAAGGCCGCTCCCACAAGAACTGCAAACTCGAATCAAGGGGATCAATAAAAACGCCGGCGGCCCCAGGGCCGCCGGCGTTTTTGCGCGTGCGGGCCGTGCCGCGGCGCGCGTGCGTTCAGCTCTTCTTGGTGACCAGGCCGTAGATGAACAGCACGATGATCGCCCCGACGACGGAGGCGATCCAGCCGGCCGGCGCGCCGGGCGCGTACAGGCCGAGCATGCCGCCGCCCCAGCCGGCGAGCAGGGCACCGACGATGCCCAGGATCGTGGTCATGATGATGCCCATCTTCTGATCGCCCGGCATGATGGCGCGCGCGATCAGGCCGACGATGAAACCGATGACGATGGTGGCGATGATGCCCATGTGGCGTACTCCCTTGATGCGGTGGATGACAGGGCGCACTGTAACCGCTCAATCCGGCGCGGGCGACTGTCCGATGGATTCGATCTGGGTCGTGAGGTCGAGCCAGGAGTCTTCCAGTGCGGCCAGTTCGTCGCCCAGGGCCTTGAGCCGACGCCCCGCCTCGGCGATGTCGGCAGGCGGCAGTGGCGTGGCCAGGCGCGCCTGGAGCGCGGCGCGCTCGTCGCCCAGCGCGTGCATCCGCGCCTCGGCCTGCTGCAGCGCGCGCTTGAGCGGGCGCGCGCGATCGGCCAGCTGCTGGCGGCGCTGGGCGTCCAGCCGGCGCTGTTCGGCCGGATTTCGCGGCGTTTCGGCGTCATTTATGCTGCTTGTCCGCGTGGAATCATCGCTGTCAGCTATTGAAACAATAGCGTTTGTCGTGCTGGATGCTTCGCGCGCGCGGCGCGCGGCATCGGGCTCGCGCGCGCGCCGTGCTTCTTCGATCAGGTGGCGCTGGTAGTCCTGCAGATCGCCGTCGAAGGGCGCCACGCCGCCGCGCGCCACCAGCCAGAACTCGTCGCACACGCTGCGCAGCAGGGCGCGGTCGTGGCTGACCAGCATCAGCGTGCCTTCGAACTCGTTGAGCGCCACCGCCAGCGCCTCGCGCGTGGCCAGG
>JAIUOM010000156.1 GCA_020161215.1 Pseudomonadota bacterium
TGCGCAGCGCGCGCACCATCTGGTTGTAGGCGTCCATGAAGGCGGCGGCGATGACCTTGCCCTGCGGCGTGTTCTGGTAGCCGCCCAGGCCGCCGGCGCCGGAAAAACCGGCGATGCCGGCGAACAGGTTCATGTCGGTCTTGGAGGCGCTGCCCTCGGACGCCGCCACCTGCACGCCCGAGCGGTTGTCGACCAGGGTCAGCAGGGCGTTTGCCTCGCGGGTCTGCAAGCCCCCGCCGAGCGACGCCAGCGCGCGGCCGCGGCCACCGCCGATCAGGCCGCCCAGCGCGCCCCCGATGGCGCCGGCGTTGTCGGTGCTGAAGACGATCTCGGGCGACATCCCATAGTCAGCGGCCACCATCTGGCCGCCGCCGAAGTTGCTGCCGCCGCGCATTTGGCCGGACTGCATCAAGTCCCGCTCGCGCCCCATGGCCCGCATGCCGGCGGCGCCGCGCTCGACCACCACGAAGCAATTGGATTGCTGGATCAGCAGGCGCAACAGGTTGGCCGTGGGCGGCAGACGGTATTCGTTGCGCAGGATGGTGTACCAGCCGGCGGACTCGTTCTCGGTCAACGCCACCGTGCCCAGGGAGGACGCGCAGCGCTCCAGTTGGCCGCTCTGGCCCACGGGCGCGCCGCCCGCCGCCGCGCCGGTGGCCACGGTCTTGGCCTCCGGGCTGCCCATCCTCATGTCGGTGGTTTCGCAGCCCGCCAGCAACAGCGCGGTGCCCGCGGCGGCCAGCACGACCAAGTTCTTCCTGAACATAGCTCTCTCCTGAAGGGATGTGGTCGTGCGGGCACAAAAACCGGCCCGCACGGGCCAGCCAGGAACGGCAGGGCGCGCCCCGCGCCTGCCGCACTGGCCTCTTGGACCTGGCACGGATCATAAGGGAGGGTCCGTCGTGACGTCACTACCCCGATCGGTGGATGCACCACCTGGCGAAGCCGGCACGCGCATCGCCTCCACCTCCTCAGTCCACTCTATTTGCTATTAATAAAATAGCCAATTAGGATGATTTGACGCCGACCGGCGACTGATTTGACCTCAGCCGATGCCCGGACGACCGAGCACGTCGATCCGGGCGGGTGGCAGGTTGGCCAACACGCGCTCACAGTGCAGGCGCGCCAGGCCGGCCGATTGCCAGGGCGAAGGGCCGCGCAGCGCGTAAGTGAACTGCAGCAACCGCCCATTCGGCGCCAAGGCCTGGGCGCCGGCCTGCAGGATGCGCTGGCGCGCCGGCAACGGAATCGACAGCAGCGGCAGGCCGGAGACGATGTAGGCGATGGGCAGCGGCGCGCCATTCGGCCCGCCCGACAGCGCGCCTTGCGCGTGCAGCTGCGCCAGCTCGGCGGCGTCGGCACGCAGCACGCGCAACTGTGGAAAGCGCCGGCCCAGGTGCGCGGCCAGGGCCTCGGATTGCTCGATCACCACCAGCCGCTCGGGGGCCACGCCCCGCGCCAGCAGGGCGGCCGTGATCACCCCGGTGCCGCCGCCCAGTTCCACCACCAGGCCGTCAGCGGTGGGATCGACCTGCTCGGCCATGCGCGCGGCCAGGCGCGGCGAACTGGCGCAGATGGCGCCCACGGTGCCCGGCTGGGTCACCAGTTCGCGCAGAAACAACGAATGCGGCGAATGCCGAACCGCCCGGGCCACGGCCCGGCGCATGCGCGCCACGCTGACGCGCGCGGCGCGCACGGCCAGGGGCGGCCCGGCTTCGGCGAGCGGCATGCGCGCCGCGCGCGTCAGCGGGTGCGTGGGGCGGGCATTGGGTCCGCCGGAGAAAGGGGGTCGCGTCATGGAAGTGAATCAGGCCCTCCCCTCTGTCGAGGGGTAGGGAGGCGGCAGCTTACACCGAACCTGGCAGCGGGGGCGCGTCCCGTTCAGGGACGCCGCAGGCGCTCGATCAGACCGTTGAGCTCTTCCAGCGAACCGAACTGGATGGCCACTTCGCCGGCCTGCTCCAGCCGGCCATGGCGGCGGGTTTTCTTCTTCAGTCGCACCTCGACCTGGGCCGTGAGCAGGTCCGACAGCTCTTCTTCCACCCGCCGCACGTCGCCCGATTTGTCGGCGGCCGGCTTGCGCGGCGCGGTGAGTTGGAACTCGGCGCCCAGGCGCTTGACCAGGCTCTCGGCCTCGCGCACCGACAGTTTGCGGGCCGCCACCTGGTTGGCGGCGGTGATCTGGGCCACGCCTTCCAGACCAAGCAGGGCGCGGGCGTGGCCCATTTCGATGTCACCGGCCATCAGCATGGTCTGCACCGGTTCGCTCAGCTGCAACAGGCGCAACAGGTTGCTGGTGGCCGAACGGCTGCGGCCCACGGCCTGGGCCATTTGCTCGTGGGTCAGCCCGAATTCGTCAACCAGGCGCTTCAGGCCCTGGGCCTCCTCCAGCGGGTTCAGATCCTCGCGCTGGATGTTCTCGATCAGGGCCATGGCGGCGGCGGCCTCGTCCGGCACCTCGCGCACCAGCACCGGCACCTCGCTCAGGCCGGCCAGACGCGCGGCGCGAAAGCGTCGCTCGCCGGCGATGATTTCGTACGCGGCGGCGCCAGGCGCGTCATCGCGGCGCGGCCGCCCTGGCGCACCGTCCAGGCGACGCACCAGGATCGGCTGCATGATGCCCTGGGCCTTGATGCTCTCGGCCAATTCGTAGAGCGCGCCTTCGTCCATGCGTGTGCGCGGCTGGTACTGGCCGGGCGCCAGATCGTCGAGCGCCAGCAGCATCGGCGTGCCCGCCGGCGTGGCCGCGCGCTCGGCGCTGGAGGAGGCGGTGGGGCCGAGCAACGCGTCCAGACCGCGCCCCAGACCCTTGGGTTTCTTGGTGACCATGGGCCCTATTGTCCGCAATCGCGGCGCCGGGGGCTACGGGGCGCGTCGTGACGTGGCTTCGGCGCCGCGAAGGCCGGTGCCGATCGGCGGTGAAAACCCCTAGCCAATGGTCAGGATGCTCCACCCATAATGGCCGGTTTGAAATCTACGCCCCGTGGCGCGGCATCTTGCATGAGTTCGGACATCATTTTGGAAACCCGGGGACTGGTCAAGGAGTTCAAGGGTTTCGTCGCCGTCAATGAGGTCAACCTCCAGGTCAAGCGCGGCACCATCCACGCCTTGATCGGCCCCAACGGCGCCGGCAAGACCACCTGCTTCAACCTGCTGACCAAGTTCCTGGAGCCCACGCGCGGCCAGATCCTGTTCGACGGCCAGGACATCACGCGCGAAAGGCCCGCGCAGATCGCGCGCCGCGGCGTGGTGCGCTCGTTCCAGATCTCCTCCACCTTCCCGCACATGAGCGTGCTGGAAAACGTACGCGTGGCGCTGCAGCAGAAGCTGGGCACGGCCTTCAGTTTCTGGAAATCCGAGCACTCGCTCGACAAGCTCAACCCCCGTTGCATGGAGCTGCTGGACCATGTGGGTCTGGCCGAGTTCGCTTCCCTGCAAGCCATGGAACTGCCCTACGGCCGCAAGCGCGCGCTGGAGATCGCCACCACCCTGGCCATGGAGCCCAAGCTGATGCTGCTGGACGAACCCACCCAGGGCATGGGCCACGAAGACGTGGACATGGTCACCCAGCTGATCAAGAAGGTGGCCGCCAACCGCACCGTGCTGATGGTCGAGCACAACATGGGCGTGGTCGGCAGCATCGCCGACAGCATCACCGTGCTGCAGTTCGGCCAGGTCATCGCCGAGGGCGCCTACGAAGAAGTTTCGCGCAATGCCCAGGTGCTGGAAGCCTACATGGGCAGCGCCGACGAGGCCCTGCAGGGCGCGCACTGAGGCGCCACGGAACGTCCCCGACATGAGCACATCTTCCACCGACGCCATCCACATCCGCGACCTGCACACCTGGTACGGCGAATCGCACATCCTGCACGGCATCAACGTCGACGTGAAGCGCGGCGAGGTGGTCACCTTGCTGGGCCGCAATGGCGCCGGCCGCACCACCACGCTGCGCGCCCTGATGGGCCTGACCGGCAAGCGCACCGGCGCGATCCGCGTCAACGACACGGAAACCATCCAGATGGCGCCGCACCAGATCGCGCGCCTGGGCGTCGGCTACTGTCCGGAGGAGCGCGGCATCATGACCTCGCTGACCTGCGAGGAAAACCTGATGCTGCCGCCCAAGGTGGCCGAGGGCGGCATGAGCGTGGAAGAGATCTACGAGATGTTCCCCAACCTGAAATCGCGCCGTAACAGCCCGGGCGGCCGGCTTTCAGGCGGTGAGCAGCAGATGCTGGCGGTGGCGCGCATTTTGCGCACCGGCGCCAAGATCCTGCTGCTCGACGAAATTTCGGAAGGCCTGGCGCCCGTCATCGTGCAGGCGCTGGCGCGCATGATCCGCGAGCTGCGCGCGCGCGGCTTCACCGTGCTGATGGTGGAGCAAAACTTCCGATTCGCCGCGCCCCTGGCCGATCGCTTCTACATCATGGAGCGTGGCCTGATCGTGCGTGAATTCAGCGCCGCCGAACTGCAGGACAACATGGACATGTTGCGCGAATACCTCGGCGTCTGAGTTCGTTTTTAGCTGTCCCCACCCCTTCAAGGAGATGTTCCCATGAAACAAAAACTGCTCTGCACCCTGTTGGCCGGCATCGGCCTGGGCTGCGCCGGACTGGCGCAAGCCCAGGTCTCGGGCAACGCGGTCAAGATCGGTGTGCTGAACGACATGTCGGGCCTGTACGCCGACATCGGCGGGCCCGGCTCGGTGGTCGCGGCCAAGATGGCGGTGGAAGACTACCTGAAGGCCAGCAAGTCCAGCCTCAAGGTGGAAGTCGTCTCGGCCGACCACCAGAACAAGCCGGACGTCGGCTCCAGCATCGCCCGCAAGTGGTACGACTCCGACGGCGTCGACGTGATCGTCGACGTGCCCACTTCCTCGGTGGCGCTGGCCATCAACCAGGTCACGCGCGAGAAAGGCAAGGCCTTCGTGAACACCGGCGCGGCCTCGTCCGATTTGACCGGCAAGGACTGCTCGCCCAACACCGTGCACTGGCTGTACGACACCTGGATGCTGGCCAACGGCACCGGCAGCGCCGTGGTCAAGAGCGGTGGCGACACCTGGTTCTTTCTGACCGCCGACTACGCCTTCGGCCACGCCCTGGAGCGCGACACTTCCGAGGTGGTCAAGGCCGCCGGCGGCAAGGTGCTGGGCTCGGTCAGGGTGCCGCTGGCCACGCAGGACTTTTCGTCCTTCCTGCTGCAGGCGCAGTCGTCCAAGGCCAAGATCATCGGCCTGGCCAACGCCGGCGGCGACACCATCAACTCGATCAAGCAAGCGGCCGAGTTCGGCATCACCAAGGGCGGCCAGAAGCTGGCCGGCCTGCTGGTGTTCCTGCCCGACGTGCACGGCCTGGGGCTGGACAAGGCGCAGGGCCTGAACATCACCGAGGCCTTCTACTGGGACATGAACGACGGCACGCGCGCCTGGGCCAAGCGTTTCGCGGCGGCCAACGGCGGCAAGTACCCCTCGTCCGACCACGCGGGCGTGTACGCCGGCGTGACGCACTACCTGAAGGCCGTGGACGCCGCCAAGACCGACGACGGCACCAAGGTGGTGGCCAAGATGAAGGAGCTGCCCACCGACGATCCGCTGTTCGGCAAGGGTGCCGTTCGTGCCGACGGCCGCAAGATCCATCCGGTGTACCTGTTCGAGGTCAAGAAGCCGTCCGAGTCCAAGGGCCCTTACGACTACTACAAGACCGTGCAGACCATTCCGGCCGACAAGGCGTTCCGCCCCATCGACCAGGGCAACTGCCCGCTGGTGAAGAAGTAATCCCGCGCCACCCGCGCGAGCGCAAGACATAGACCATGGACATCTTCGGTATCCCGATCCAGGCGCTGATGGGGCAATTGCTCATCGGCCTCATCAATGGCTCGTTCTATGCCCTGCTCTCGCTCGGGCTGGCCGTGATCTTCGGCCTGCTCAACATCATCAACTTCGCCCACGGCGCCCAGTACATGCTGGGCGCCTTTGGCGCCTACCTGCTGATGAACAAGCTGGGCCTGGGCTACTGGTGGTCGCTGCTGCTGGTGCCGATCATCGTCGGCGCCACCGGCGTGGTCATCGAGCGCACCATGCTGCAGCGGCTGTACAAGCTCGACCATTTGTACGGTCTGCTGCTGACCTTTGGACTGGCCCTGATCATCCAGGGCCTGTTCCGCAACGAATTCGGCTCCACCGGCCTGCCCTACGCGATGCCCGAGGCCTTGCAAGGCAGCCGGAACCTGGGCTTCATGTTCCTGCCCAACTACCGCGCCTGGGTCATCGTCGCCTCGCTGGTGGTGTGCCTGGGCACCTGGTTCGTGATCGAGCGCACCAAACTCGGCGGCTACCTGCGCGCCGCCACCGAGAACCCGCAGTTGGTGCAGGCCTTCGGCATCAACGTGCCGCGCATGATCACCCTGACCTACGGCTTTGGCGTGGCACTGGCCGCGTTGGCCGGCGTCATGGCCGCACCCATCTACCAGGTGAGCCCGCAGATGGGCGCCGACCTCATCATCGTGGTGTTCGCCGTGGTCGTGATCGGCGGCATGGGCTCGATCATGGGCGCCATCGTCACCGGCTTCGGACTGGGTCTGGTCGAGGGCCTGACCAAGGTGTTCTACCCCGAGGCCTCGACCACCGTCATCTTCATCATCATGACCATCGTGCTGCTGATCCGTCCGGCCGGCCTGTTCGGCACCCAGAAATAAGCCATGGCCACCACCCCCGCTGCCACTTCGGCCACCAACGACTCGGCGCGCACCCACCGCGTGGCCTTCCTCATCATGGCCGCGATCTTCATCGCGGCGCCGCTGCTGGGTGTCTACCCGGTGTTCATGATGAAGGTGATGTGCTTCGCGCTGTTCGCCTGCGCCTTCAACCTGCTGCTGGGCTTTGGCGGCCTGTTGTCCTTTGGGCACGCCATGTTCCTGGGTGCCGCCGGCTACGTGTCGGCGCACGCGGCCAAGGTCTGGGGCCTGACGCCCGAGCTGGCGATCCTGGTGGCCACGCTGTGCGCCGGCGCCTTGGGCTGGGTCACCGGCCTGCTGGCCATTCGCCGCCAGGGCATTTATTTCGCCATGATCACGCTGGCGCTGGCCCAGATGATCTTCTTCTTCAGCCTGCAGGCGCCCTTCACGGGCGGCGAGGATGGCATTCAGGCCGTGCCGCGCGGGAAGTTCCTGGGCCTGCTCGACTTGTCCGAGCCGATGGCCATGTACGCCGTGGTGCTGGCCATCTTCCTGGGCGGCTTTCTGCTCATCTACCGCATCGTGCATTCGCCCTTCGGCCAGGTGCTGAAGGCCATCCGCGAAAACGAGCCGCGCGCCATCTCGCTGGGCTACGACGCCGACAAGTTCAAGCACCGCGCCTTCGTGCTGTCGGCCGCACTGGCCGGCCTGGCGGGCGGCACCAAGGCCATCGTGTTCCAGTTGGCCTCGCTGACCGACGTGCACTGGAGCATGTCGGGTGAAGTGGTCCTGATGACCCTGGTCGGTGGCTTGGGCACCATCTTCGGCCCCGTTGTCGGCGCCGCCGTCATCGTCACCATGCAGAACTACCTGGCGCAACTGGGCGCCTGGGTCACGGTCGTGCAGGGCGTGATCTTCGTGCTGTGCGTGCTGCTGTTCCGCCGCGGCATCGTGGGTGAGATCGGGAATTTGCTCAAGAAGTCGTTGTAAACGGCCTCCTTTCAGCGGGCCGACGGCCGTCCTCCCCAAAGTTGGCGGCCAGGTGGAGTCCGACTGCGGCGCTCTCATGCTGAGGTTTGGCGCCAGGCCGAACTGATCGCCACGCGCTGATGCGTGATCCCCGGAAGGCCCCGCTGATGACGCAGCCGTGCGACCCTGCTGTTTATTCCACCACCGTCCTGGACTGCTCGCGCAGGTACTGCTGCAGGTAGTGGAAGGAGCCGATGGCCTTGCCGGTGCTGCCGCTGGCTTTCCAGCCACCAAAGGGCTGGTAGCCGGGCCAGGCGCCGGTGGTGGCGCCCTGGGGGCGGTTGGCGTAGGTCACGCCGGCCTGGATGTGGCGGTGGAAATGCGCCACCTCCTGGGGCGTGCCATAGAAACCCGCCGTCAGGCCGTAGTCGCTGGCGTTGGCGAGGGCGATGCCTTCGTCGATCGAGGCCACCT
Source organism: Pseudomonadota bacterium (assembly GCA_020161215.1). Taxonomy (GTDB): domain Bacteria; phylum Pseudomonadota; class Gammaproteobacteria; order Burkholderiales; family Burkholderiaceae_C; genus Ottowia. The sequence goes on from JAIUOM010000156.1 coordinate 8,113, forward strand.
CGCCGACCAGCACCACCGGTAGGAAATGCTCGTCCACCCAGGCCGCGTCTTCCAGCGGCGCGCGCGCCACCGTGGGCGCCACGAAGAAGCCACGCGCCAACGCCCCTTCGGTCAAGGCCCGCCCGCCGACGTCGATCCGGCCGATTTGGCGCAGATGCTCGGCCAGGCGCAGGTAGCGCTGCCGCGCCGTGCGGTCGATCACCGGGCCCATCCAGTTCGCCGCCAGGCTGGGGTCGCCCACCGCCAGCTCGCGCGTGAGGCGCACCAGGCGCTCGCGCAGCGGCCCGGCCACCTCGCCCGCCACGTACACGCGCGAGCAGGCCGAGCATTTCTGCCCCGACAGTCCGAAGGCCGAACGCACGATGCCCAGCGCCGCCCGCTCCAGGTCGGCGTGGCGGCTGACGATGGCGGCGTTCTTGCCGCCCATCTCGGTGATGCACGGACGCGGATAGCGCCCCGTGGCCATGTGGCGCAGCACCTCCATGCCCACCGCGTGCGATCCGGTGAAGGTCAGGCCGTCCAGGTCCGGGTGGCGCGCCAGCGCGCGGCCGGTGTCGTCGCCCCCGGTGACGTAGTTGACGGCACCCGGCGGCAAGCCGGCGTCGTGCAGGCATTGCAGCAGCAGCCAGCCCGACAGCGCGGCCTGCGGCGCGACCTTGAACACCACCGTGTTGCCGGCGATCAGCGCCGGCCCCAGCGGCCCACCGGCCAGCGCGAAGGGGAAGTTGAAGGGCGCGATCACGCCCCACACGCCGTAGGGCAGCAGCACGCTGCGGTTGTGGCTGCGAAAACCGGGCAACGGGTCGTCGGCCAAGGCGTGGTCAAAACCCTGATGGGACTGCATCTGCTCGGCGTACCAGTCGATCAAATCGGCCGTTTCCTGCACCTCGCCCAGGGCCTCCATGCGGTTCTTGCCCACTTCCAGGGCCACGGCGGCGCCGATGGCGTACACCCGCTCCTCGATCAGCCGCGCCGCGCGCCGCAACACCACCACGCGCTCGGCCCACGGCGTGGCGGCCCAGGCCGGGGCGGCCGCGCGGGCGGCCCGCACGGCGCGGTCCACGTCCTCGTCCGTGCCCTGCACGAAATGCCCCAGGCACCAGTCCTGGTCGATCGGCGAACGCGCCTCGAAGCGCGGGCCTTCGGGCGCCGCCTGGCCGCCGATCCACTGCGGGTAGGCGCGGCCCAGGCCGCTGCCGCGCAGCTCGGCCAGCGCCGCGTCAAAGCGCTCGTGCAACTGCGCCGGCGGGTTGAACATGGTGGAATAGGTGAGCTTGAAGGCTGCGGTCATGTCAGGTCTCCAGCGGTCCGGGGCGCCAGGCGCCGAGGGTGCACACCATGATGCCATGCGTCCCCAGCCGGCGCGCCAGCGCCAGCACGGCCAAGTCCTTGCTGAGCAGGCTGGCCTGGGCGGCAAACGCCAGGTCGATGAAGATCTGGTCGTCCGGATCGGCGCAGGCCATGGGCGCGCGCGCGGGCTCGGGCATCGGGCA